>NZ_JBSSHR010000012.1:0-195848 GCF_059089345.1 Micromonospora sp. BS32
GGGGGTGGGCCGGCCGTCGGTCGGCTCCCCGTCGTCACATCTGCGTGGTCTGGTCCGTCAGGCGGGCATGAGAACCATGATGCGGGTCCTGGTCGCGCTGCTCGGCCTGGCGGCGATGGTCATCGGGGTGTGGGCGCTGGTGGCGCCTTCCTCTTTCAGCTCGGCGGTCGACTTTCCGCCCAGCGAGCACTTTGTGCACGACGTGGGGGCGTTCCAGCTCGGCATCGGGGCGACCCTGCTGCTGGCCCTCATCTGGTCCGACGCGCTCACGGTGGCCCTGGCCGGGTACCTGGTCGGTGGGTTGGCGCACACGGTGTCGCACGGGGTCGACGCGCACGTCGGCGGTAGTGCGGTGCAGACCTGGCTGGTGCTGCTGTTGGCCGTCCTGGCCTTGATCGCGCTGGTGATCCGCCTGCGCGAGCTGGGGTGGGTGGTCGGGTACGTCTCGCCCTCCGCCTCCCCGGCCTGGGCGCCCTTCCTGCGGCAGAAGACGGTGGTGTTGACGACGTTCAAGCGGGACGGGACGGCGGTGCCGACACCGGTGAGCATCGCGGTGGTGGGGGAGCGGGCGTACGTGCGCAGCTTCGACAAGGCGTGGAAGACGGTGCGGATGCGCAACGATCCGCGGATCACCGTGGCGCCGTCCACCACGCGCGGCACGCCGACCGGCCCAGCCATCGAAGCCACGGCCCGCCGACTGACCGGAGCGGAGTACGACCGGGCCGCCCGATCACTGGCCCGCAAACACCCGATGCTGCACCGGGTGCTCGTGCCGTTGATGCACCGGCTCGGGCGAGGCAGGACCGGCCGGACCGTCCACTTCGAGCTGACGCCGGTGACACCGACTGGACTTCCTGGAACCCTGGCGGGGCAGGCGGACGTCGAAGGGGTGCGGAGGTGAGCGGGGATGGGCGGACGGCGCTGGCTGCTATGGGTCACGGCGGTGGCCGTGCTGGGTGGCTGCGGCGCGACCGGCAGCGGCCCCGGCGGGGATGACCTGGACAGGTTGCGCCAGCAGGCCCACGATGCCCTGACCCGGTATGACCAGGCGGTCCTCGATGCCGGTGGGGCGCAGAACTTCGTGCCGGTCGGGGAGCTGACCGGCCAGCTCGGCGACTGGGAACCGGCGAACGGGGACAACAACAAGCAGGCGTTCCTGGCCGGCCGGGTCGTCCCCGCCACGGCGCTGCCCACCGCCGCGCAGTCGACCGGGAAGGTGGTCTGGGAGAACGGCAGGACGCAGCCGGTTCCCCTGATGTCGGCCGAGGAGGCACTCGCCCAGCTGAGAGCGGCGGGCGGGGACTGCGAGTGCGTACCCCTGGAGGTCACCGCCGCGCGCCCGACCACGGTCCGGATCCCCACCACCCGTGGCCCCGCCACGGCCCCGGCCTGGGAGTACACCCTCAACGGCACGGCGGTGCGGCTGACCCGGATCGCGGTCGCCCCCTCGGCCGCCATCGTGGTGACGCCACCGCCGTGGGGCCCCGAGTACCCGCACGGCGGGCTGGCGATCGAGTCGGCGACCGGGAGCACGACCAGCCGGCGGCTGACCGTCGCCTTCACCGGCTCCCCGGGCCCGGGCAGCCAGCCGTGCGGCGCCGACTACAGCGCGGAGGCCGTCGAGTCGGCCAACGCCCTCGTGGTGATCGTCATCGAGCGCCGCCACGCCGACGGCGAGGGGTGCGCGGATATCGGAGCGCGCCGCACCGCCACCGTCGACCTGGCGCAACCGCTCGGGGAACGGGCGGTCCTCGAGGTGCAGCAGGGCCTGCCGGTCGCGCTGACGATCACCAACTGACCGTCTCCGTGCAGTTGCCTCGCCGGGGCGGACGGCCTCCGGCCCGGCGACGTTGCGACGCCCGAAGGCGCGGCCCCGGGTTACCCGAGCGCGACCTGAACGGCGACGTCCCGCTTCGGGTAGCTCGCCTCCACCTGGTCCGCGCCGTACTTGTCGCGGAACATCTCCACGACGTGGTCGACCCGGTCGGGTTCGGTGATCGGGGTGGCGCTCGTGCTCAACGCCGTTCCGTTCGAGGACACCTGGATCATCGGTGTCTGCCGTACGTTCTTGTACCACTGGCTGTCCGAGCCGGTTATCGGGACCAGGAACAGGCTCTCTTCCTCCTGCACGAACCACACAGGGTGCGAAATCTGCCGCCCGGTCTTCCGGCCGGTCACGGTGAGGTCGATCTCGCTGACGCCCTCAAGGGCGTCCCTGATGGCTTTGGTCACGGTGTCCTCCGTCGATCAGTGCCGGAAGTGCTCCCGCTTCCCAGGCTAGGAGGCGTGGTGGGCGCGCGCCGCGGGTTCCGAGACACCAGCAGTAGCACCTGTCACGGGCACCTCACGGGTGTCCGGACACGCAAGGCTTCGATGAACCAGTCGAGCGCCGGCGCCAGGCTTTCCGTGGCAGGCCAGCCGTTGATCACCGAGAGCAGCTGGAGGTACCGCTCCCTGCGCGGGTCGTTCGCGGTCTGCAGCTGGATCAACAGCCGGTGCCGAAGGTCGCCGTCGTCGGGCCGACCGCAGACGTGCGCGTACTGAGCCGTGACTGCCGCGACGACCGGATCAGCCTGGGGCGAGGCCGGGTCGACGCCGGCTGCCAGGGCCGGGCCGACCTGGTCACGGACCACCGCGGCCGCGTCGCGGCGCACGCCCCGGCTGTCGCTCCCGGCGCGCTCCGCCGCATACTGCTCGGCCATGCGCCGCATGCTGGCGCGGAAATCCGGGTCCTGGGACAGTTCGGCCAACTCCACCCACGCCTCGACCTGCTCGGCCTCGGGATTGTCCGGCAGCTCGGGGGTCATCGAACGCATGATCCCCACGAATGCGGGATCGGCGTCCACACCGCCGAAGACGGTGTCGAGGAACTCGCCGATCAGGCGCCGCCGTTCAGTCTCGGAGAGCTTGGCCAGCCTGTGCATCAGATCCATCTCCTCAGGGGTTGACCCGCGCCTGGCCACCGCCGTCAGCACCGCGCGCCGCAGGCGCAGCATCCGGATCTGCACCGCCAGCGCGTCGGCGTGCGCGGCGGCGACCTCGGGTAGCGAGATCCCCCGGTCCACGACCTTCCGGATCGTGGCAAGGTCCAGTCCCAGCTCGCGCAGCGTCCGCACCAGGTCCAGCCGGGCGACAGCCTCGATCCCGTAGCGGCGGTAGCCGGTCGGGCTGCGGTCGGTCGGCGGCACGATCCCGCGGTCGGAGTAGAAGCGGATCACCTTGACAGTCAGGCCGGTCCGTCGAGCCAGATCACCGATCGAGTAGAGCGTCTCGCCGTCCATGCCCTCACCCTCGCGCCTCCCCCTACGGGAGACTCAAGCCCCCCGCCTTCGCGTAGTTGGTGGCGCCGCCTGTCAACCGAGCCCGAGCCGTATGCCCTGGTGGCCTGATCCGGGCTCCCGTCACCCCGCCCACCCGCCCCGTCCCGCCCGCCGGTCGCTCGCCGGAGTGGCAGGCCGCTTCCGTGGGTACGCGAACGGTGACCGATTCGGTCCGATGAGGAGGTGAGGGCGTGTCCTGGCCGGGCCTGAGGGGTTATACCCCACGCCATGCCGAATCATCTTCGCGGGAGGCGGCCCCGGTGACGGAGGCGGACAGGACCGGTTCGGGTTGGCGTGCCCGCTGGGCCACCCGGGAGAACAAGCGGCGGCGGCACGCCCACGAGGACGCCGTCGAGGCCTGGTGCCTGCGGGGAATCAAACTGCTCCGTCTGCGAGCGGCGGCCGAGGAGGTGCCGGCCGAATCGGCGGCTGTTCTGCCGGTGGAGCTGCCCGACCACGAGGTGGTCCTCGCCGTGCAGCCGGACGCCGAACTCGTCGACGTCGAGGACGGCCACGCCGACCTCCCCACACCCGAGCTCGCCGTCATCCCCGTCCAGCGAACGAAGCGGACCCGACGGTTGCCCAAAGGCGTGCGGGTGACCGACGCCGGAACGGCCGTGGTCACCGACCGCCGCGTGATCCTCTTCGGCCGCGAGGGCGATCTGGAGTGGACGTATGCGGAGCTGAGCGGCCTCGCGCACCACCCGGCGGCGCCGATCAGCCTGCTGCACAGCGTGAGCGGTCGGCCCGTCGCCGGCCTCCGGGTGCCCCTGGCCGCCGCGGCCCGCTTCCGGCTGCGGCTGACCATGGCGTACGCCGATTTCAACGGGCAGCGGCGCGTCGTCCTCGCCCGGCTCGACGACGCGGTGGCCGCCAACCGGCGGTCGCGGCCGCCGGCTCCGGCGGTCGTCACGGCGGAACACGCGCCGGCACGAGCCCGCCTCGCCCACCCCGCGATCCTCGCGGCCGCCGTCGCGCTCATCGCCCTGCCCGCGTACGCCATGACAGCCGACTCCGCTGGGCCGTCCGGTCCGCGCGGTGCGTTCCAGGGCGGCGTACCTGTTACTCCGGGTGCCCTGCCCCGCAGCGAGGCAGCGCCCAGCGCCGCTCCTACGGCGCCCGGCACGGCTGCTTCCCGCACAGCGGATCCCGTAGTCACGACCGGCACGCCGACTTCCGGTCCGGCCGACCCGGGCGCGCCCCGGCCCGTCCCGACCCAGGGGCTCGTCGACCCGGCGCCGGCTCCCACTGCGTCTCTGGGTACGCCTTCGTCGATACCTGCGGACCGGTGCGGGGCACCGGAGAATCCGTACGGCTACACCTACTGCGGCGGTGTCCTTGTCCGCGAGCCGGCTCCCGACGTGTGCAGCTGGTTCCAGTGTGTGCAGGGATTCTGGGAGGGCCGGGGGCACCTGACGGTGTGTGCGGACGGCCGGGTCGGCATGGTGGGCGGCAAGGCCGGCAGGTGTCCGGAGCGCGCCGGCAGGAAAGAGCCGGTGTACGTGTACCAACCAGTTACCGGCTAACACCCCCCGCGCCCCGCGCGTCCGAAAAGGATTGCCCGCGGTAGGTAGGATGCACACGGGGTAGCGAAGGCTGCCCGGCGGAGTGACGGGCGGGCGCCCAGAGGCGCCCCACGCCTCAGATGTCGGTTGTGCCGAACAAACGGGGGAAACCATGTTCGAGCGGCTGGGCAGATTCGTAGTACGCAGGGCCTGGTGGGTGATCGCCGGCTGGGTGCTGGCGGCAGTCGCCATCATCGTCGCCACGCCGTCGTTGAGCGACATCACCTCCGCCGATCAGGCCAACTTCCTGCCCCGCTCATACGAGTCCGTGCAGGCCATCGAACTCGCCAAGAAGGCGTTTCCGCAGCAGGCGACGGCGACAGCGACCATCGTGGTCAAGCGCGCCGACGGGCAGTCGCTCACGCCGACCGACGAGGCACGGGTGAGCCAGCTCGCCCAGTCGCTCAAGGCGAAGAACATCTCGCGCACGTCCGGCTACCTGACCGGCCCGCAGGCCGTGGCGCCGGACAAGTCGGTGCAGGTGGTGAACGTCGGGCTCGATGCGGTCACCCCGGACGACCCGGCGCTGCTCGACGCCGTACGCGATCTGCGGGCGGCCATCGGCCCAGGGCTGGCGGGCAGCGGGCTCACCGCCGGCGTGGCCGGCGACGTGGCGAGCTTCGTCGACAACGAGGACACCTTCAACAAGGCCTTCGCCGTGGTCGGCGTCGCGACGATCATCCTGATCATCGGACTGATCCTGATCATCTTCCGCAGCCCCATCGCGGCGCTGCTGCCCGTGCCGGTCATCGCCGTTGTCATGGCCGTCACGAGCGGACTCGTCGCCGCGGCGGGTAAGGCGTTCGATCTCAATGTGAGTCAGGATCTGCAGACGGTGCTGCTGATCGTGCTGTTCGGCATCGGCACCGACTACATCCTGTTCCTGCTCTTCCGCTATCGCGAGCGGCTGCGTGCCGGGGACGACAAGCGCACCGCGATGATGGTCTCCGTCGAGCGGGTCGGCGAGGTCATCACGTCGGCCGCGGGAGCGGTCATCGTCGCGTTCCTCGTGCTGCTCCTCGCTTCCCTGGGCTTCTTCGGCTCGCTCGGCCCGGCGCTCGCGATCGCCGTCGGCGTCATGCTGGTCACCTCGCTCACGCTCATCCCAGCGGTCGTCTCGTTGCTCGGCCGGTACGTCTTCTGGCCGTCCAAGGCGTGGCAGCGTGCCCCCAAGGCCACCATGGCGCGTCGCCTCGGCACCGTCATCGGTCGCCGTCCGGCGCTCGTCGCGGCGGCATCCGGCGCCCTGCTGGTCGCACTCGCCGCAGGTGTGTTGGGCTACAAGGCCGACTACGACTTCAGCGCCGGCTTCCCGCAGGACACCGAGTCGGCGAAGGCCGCCGCGGACCTGCAGCGCGGATTCGCAGCCGGTGCGCTCGCTCCCACCGAGGTCTACCTGACCACCGGCAACGGTCCGCCGCTGACCGAGCAACAGATCAGCGACTTCGCGGCGACCGCGGCGAAAGCCCCGGGAGTGGGCCGGGCGCAGCCGCCGGAGCGCAGCAGCGACCCGAGTGTGGCCCGGGTCAACCTGCTGCTCGACAAGAACCCGGTCTCCAACGAGGCGATCACGCTCGTCCGCGACGACCTGCGCGACGCCCTGCACGCGGCGGCCCCGCCCGGCACCCGGGCGGTGGTCGGCGGACCCACCGCGATCTTCGCGGACATCAACTCGGCGAACAACCGCGACCTGTCGGTGATCCTGCCGGTGGCGGCCGGCCTGATCGCGCTCATCCTCGCGCTGCTGCTGCGCAGCCTGGTCGCGCCGATCTACCTCGTGATAGCGGTGCTGCTCAACTTCGCCGCCACGCTGGGCGCCACGGTCTACCTCTTCCAAGGGCTGCAGGACAAGCCCGGGATCACCTTCCAGCTGCCGATCATCCTCTACCTCTTCGTCGTGGCGATCGGGACCGACTACAACATCCTGATGATCGCCCGACTGCGAGAGGAGGCGCGGGAGGGCAACGAGCCGCATGAGGCCGCCGCCATCGGCGTGGAACACGCCGGGCCGACGGTCGCGGCGGCGGGGCTGATCCTTGCCGGGACGTTCGGGGTGCTGATGCTCGCGCCGATCTCGTTCCTGCAGCAGATGGGCTTCGCGGTGGCGATCGGCATCGTGCTGTCGGCGTTCGTCATGTCGATGTTCTTCGTTCCGGCGCTGACCGCGCTGATTGGGCATCGGGCGTGGTGGCCGGGGCACGGCGACGAGCGACCGGTCAGCGGGCGGCACGTCGCGCCGGAGCCAGCGAGCGTGGCGAAGGCGTAGCGGGCGGCTTGACCGCTCGCCCTGCAGCGCCGGCCGTACCGCTGCCGTACGGCCGGCGCCCGTGCGCACTCCCGAAGCGGGCGTCGCCCGCCGGGTCCTTACGGCGCCGCAGCAAGCTGGGGGTGCCACTGTCGGATGACGACAACCGCCGCGTGCTCGCGGTGCTCGCGTACCTGAACGGCTGAGGCCGCTACCGGCATCCTGCGTGGCCAGACCTGGGCGGCGCTCAGCCCTCCCGATAGCCGATGATCGCGCGGCCGGCGGCGATCAGCGCGGTGGCGATGCGCTCGCGGTCGTTGAGGTAGGTGCCGCTCAGCGCGCCGTCGTGGAGCATCACCATCTGCAGGGCGGCCAGCTCCGAGTCGGGGTGGCCCAGCTCGGTCATCAGCTCGACCATCTGGCCGGCGAACCGGGTCCGGTGCTCGGCCATCGCGGTGTCGCCGCAGGTCCGGCCGTCTGACCGCTGTTGGTCGTCTCGCGGCCGCTCCAGAATGCAGACATCACCCAGATAGGGACTTTGGTCAGCGACAACAGCAGGCCGAGCGTGGCATTGCCGGACAGGAAAGCGAGGTAGTCGTGGGCCTGTTCCCGCACCGCGACGCGGAGATCTTCTACGAGATCCATGGTGGCGGCCCACCGCTGCTGCTGATTCCCGGCGGACCGGGTGTGTCAGCCGTCTACCAGGCGCTGGGTCACCAGCTCGCCGATCGCTGGACTGTCATCACCTACGATCTCCCCGGCCATGGCCGTAGCTCCGGCCCGCGCGACCGTGACAACACCGTGCGGGACCAGGCCGACCTCGCAGCCCAGCTCTTGGCCCACCTGGGTCACAGAAGGTCGACCGTCTTCGGGACGAGCTACGGCGCGGTCATCGCGGTCGACATGCTGGCACGCCATCCCTCCCTCGTGCAGGCGCTGGTCGTGCACGAACCCATCATGATCGAACTCTTGACCGACGCGCCCACCTGGCGTGCGTTCTTCGACCAGATCATCCACGCCGACGACACTGAGGCCGCCTTCGCACGGTTCATGGCCGCGGTGCATGCGGGAAGCGGCCCGGGTGAGGGCTTCATCCCACCGGCCATACCGCCGTTCTTGGGTGGAACCGAAGAACGGGCCTTCTCCCTGCGGCACGAGCTACCCCATGCGGTCAGCTACCTGCCAGACATCGCACAGCTTGCCCGCACCGGAGCGCCGATCGCCGTGCTGGCCGGCACCGAAAGCGAGTCCACGTTCTACGGCCAGAGCGCGCGTGAGCTCGCCTGCCGGCTGAACATCCCCTGCACCCCGATCAGAGGCGGCCACCTCGGCCACTTCATGCATCCCGTCAGCTTCGCCGCAACCCTAAGTCAGGTAATGGCCGATCTCACCAGCTCGCCCGCCTAGCGACACCACTCCTCGACGGAGAACGCGGCGACGTCGTCGGCCGCCTCCCACCCGCGCGCAACCACGTCAACGCCGCCCTGCTATCCCCTGAACCTCAGCCACCAGGTAGCGCGTTGTTCTTTCCCGAGGCCGGTCTCGCACCGCTGCTGAACGTCGATCGCGTTACGGGCGTGCGTCGCGGCTATGCGGCGATCGCCCGGGCGGCGGCGTACATCTCGGCGGGGAGCGGGTGCTGCAGGCGCCAGAGGATCCGCATCGGCCGGTCGCCGGTGTGCTCCTGGTACGTCATCGGCCCGACGTACAGGTATGGCGGCGCACCCAGGTCGCGGTCAGCGGCCTTGGTCTCCCGGACGAACAGGTGCACCGTTGACCCGCGCTCTGCATGGTGGATGTAGCGCTGCCCGGTCGCCGACGCCGACGACGTAGTGCTCTGCGACTCCCACTGGAACAGGCTGTCGGTGATGGCCCGGTCGGCGTACATGGTCGTGGGGGAGTAGTGCTCCTCGGACTTGACCAGCGTGACGAAGAAGAGGTCCGCCTGCTCCGACTCAAGCCATTTCACCCCCTCGCGCAGCGACCCCGGGTTCGCCATCCCGAAGGCCGCGCAGGCCTCGTTGCGGCTGTAGCGGGCGTGCACCCGCAGCGGCGCCCGGCCCGACTCCGGCGCCACCGTCACCCGGTGGATCCGGTCCCGCAGCACCTCAGTGACCTGGCGCAGCTCCGTGCAGCGCGCTGGCTCCGCCCAGAGCCGCTTCAGCATCGCGCTCGGTCAGCGACACCGACGGCCCCCAGAGGCTGAAGTGCAGCATGTCCAGCAGCCGGCCGCCGCCGGGGTGTTCGCCGCCTGCGACCCGGGCCAGCAGGTCCAGCCGGTCGACGTCGTCGATGTGCAGCATCCGCCCGATGGCCCGGCCGAGCTCCCGGTCGTCCGGCCCGCCGGCTGAGGTGTCGATTCCCGCCAGGCGCCGCAGGCCCGCCCACCCGCCGATGCTCGCCGACCGGTACACGTCCTCGATCTCCAGCCCGGACTCCCGCAGGCACTCGGCCAGGCTCACGTCGCCGAGCTGCCGCAGCTCCGCCACCAGGCCGTTCTTCTCGGCAGCCAGCTCACCGCCGCCATCACCGACATCGCCGACGACGACGGCGGCACCACGGTGACGTCCGCAACGTGTAGTGCCTGGGAGGATGGTCCGGACGACGGTGTGGTCGCGGTCGACGGAGCGGGTGCGCTTCACCGGCCTCACCGAGGCCGACGCCGAGGCCGTCCTCACCGCCGCCGCGGCGCACGACGCCTGTCTCAGCGGCGCGCCCGCCGACTGGGAGATCCCCGCCGGGCTCGTCGACCGCATCAGCTCCGTCACGTTCAAGCGCCTCCCGCGCGCTGGCACCGACCGGTCGCTCGTCAACGGGAACTGACGAGCTGGTGATCGTTTGCAGACGCGGCGCCGACGTGCGGGTACAAGTATCTTGCGGTGGTCGTTGGCCGCAAGGGTCTGTGGATCGGGCAGATCACCGTGCATTTGCGGATCAGGTCTCGGATGGCTCTTGACGTCGTAGCCACAAAGGGACGCCGTGAATGCCCATCCGCGTGAGGGCCGGTGCAATGCGCTTCTTGGCTCTGTTTTCGATCTGACGAACCCTTTCGCGGGTGACGCCGAGTTCAGCAGCTATGGCGTCGAGAGTCATGGGGTCGTCGCAGTCGATTCCAGCCCGCCTGGAAAGGACGAATGCGTCTCGTGGATCGAGCGTTGCAAGAGCTCCGCGAATGAGGCCCTCTAGGCCTCTGCGATCCATAATCTCCTCTGCGTTAGATTGCGTGTATACGACATCACTTAGAGTGAACTCGGGCGTCTCCGGTAGTGGTGAGTCAAGGGAGATGATCCCTCGAGCCAGCCGTAGGCAGGAGATCACCTCGTCAGGCAAGTAGCCAGTCAAGGAGCAGATGTCGAGGAGCCGTGCTGCACCCTGCTCCGCCAGCAGCTGATTGCGTACGGACACGACCTTGTTCATCTGCTCGACCTTGTAAACGGGTAGCCGGATGAGTCGTGCTTGGTCCGCTACGGCGCGTTGCAGTGCCTGACGGATCCACCAGGTCGCGTAGGTTGAGAACTTGAGACCCCTCGAGGCGTCAAACTTCTCGACGGCACGCATGAGCCCTAAGCGGCCGCTCTGCACAAGGTCGTCTTCCTCCAGCCCGCGCCCCGTGTGGCTCCTGACGATGGAGTGCACGAGGCGTAGATTATGTAGGACCATGGCGTCGTAGGCTTGGGCCCGCACGTCGGCGGCCGGCAGTCCCGCACGGTAGCGGTCCGGAAGATCATCGGCGAGCGGAATGGTGCCGCCGCGCATCAGGATTGCCAGCCCTGTCTCCTCCTCCGCGGTCAGGACCCTGTTCCAGGGGCAGCGGCGTCTGCGGTCCTGAACGAGCAGGCGCTGTGCCGCCCTGACCGCTGCGGCCAGTTCCGTCTCGTCGGTGGCCGATCTTCTGGTGGGGTGGGCGCCGTCCTGTCCGAGCCGCTGCCGTACGAGGTCCGCTCCATCGGGCACAGGCAAGCCCTCGGCCGGCAGCGGCACCGGGATAACGCCGGATGCTTTGAGCCGCCTTAGGACCTCGCGCCGTTCATCGTCGTCGGCGCCGACGAGTCGGAAAATTGACTCCAGCCGGTCCGATCCGATGCGGCCCGCCTGGACTCGCGCCACCGTCAGCCTGGTGATTCTTTCGAGTCGTTCCGCCCCCGCACCCATGGCCACAATGATGCTCCGGTGTGGCCTGACAGTGCACCCCTGGCCACAATGATGCTCCAGTGTGGCCTTACACCGCAGCCGGGGCTGCCCCGATGGGCCTCCGCAGGGCAGGATAGCTGCCATGCGGTTGATCCCCGACCAGGTGAGCCCCACGACGAAGAGTCCGGCGGAGAAGCGTCTGTTCGCGTTACTACGCGACGTCGATGACACGGACTGGTACTACGCGTTGCACAGCCTCAACCTCGCCGAGCACGTCTGGAAGCGGATGGGAGAGATCGACTTCCTCCTCGTAGGGCCCCGTGGGATCTATGTCATCGAGGTCAAGGGCGGTCGGGTCTCCTGCCGGAACGGGGTGTGGGAGTTCACCGATCGCGCAGGCAACATCCGCCGCAAGCGGGAGAGCCCTTTCGACCAGGCCCGCTCCGCAATGTTCTCGCTGGAGAAGTCACTCAGCCGTGCACTGCCGCCTGGTGCCCTGTCCCGGGTCACCTTCGGTTTCGGTGTCGCCCTGCCGGACTGCGACCTCGACGTCCAGACCGTTGAATGGGCACCCGAGATGGTGATCGACCGGCAGCATCTGGATCGTCAGGACGGAGCTCGCAGATCGTTGGGACGGTTCGCCACCTACTGGCGTGCCAAGCCCGGCGGACGGGACGTACGGCTCACCGAGGAGGACGCCGATGCGATTCTGAACGCACTGCGCCCGGACTTCGACACGGTGCCCACGCTGCGACACGTCGCCTCGGCTGCCGAGGTGGAGCTGGTGTCCCTGACGACGGCCCAGTACCGGGCGCTCGATGCCCATGCACGCAATCCCCGCATCGTCTTTGAGGGTGGGGCGGGCACAGGCAAGACGATGCTCGCCGCTGAGATCTGCCGTCGTAGGTCCGCCGAGGGCAAGTCGGTGCTGTTCACCTGCCACAGTGAGGTTCTGGCAGGTTTCGTGGCCGCCCAGCCGGGTCTCGACGGGGTGGATGTCATTCCCTTCGAACGGCTTCGACGCCAGGTGGGACAGCGGTACGACGTGGTGGTCGCCGACGAGGCGCAGGACCTCATCAACTTCGACGACCTAGGCATTCTTGACAGCGTCACCGAGAAGGGTCTTGAGAACGGTGGGTGGTTGCTATTCATGGATAGCAACAACCAGCGTGGCCTGGTCGGTTCCTACGACGAGAGTGCCACCGAGTTCCTCCTCTCGACGCGTCCTGCCTGGATCGCGCTCAACGACAACTGCCGGAACACACGGCAGATTGTGGCAAGGACGCAGGAACTCACCGGCGCCGATGTGGGTGTTTCCTCGGCCGGAACCGGTCCGGATGTCACCCTCACCTACGTGACCGATCCGGAGGAGGGCGCGAAGGCGGCTGCCCTGCATCTGAACGACCTCGAGGAGCAGGGCGTCAACCCTTCGGAGATCGTCCTGCTGTCTGCTGAACCGCTGCCGACATCCGTATTCGGGGCGTTGCCGATGAGGTGGCGCCGCCGCGTCCAGGTGCTTGACCTGCGGAGTATGCGTCGCGCGGCCCGAGGGCAGGTGGGCTTCGCCCGAACGGGGGAGTTCAAGGGCCTGGAGAGTCCCTTTATCCTGCTTGACCGTGTCCTGGGTTGCGGGCAGGACACGGATCGGCCCCATCTGTATGTAGGCATGACGCGTGCTCGCGTGGGTTTGTGGATCGTCGCCGACAGGAAGTTCCGCGAGACTGCCGCACAAGCGAACGACAGTGACGGGAACGGATCATGACGGGAACCGCCGGATCGAGCGATCGTGAGCTGATGTTCCGGTACGTCGAGCGGCAGCTGGTCGGACCATGGGACAGCGAGGACGAGCTACTTCGCGAACGGCCCCAGAGGCGCTACCTGACGGGGATGCTGTTCCCCAGAGAGGCGGACAGTGAGGCTGACCCGGGTCTTGCCGACGACATCGCAGACGACTCGCCGGCCCTCTGCGGGGACGATGCCGACGATGATCCGCTGGTCCTGGCGGGACAGCAACTGCCGAGCTCGGTGGGCCTGAGCTTCTTCCTGCCACAGGTCACAGCGGTCCGGGTCGAGGTCGAAGCTGCCCGCTATCTGAAGCAGGATGACGCCTGGCAGCGCACCCCTGTCACCCTCGCCGGTGCTGACGTGCCGGTTCTGAAGCCACCGGACACGGGCCTCGCCCGCGGCCGAGAGTGGATTCTCGATGGTGCCGCGTCGATCGATTCGGTGTGGCGGCCGACGTCCGACGGTGGAGCGCTCGTGACCGTCGCACTGGTGAACCGTCGGAAGACCAGCCCGGGAGGAAAGGTCGACCCGGCCGACTGTCTGTTCCAGGTCCGCGTGCGGTGCAAGCCTGTCGACGGTCTCCTCGGTCCCTACCCGAGTGCCCTGCGGCTCAACGGTGACGAGGAGGATGAGGAACTCAGCCTGCTCTATCGCAACGTGCCCACCTTCGCGATCGGTCATGGCGCGGCCGCCATCTGGCCGACCGGCACGGTGGGCTCCGTCGATCACGTCGAGACCACCTACCTGCCCCGGCACGTGGTGCCCGGCGTCGACTTCGAGCTGCCCGAGGCCGCGGCTCGGTCAGGTGTCGGGGATATCCTGAAGCTCTCCCGTCTGGCCCGCATCGACGAGGAACCCAAGACCGTTCTCGCTCAACTACATGCTTTCGTCGACAGCTACGACGAGTGGGCCGTGGGACTGGAACCGGTCGCCGCGCAGGTGCAGCCCTCGCTGGCGCGGGCCGCCCGCCGGCTGCTTGACCGCGTCACCACTGCGCGGCAGCGGATGCGACGCGGAGTCGAGCTGCTGGAGGAGGACGTCGACACCCGCGACGCCTTCGCCTTGGCGAACAGGGCCATGCTGCGGCAGATGATCCGTACCCGCACGCCCTTCGCCGAGCGGCGTGGATGGAACGATCCCGTGCCACCGGCGCCACCCGGATACGACGACCCGGACAAACGGTGGCGCCCGTTCCAGCTGGCCTTCCTGCTGCTGACCCTCGAATCGATCGCGGTCCCAGACTGCCCGGAGCGTGACACCGTCGACCTGATCTGGTTCCCGACGGGAGGCGGCAAGACCGAGGCCTACCTCGGCGCGATGGCCCTCGCAGTGTTCCACCGACGTCTGAAGCTCGGCGACGACGGCGCCGGTGTCACCGTGATGACCCGCTACACCCTGCGACTGCTCACCGCCCAGCAGTTCCAGCGGGCTGCGGCTCTGGCCTGCGCATGCGAGACGGTCCGCCTGGAGAACCCGGGGCGCCTGGGCAGCACACCGGTCTCGATCGGCATCTGGGTGGGTGGGGACAACAGCCCCAACAACTACGCGGCGGCCGTCCAGCTATTGGAGAGGCTCCGCAACCGGGAGCAGACCAAGGGCGGGTTCCAGCTCGAGCTCTGCCCCTGGTGCGGCACGGAACTGATGCCGTCGGGCGACGTGCCGGACGCCGCCTGGGGCGTGCACGCCGCCAACGACGCGTTCCGCTTCCTGTGCCCGAACGCCGGATGCGACTTCCACCCCGGACTGCCGGTATCTTCCGTCGACGAGGATCTGTACCTTAATCCTCCGACGATCCTGATCGGCACCGTCGACAAGTTCGCCCGGCTCGCCTGGGACCACCGCGCTGGCGTTTTCCTCGGCGCCGGCTCCACCCCCGGACCCTCCCTCATCATCCAGGACGAATTCCACCTCATCTCCGGTCCCCTGGGAACGATGGTCGGCCTGTACGAGGCCGCCTTCGACACTGCGATGCAGGAACACGGCTCCCGTCCCAAGGTCCTCGCCTCGACCGCGACCATCCGTCGCGCCGCTGAACAGTCCCGAGGCGTCTTCGGTCGGGATGTCGCGCTGTTCCCTCCCTCCGGTCTCGACGCGGACAATTCCTACTTCGTCCGTTTCAACCGTCAGCGGCCTGACCGGCTCTACTTAGGGGTCATGCCGCAGGGGCACACGCCGCTGACCGCCATGGTCCACGTCTCGGCCGCACTGCTCCAGGCGCCGGTCGAGCTGCCACTGGAGTCACCCTTCGACGATGGCTACTGGACCCTGCTCGCCTATCACAACAGCCTGCGCGAGCTGGGCAAGACGGTGACCCTCGCCCATGACGACATCCCGGCACGCCTCAGGGTCATCGCCTCGACCGAGGACGATGTCCGCACGCTGCCCGACGATCAGATCCTCGAACTGACCAGCAACATCTCCTCCATTGACATCCCTCGCAACCTTGAGCGCCTATCGGTACCCCGCGGCGGCAAGGGAGCCGTGTCGTTCGCCGCGAGCACGAACATGATCTCCGTGGGCGTCGACGTATCGCGCCTCGGCGTCATGCTCGTCGTGGGACAGCCGAAGACGACCGCCGAGTACGTGCAGGCGACCAGTCGCGTCGGTCGCGGCATCCCAGGCCTGGTCGTCACCCTCTACTCGCCGTCCAAGCCCCGTGACCGGTCGCACTACGAATCGTTCGTGCCCTATCACTCCTCCCTCTACCGATACGTCGAGCCGACCTCGGTCACACCGTTCTCCATCCCTGCGCGACAACGTGCCCTCCATGCGGCCCTCGTGGTCCTTGCCCGGCATGCCAGGGGATGGGCGGACAACCGCGAAGCGGCATCGTTCGACCCGGAGGACGTCGGGTGGACCGGGATCGTGGATGCGTTCCTGCGTCGGGTCGACAGCGCCGACACCGATGAACGGGGAGCCGTCGAGGCCCACATCCGCCGGCTCGAGGAGGAGTGGGTCGCTCTGCTGCGCAACGCCGAGCCCCAAGGGGGCTTGCGGTACGGGCCGACGGGCCGCGAGCACATCGGTCTGCTGCAGAGGTTCGGTCGGACCGGGCCGGGCTGGCCGACGCTGGACTCGATGCGGAGTATCGACGTGGAGGTTGGTATGAGGGTGCGGGGGGTCTCGTGACCGTCGAGCGCAAGGTCCGGCGGGCGCAGGTGATTACGCCTTCCGGGGTCGGTGCGATCGTCGACGCGGTGGGTGAATCCTTCGTCGCCGAGGACATCAGCCGCTGGCGGGGACGCCGTGAGGTTCTGAGGGCACCCCGCATCGCCGCCCGCTTCGGTGTCGAGGAGCTACGTACGCCTCCGGCGATGGATGCATCGGCCGGTGGGATCCCCTTCTACCGGTTCCCGGAGTGGTTGTTCTGCGGTCGCTGCCGCGTGATGGTCAAGTGGCATCCCACGAAGGAGAAGCCCCGGCAGCCGCCGCAATGTGACAGGTGCACCGGCCGCTCTCCGCAGCTCGTGCCCATGCGGTTCATCGCCGTCTGCGGTAACGGACACATGGAAGATGTGGACTGGCGACGTTGGGCGCACTGGGCTTCCCGTGCCCGTGAGCAGCGTCAGTGCGGCAGCACCGATCTTCGGTTCCGCCATGTACCCGGAGTCGGCGGCGGCCTGGAGTCGTTGGAGGTCCGGTGCGCGACCTGCGAAGCGGCGAGGGACCTCAGGGAGCTTCCGGGTCTGGACTCACTGGTGCGCATCGGCCAGCGTTGCTCGGGTCGCCAGCCCTGGCAGACCAGGACGGAGGCGCAGAAGTGCGACGAGAAACTGATGGTCCTCCAGCGCGGTGCCTCGAGCGTCTACTTCCCTGAGGTGGCCTCCGCGATCGACCTGCCGCCCGACTCGGATTGGTCGGTCTGGGGCGGACCCGAGGGACGCATCGAACACAACGAGAACTTCAAGCTCGTGCTGAGCAACCCGGAACATCCATGGCGTGAGGGCCTGATCGAGATGGCCGCCAACGAGGAGGATGTCTCCGTCGAAGATGTCCGACGGGCACTTGATCGCAGGCTCGGACAGTTTCACCCAGTGGTCGCATCGGCAGGCGGTATCGACGACCTCCCAAGGGAGGAGTGGGAGGCGCTCACCACGCCACCTGAGATCCACGATCACCGCGATCACTTTATCGCCCGGGTCGCTGAGTTCCCGGCGGCGGCGGGACACGGCGCGTTGGGACCTGTGGTCGACAGCCTGCTGCCCCTTATCCGCGACGTCGTGCTCGTCGACCGTCTCCGGGAGATCCGTGTACTGCAGGCGTTCCGTCGCCACACGATGAACAGGAGGGTCCCGGTCGACCTCGGCCGCAGCGCCGGCTTCCTGCCCGCCATCGAGATCTTCGGCGAAGGCGTGTTCATCCGCTTCGAGGAGCAGGCCGTAGCGGAATGGAGCGCTGACGACAGAGTCCGTCAGCGGTGCCAGCTGCTGGCCGCCCGCATCGCCCGCAGCTTCCGCGTCAGATGGCTGGATCAGGACCTGACGCCACGGCGGCTACTGCTGCACACCTTCGCGCACCTGCTCATGCGGCAGATGTCCTTCGAAGCAGGCTACTCATCATCGTCACTGCGTGAGCGCCTATACGTCGCGGAACCCACCGATGGGGCCCCTATGGCCGGTGTCCTCGTCTACACCGCCGCAGGTGATTCCGAAGGCACCCTCGGAGGGCTCGCACGTCTGGGCGAGGCCGACAGGCTCGCTCCGACCCTCGCATCAGCCCTGGCCACCGCGCAGTGGTGCTCCCTCGATCCGGTCTGCCGTGAGGCGAGTGCCCAAGGGCCGGACGGCCTGTCCCTCGCGGCGTGCCACGCCTGCACCCTGGCCTCGGAGACCAGCTGCGTGATGGGCAATGTACTACTGGACCGGATGCTGCTCATCGATGAGGAGTACGGCTTCTTCCGCGAGCCGCTCGCCGCACTGCTCAAGGTCAGGACAACAGCGTGACGTTCACCCTCCCCGACTTCGACAGGCTCTCCGCCGACCAGGACGACGTGCTCGCCCTGCCTCCCGGCGAGTCGGCGATCGTCGTCGGGGCGCCAGGCTCGGGCAAGACGATCATGGCGCTCTATCGGGCGAAGCTGCAGCACGACTGCGGCGAGCCCACGTTGCTGCTGATGTACAATCGTCTGCTTTCCTCATATACGAAAGCTGCGGTCACCGCTCTGGGCGTCGACAGCGTCGTGGAGACTTACCACAGGTGGTTCAGCCGCTTCTGGCGCCGCAACTACCGCTCGAGTCCGCCGACCATCGACAGGTGGACGTTCGACTGGGCGGAGTGCAAGAGGCGGATCATGGCTTCTCCGCTGCCCGTCGAGGAGAAGCCGCACATCATCATTGACGAGGGACAGGACCTTCCTCCGGATTTCTATCTCCTACTCAGAGTCGTCAGCCGCTCACTGCTGATTTTCGCGGACGAGAATCAGCGCATCACGGAGCACCAGTCGACAATTTCGGATATTCAGGTGAGAACTGGCATCCGGAAGTCGCTGACGCTCCGGCGCAACCAGCGGAACACGCATGCCATCGCCCGCTTCGCCGCCGAATTCAACGTCGGTGGTCCCAGCGGCCCCTTGGAGCTGCCGCCACCCGCCCCCGACGACAGACCTCCGATTCTCATGTCGTTTCCGCAGATGCACCAGCAGGTCGCCTACATCGCGGATTACGAAAGGGCGAATCCGGCCGAGACCATTGGAGTGCTGCTGCCCTTGGCGGACAGCGTCCGTCGGTTCTGCAACCGGCTCACGGGCAAGACCCGCAAGCCCGTGCAGCTGCATCTCAATGCCGGACTGATGAGACGGAGTGACAACACCGTTGATCTTGCCACTCCGGGTATCAAGCTGATCACATGGGCGGGCTGCAAAGGGCTCGAGTTCGACTCGGTGTTCCTGCCGGATCTCCAGACTGTCACCGGAGACCCGACGGGAGATGACCTGCGGATGCGGCTCTTCGTCGCCTCCACCCGTGCCCGCCGGATGCTCGCACTCACCTACGCCGGCGAGGGTGAGCCCACGTTGGTCAAGCATCTTCCGCTCGAGCTGCTCAGCGACCTGCGGCCCTGACCGGCGCTGGTGATGTGCCGCACAGGAGGCCTGTGCGCGAAGGTTGAGGCGCGGGGTGAGGCGTGCCGTCGCGGGGGCGGCCCCGACGGGTGGATGTGTCGATTTGCCTGCCGCACCTCGATCCGCTTTGCTTCGGGCGTGCACGCCTACACCGGCCGGTCCCTGCCGCCTTCCGATGCGACCGCGCCAAGGCCAGTCATACGCCGTGGCGGCTCGGGCGGCCGATCGCTGGACTGGTCTCGGGGCGCCACAGAGGCCGAGCTCTCCGTGGGCGTTTTACGAGACGTGACGTTGCTGTGGGGACAAACGCGCCGGGGCGGTCACCGGTGAGGCAGCGACCCTCGCCCCTCAACCCCGTGGTCTCGGCCCAGATGAGCCGGATGCCGCGGGAGCGCTCCAAGCCGGAGATGCTCGTACGCCGTGAGTTGCACCGGCGGGGTATGAGGTTCCGTGTCAACCACCGGGAACTCCCCGGCCGACCGGATATCGCCTTCACGAAGGTCAGGCTGGCCGTTTTCGTTGACGGCTGTTTCTGGCACATGTGCCCACAGCATTCCAGCCTGCCGAAGAACAACGCCGGATGGTGGCGGGAGAAACTTCTCCGCAACGTCGAACGGGACAGGGAGAAGGACGCCCAGTTGCATGCTCTGGGCTGGCGGGTCATCCATGCGTGGGAGCACGAGGATCCAATGGCCGTCGCCGACAGGGTGGAGCAGAGCTGGCGAGCCAGGCGGGGGGAGGGCGCCGCCGCGGAGGGCAGGGTTGGTGACGGTGACCGCTGATGTGGCACCCTGGTGGTCACCGAAGACGTGATGGAGGCGCATGTGGGTGGTAGGACGTGGTACGACGTGGCGCCGTCGGCGGCCCGGCTGACCGGGTCACTGCGCGACATCGGTTACGATTTCTCCACCGCCGTGGCCGACGTCGTCGATAACAGCGTTGCCGCCGGCGCCACCCGCGTCGAGATCGCGGTCGAGTACGACGGCGTGAATTCCCGGGTCGTCATCGCCGATGACGGCCGCGGAATGTCCCCGTCGGCTCTCCTGGAGGCGCTACGTTTCGGAACCCGACGCTCCTACGTACGCGGCGAGCTCGGACGCTACGGACTAGGGCTGAAGACCGCATCGCTGTCGCAGTGTCGCGTCCTGACCGTCGTTAGCCGCAGTTCCAAGCCTGCCGTACGCACCTGCGCCCGGTCCCTGGACCTCGACCTGATCGAGGAATGGGACCAGTGGGCGATCGTGGAGCCGTCCCCGAAGGATGCGATGGTGGCACGTGCCCGGCGATGGCTTGCCGAAGGCACGGGCACCGTGGTGCTCTGGCAGGCACTCGACCGGGTTCTGCCCGAGAAGCGACCTGAGGGCGGGTGGGCCCGCCGACGTCTGGAGACACTTGCGGCGCGGACGGCTGAACACCTCGCCATAGTCTTCCATCGATTCCTCGAGGGCTCAGCCGGCCTGCCCCAACTTGTCATCACCGTCAACGGTGAGAAGGTGCGCCCCTGGAACCCGTTCGCCCCTGACGAGGAGGCGACAGTCGAACTGGCCCCCCAGAGGTTCGAGGTCGAGGCGGCCGGTGTCACCGGCGACGTACGTCTGCGACGTTTCGTGCTGCCGTCCCGGGACCGCTTCAGCAACCCGACGGAATTTGAGCGGATGTCCGGACCGATGAACTGGAACCGCCAGCAGGGTATATACGTGTACCGTGCGCACCGGCTGGTGCAGTGGGGCGGGTGGAGCGGGATCCGTGGGATTGACGAACATACGAAACTCGCCCGCGCTGCGCTCGATTTCGACACCGATCTCGACGGGTCGTTCAACATCAATGTGGCGAAGATGCGGGTGACCCTGCCGCCGCAGCTCCGTCAGATGGTCGAAGCGCCGGTGAATGAACTGTGCATCCTCGCCGACGACGCCTACCGAAAGACCGCTCGATCCGTCAGCCGCTCGGTTCCGCCGGACGTCGGGGCCCACCCGGAGGTACGCGCGGCCGCCCAGGCCGCCTCCACCGCGGGACTTGCGCTGCGGATGGCCGCTATGCAGGCCGGCCAGTGGTCGGCGTGGGAGGCCATCGAGGCGCTGTTGCGCGAACAGTCACCCGAGGTGGTGCAGCTGCTCGGACTTGACGCCGGGTAAGCCTCAGAAAAGCTGCTCGGACTCGGTGCGGGCGCCCGCGCACTTCTTCATCAGCGGGCAGACGTGACAGGCGGGCTCCGCGGGACGACACAGGGTGTTCGCCAGTTCGATGAGGCCAAGGTGGGCGCGCCGTGCGTCGGAGTCGATACCGATCATGCGGGCCACCTCCAGTCGTCCGTCGGTGAGTCGGTTGCGGCGGTCCACCGGGTGGCCGCTGAAGCGGGCGGCGACACGCAGGACACCCTTGGTCACCAGGACCGGTTCCTCTGAGTCCTCGTCATTTGCGGGGACGGCCAGGATGGCGAGATCGGCCACCGATTCGTTGAGTCCGGGCACCTTGCGCAATGTGTCGTCGTCGCGCAGCACCTGCGGTGCGTCGGCCAGCGTTCGTGCCAGTTCGACGATGGTGCCCGCCCGGCTCGCCCGCGAGATGAAGCCACCGGTCCGACGCAGGTTGTCCTCCTCGGCCAGGGTGTCCTGTGGTTGCCGCCACGTCTGCAACAGCCGCCAGACCTGCTTCAACACGTCTGGGTGGGCGCGGTCCAGCAGGATCTCGGCCTGGATCACCTGCCAGCGCGTAGAGGCTCGCAGCCAGGGAATGCCGCTGACCTGACCCTCGTCGAACCAGCGAGCCAGCAGGTCCGCGACTTCACGGGTGTTCGTATGGGCGGGCCGGGCCGCCGTCAGGGAGCAGCGGACGGCCTTGGCCAAGTGCTCCCCGAGCAGCGGAGGCACGGCGTTGCCGATCTGTTTGAACGCCGCGGACGGGGGGCCGGCGAAGCGGAACGCGTCCGGGAACGTCTGAAGGCGTGCCGCCTCCCTTACCGTGATGGTCCGGTTCTGCCGCGGGTGGATGTACCAGTAACCGTCCTTGGCGATGTGGGCGGTGATCGTCCGGGACAGGTCGTTCTCATCCAGGCGCTTGTACTTGTCGTCGAAGATGTCGTCGCGGTACCGCTTCATCTCGTCCGGTAGGTCGGAGTAGCGGGTGGTCGCGTCCATCAGTTCGAATGCGCGCATGTCGTCCTCGCGCACGGGTCGTGTGATGTGGTCGAAGACCTTACCGGTGTCCTCGGCGGGTACGTCCCGGCGCATCCGCTTCTGGAACTCGCTGACCGGTCCCTCGTAGTCGGCCCAGCCGTGCGCCCCGCCTTCGGGCCGCCAGCCGCCATCGACCTCGGGGAGGTCCCCGATAGCGTTCCAGACACTGACGCGGTCAGACTGCTCCGCCGGCCATTCGAAGGAGACCCCGTCGCGAAGGGCCACCAGGATCAGCCGCTGCCGGAACTGGGGTACGCCGTAGCGGAAGGTGTCGACGACCTTCTCCTCGACCGCGTACCCGAGCGCCTCCAGCTCATGGACCATCGTGCGGAGAATGAACATCTCCTTGTCAAGGGCCATGTCCGGCACGTTCTCCATGATCACCGCAGCGGGAAGAGCCAGCTTGATGACCTCGAGGAACGACCTCCACAGGTCCCGGCGCTCGTCGTAGGGATCACGGAGACCGTGACGCACCTTGTGACGGATCATGGAGCGCCCGGCCTTGGAGAACGGTTGGCAGGGCGGACCTCCGGCGAGCAGTTCGATTCCTGTCGCCTTGATCAGTTCGGCCACATGTCGGATGCGCTCGGGATCGCCGAGGTCCCAGTCGACACTCAGCCCGGGGTGGTGGTGCCGGTGCGTCTCGACCGCCTCCGGGTAGTGGTCCACCGCCAGGACGACCTGGTAGCCGGCCTCCTCCAGTCCAAGACTGAGGCCTCCGGCCCCACTGAACAGGTCAGCGGCCAGGCGTTCGCCGCGGCCGCTGGCCAGGTTGGTGTAGCGCAGCAGACCCTCATCGTCGTTGCAGGCCTGGGGGTGTGGCGGCAGCTGCACGAACGGGCCCCGAACCAGTCTGACGCCGTAGGCGCCGCGCCGGGCCGACGGGTCGCGAGGGGGGCGGTTCGTGTCGTCAGCGGCGTCGGTCACGTGGGCACGTTACCGCCTGCGCGCCGGTTGATGGTCCGGAGGTCGGCTGTGGTCCTTTCGGACAATTTCCGGTCACCGCACACAGGGGCGCGGTGTCGGAGAATAGCGGGAACCCGTCCGATCGACGTGTTGACAGATGCCTTGCCGGTCATTCCGCATGGGGGGAGAGGTGTGTGGTGGGGCGCCCGCGTGTTCTGCCCGGCCCTGTCCCCTCTGAGGTCAGCCTGATGGGGCCGGCGGATGTCGATCTTCGGTCGGTTGTTGAAGGCAGTTCACGTATGTTGAAATGAGCTTCGGTGCGCCCGGCTGTCCTACCTGGTCGGAGCCTTGATCCGCGTGCCGTCGTCCGGAGAGGTCCATGCTCACCGTCACACCGTGTAAGACCGCCCCGCCCCGGGTGTCCGGCGCTCTGCGACAGGATGCGGGTGCGGCTGATGCGTGAGTCGGACGTCGATTTCTACGCCTATTCGCTGATGGAAGAGGTGCGGACATACGCTGAGATAGATGACTGCGATCAGCAGGAGGCGTTCGCGGGGCTGGTGCTCGAGCAGCTCTGCGGCGACGGTCTGACCGAGGACGCGACCGTGGTCCGTTACAAGGACCACGGTGTCGAGGTGAGCGGATTCGGCCTGTCCTCCGACGACCGGTGTCTCGATCTCTTCCTTGCCGCCTACAGTCCGCGGGCAGACGAGGCATACAAGATCAACAAGGCCGACGTTGACGCGGCGTTCCGCCGGATCGAGAACTTCCTCTCCCGCTGCCTCGCCGGAACCCTGCCGGCCGGATCGCCGTCCGATCTCGCGGGGATGGTCGCGACCGTCCGGGAGAAGTTCGCCGTTGTGGACAAGGTCCGCTTCATCCTCCTGACCAACGCCCGCAGTGTCGTCCGTGATTCGCCCTCCCCGGTCACCTGCCAGGGACGCCAGGTCGTCAGGGACGTGTGGGACCTGCGCCGGCTCGCCAACTGGAACACCTCCGGCAACCGCGCCGAGCCCATCGTCGCGGAATTCCCCGACGGGCTTCCGTGCCTGGGCACCCCGCACACCAGCGAGGACTACTCGGTGTTCCTGGCCATCGTGTCCGGCGACGATCTCGCCGATCTGTACTCACGACACGGTGCCAGGCTGCTCGAACTCAATGTGCGCTCCTTCCTGCAGGTCAAGGGCGCGGTCAACACCGGCATCCAGAGGACTCTGCGTGAGCATCCGCAGAGGTTCCTCGCCTACAACAACGGCATCGCCGCGACCGCCTCCGCCGTCGACTTCGACACCGATGTCAGTGGCCAGCGTGTCATCCGTCGGATCCACGACCTCCAGATCGTCAACGGCGGTCAGACCACCGCCTCAATCCACCACGCCCGCCGCACCACGGACGTCAGCTCAGTCCTCGTCCAGATGAAGCTCACCGTCGTCTCCCCGGAGCGCCTGGACGAGATCGTCCCGAAGATCTCCGCCTACTCGAACACGCAGAACAGGGTCACCGCCTCCGACCTGAAGGCCAACGCGGGCTTCCACGTTGACGTCGAACGGATCATGAGAACGCTGTGGGCCCCTCCGGGGCCCGCGCACGACAGCGATACCCACTGGTTCTACGAACGCGCGCGCGGCCAGTACGCCAACGCGGTGGCGGCCGAGTCGACACGGTCCCGTCAGAAGGTCTTCAAGACCATGAACCCGTCCGACCAGAAGTTCATCAAATCCGAGCTCGCCAAGTTCGAGGTCTCCTGGTCGATGCGGCCCCACCAGGTCAGCCTAGGGGCCGAGAAGAACTTCACGCTCTTCTCCGAGTGGCTCGAGCAGCGCCCCGTCACCGTCGACAAGAACTACTGCCGCCACCTGGTGGCCAAGGCAATCCTGTTCCGTCGTACCGACAAGCTCGTCGCCCGGCAGAACTTCGGCGGCTACAAGGCGAACATCGTGACGTACACCGTGGCGAAACTGGTGCACGCCACCGGTGGCCGTCTGGACCTCGATCGGATCTGGCGGACCCAGGACCTCTCAGCGGCCACCAAGGACGCCATCACCGAGCTGTCGAACCTCGTCCAGAAGGTCATCACCTCGCCGCCGAGCGGGCGCACGCACGTGGGCGAGTGGGCGAAGAAGGAGGAATGCTGGGAAGCGGTCCGCGAGATCGACTGGGTGGTCCCCTCACCGCTGGAAGCCGAGCTGGTCGAGATCGACGCCTATGCCGTCGACATGAAGGCACTGCACGGGTCCACGCCCAGCGACTGGCACGACCTCGCCGCGTGGGGCGCCGCCACCGGCGCCTTCGACGCCTCCCAGCGGGCCACGGTCCGCGAGATCGCCCAAGCACTCACGGAGGGCTACACCCCGGCAGGTAAACAGCTGCGGGCCGGCTCGGTGCTGATGGAACTCGCCCGGGAGCGGGGGTTCCTGCCCACGGCCATGAACCAGCAGCGCACCGGCCACCAGTCGAAGGGGTGAACAGATGACCGACTGGCGGCAGAACGTGCCCACCGACGGATCGGTACAGCTGCGGCCGGATCCCCACGCCCTCGACGCCCTCGGCCGTAACCACTCCCTCGAGACCGCCCTGGCCGACCTCGTCGACAACTCCGTGGACGCCGGCGCACACAACGTCCTCATCCGGTTCATCCAGCGTGCCGGTCAGCTCCTCGGGCTCTACGTCGTCGACGATGGCAGGGGGATCCCACCTGGATCCATCGACACCGCGATGACTCTCGGAGGCCGACGTGAGTATGGGGCGACCGACCTCGGGCGGTTCGGAATCGGACTCAAGGCGGCTTCGTTCAGCCAGGCCGCGAGCCTCACCGTGCTGACACGGGCCGCCGGGTACTCCGCCATCGGCCGTCGGTGGCTGCAGGAGGAGAATCGCGAGGACTTCCGCTGCGACGTCGTGCAAGAGAGTTTCGCGGATGCCGAGCTCGACCGCCCCTGGCCCTTCAGCACGGCCGTGTCGGGCACCGTCGTCAGATGGGACCGGGTCGGCGGCTTCCCCGCGTCCGCCGACACGGAGCAGGTCGGCATCTTTCTCACGCGCACCATCAATCACCTGCGCGGGCACCTCGGCCTCATGTTCCATCGCATCCTCGCGGGTGGAGGGCTGCGGATCAGTATCGACGTCGAGGAGGTCGGCGTCGGCGTCGGCGTCCCCACCCATGTGGCCGCCATCGATCCCTTCGGTTACCCGAACGCCCCCCAGGGTTGGCCCAGGCTCCTCACCACTGACATCGACGGCATTCGGCTCGCCATCCACTGCCACATCTGGCCGCGGAAGTCCAACTCTGTGGAGTACCGCCTGCCCGGCGGAGCCGAACAGAGGCAGGGCCTGTACTTCTACCGGCGTGACCGTCTCCTGCACGCCGGCGGCTGGGAGGGCATCCACGCCCCGGACAAGAAGCTCCAGCTGGCGCGGGCGTGGATCGACATCGACGGTGACGTGGCGGGCCTTTTCACGATGAACCCAGAGAAGTCACGGGTCAGCGCCGGGCCCGCCTTCGCCCGCGCGGTCAACGCCGCACGGGCCTCCGACGGCACGACGATCGCCGACTACCTCAGGGCGGCCGAGACCACCTGGGGGTTCAGCAA
Source organism: Micromonospora sp. BS32 (assembly GCF_059089345.1). NCBI lineage: Bacteria > Bacillati > Actinomycetota > Actinomycetes > Micromonosporales > Micromonosporaceae > Micromonospora > Micromonospora sp. BS32. The sequence goes on from NZ_JBSSHR010000012.1 coordinate 26,777, forward strand.
CCAACGCAACACCGCCAGACGTCACCCGGTCGTCCCGCCCGGTCGGGGCATCAACCCCCGAGTCTGCCGCGAGATCGCCGACGAACTCCCACAACTGAACACCGAACCGCTCAACCTCATCTGGACCAAGTTCGACAACGACGACTTCTTCGAGGTGGACCGCGCCACCATGACAGTCCGTCTGAACAGCAGGTACAGGGCCGCGATCCTCGGGGGCCGCCGAGGTGGCCTCAACGACGCCCCGATGATCAAAACCCTCCTGTTCCTGCTGATGGAAAACGTCTTCCAGGGCGCGCACCTAGGCGCGAGGGACAAGGACAACATCGACCTCTGGCAGGAGATTCTCACCACGGCGGCCCGCGCCGAACTGACGTCGTACCGCGTGCCCTTATGAGTCCCACCGGGCGGCACCTCACGGGCGACAGCTTCGCCGGCTACCTTGCGACCGGAATCCCCATGGAACACCCGATCGAGGGCACGCCGCGGATCATCCTGTTCACCGACCCGGCGAACGGCCGCATCGGCCTACGCGGCCAGGCCCGACGCAACGAGACACCCGCACCCACCGGTCTCGAGCACCTGACCACGCGGATCGTCCATCGGGACGCCAGCCGGCTCATCGAGATCACCGTCCAGAACCCGCGCCTGTTCGCCGACGGCTACCCCGTGCTGTGCGGCGTGGCCGACCGCGCCCAGCTCGACGGCATGCCGCTCAGCGCCGCACTCGCTGAGACCCTGCGCAGACTCGGCCATCTCATCAGAGCAGAGGACTCCCTGACCCGTGAGGTCGAGACTGGGCTGCTCGGCGAACTGGGCCTGGTAGCCGGACTGTCCGACGTCATGTCACCCGAGTCGGCGCTACAGACGTGGCGCACCGGCATGGAGGAGCACGACTTCGGGCTCACGGATCTCGATGTGGAGGTGAAGACCACCACGTCGGAGAACAGGGCCCACCGGATCTCCTCCGTTAAGCAGCTACAGCCCACCGGTAGGCGACCGCTCTGGCTGGTTTCCCTGCAGGTCACCGCCGCTGGATCGGGGGGACGTACAGTGGCCGACCTGATCGCAGCGGTACGGGCCAGAATCCCGGACGGGTCGCTGCGCGACGACTTCGACAGCCGTGCGCACCAGGCAGGTTGGCGTCACCGCTACGCCGACAGCCCTCTGCAGCGGTGGCGCCTGCGCACCGACCCCGCGGCCTTCGCCGTCACGCCGGCCTTCCCGCGGCTGACCACTGACCTGCTGGCAACCGCCGGGATCGACCTGCGGCACATCACCGACATCAGCTACAGGCTCAACCTCACAGGCCTGCACGTCGGCCCCGCGCCCGATCCCCTCCACGGAGCCCTCAACGCCGTACGACAGGAGCTGCAATGAGCGACACCGTCACCATCGCCTACGGCGCTGCTCTGGACGCGCTGCAGAAGACCGGTCCGAGAAGCCTCCACCCGCTTGCAGCGATGCTCGCCGGTGACACGGAACTCGCCGATGGTGCCGCCCTGCTCGCCCATCTGCGCTCCGCAGGGCCCGAGGATGCGCTTCGTAAACAGTTCGCACACGCCCTCGCCGGGTGGGACCACAGCGACTCCGAGGCGCCTTGGGCGGCAGGCACGCTGCGCAATACCGCTGACAGGCGCTCCGCCATCGTGAAGGCACTACAGCTGGATCCCAGCACGCAGCGTCTCGTTGCCGACATGTTTCCCTACGCCTCGGCGCCCATTGTCATCGCCGACGAGTGGATGGAATGGCGCACTCCTCAACGCCGCAGCGAGCGGGACTTCTACTGGTCCCACTACCGCAACCACCTTATTGACAAGGGCTGGGACGCCGGGGCGGTCGCAGGACTGGACAACGCTACCGAGGAGGTGGTCCGACGGCTGTCCGATCCGACACGACCCATGGCCTACCAGGCCAAGGGTCTCGTCGTCGGGTATGTCCAGAGCGGCAAGACCGCCAACTTCACCGGCGTCATCGCCAAGGCCGTCGATGCGGGCTATCGCCTGGTCATCGTCCTCACCGGCACGACCAACATGCTGCGCGCGCAGACCCAGCGACGGCTCGACATGGAACTGGTCGGACACGAGAACCTTGAACTCGAGATCTCCCCCCACGACGACAACGGTCATGACTACGACAATGACCCGGAGTGGGACCGTGACGGCTTCATCCGCCACGGCGGGCGCCCGTCCGACGCCGGTTACCCTGACATCCGTCGACTGAGCACGCACCGCTGGGACTACCGCCGGCTGCGTCAGGGATTCTCCGCGCTCGAGTTCCTCCGCCGCGAACGCAACCGGCCGCTGTTCGAACCCGTCAACCTCTATACCACCGACGCCCGCCTCGTGGTCGCCAAGAAGAACAAGGATGTCCTTGCAGACCTTGTCGCCGACCTCGGTCGTATCAGCGAACGTCTGGGCGAGGTACCTGTTCTGATCATCGACGACGAGTCCGACCAGGCATCGGTCAACACGACCAGCCCGAAGAAGTGGAAGGACGACAGTCGGGAACGCACGGAGATCAATCGGCTCATCGGTCAGCTGCTCACCATGATGCCGCGTGCACAGTACGTAGGATATACGGCGACGCCATACGCAAACGTCTTCATTGATCCGTCCGATGTTGAGGACATCTTCCCGCGCGACTTCCTCGTCTCACTGCCCCGTCCGGCCGGCTACATGGGTGCCGAGGACTTCCATGACTTCGACACGCACATCCCCTTGGAGGAGCGGTCGTTCCAGGAGTCGCAGGAGCGGCGTCACGTCCGTTTTCTTCATGAGGAGGCACAGGACAGTGACCTACGGACCGCGCTGGACATGTACGTCCTGACCGGTGCGGTGAAGAAGCACCGGCAGCGCCTGGGACAGGCCTCGTACCACCACCACACCATGCTCGTGCACGAGGCCATGGACAGGGCCTCCCACAGGGACGCGGCACAGGTCATCAAATCGCTCTGGAATGGTGGCCAGTACCACACTCCCGTGGGTGCCGCCCGGCTCCGCGAGCTGTACGAGAGCGACGTACTGCCGGTCAGCAGGGCGATGGAGCCCCACCTGTCGATACCCGCCGACTTCCGTGATCTGCTACCTGATCTCGGCGCGGCCCTAGCCGAGATCAGCCCGCCGGACCGTGACGCCCTGCCCGTCATCGTGGTCAACAGTGACAAGGACCTGGAGAAGCAACAGGAGAGCCTCGACTTCGACCAGCGTTCCATCTGGCGCATCCTCGTCGGGGGTAACAAACTCGCTCGGGGCTTCACCGTCGAAGGTCTGACGGTTACCTACTACCGTCGCGCGACGAGACAGGTCGACACCCTCATGCAGATGGGCCGGTGGTTCGGATTCCGGCCCCGGTACCGCGACCTCGTCCGCATCTACACCACGCGAGAACTGCACGACATGTTCGCCGCCGCATGCAAGGACGAGGAGTTCCTGCGTGCGGAACTGCGGCGATACTCGCAGCCCGTCGAGGGCGGACGCCAGATGACACCGCGGCAGGTGCCGCCTCTCATCGCGCAGCACCGCCCCGACCTACGGCCGACCGGGCGTAACAAGATGTGGAACGCGAAGCTGGTCGAGAAGAGTTCACCCGGCGAGCCCATGGAACCCGTCGCCTACCCCAACCCTGCGACCAGGAAGGGAGCGGAGCAGACACGTCACAACGCCAAGGCATGGCTGCCGATCCTCGCCGCGGCCCGGTCGGCCGTCGACTTCAAGAGTGTCCGTGTCACGAAGATCGACGACAAGCCGGTCACCCTCGAAACCGGCACCTTCTACTCGGCTCGCATCGCCGTGGTGACCCAGCGGGACGTCGTCCAGGTCCTCCGAGCCCTTGAATGGGGTACCCGGGATACGTTCCAACCCGAGCTGGCATGGCTACGCAGCCTGACACCGCAGCAGCTCTCCCGCTGGGTTGTCATCTTCCCCTACCAGACCTCGGTCGCCAGCCGACGGACGGTGATGGGTGAGGGGCCGTTCAGTATCTTCCAGCGTGGCCGCACGGGGACCGGAGGCTCGCTCAGGGCGGTCAGTGAGTCCCGCCACCGCAATGCGGCGAACCGGATCGCCGGCCTGCCGACACCTGTTGTCGACAGTGAAGCCGACCGACTGCACGCACCCGGTACCGGGGCTCTGATCGTCTATCCATCCGTCGAGAGCACCGTCCCGGATGGCGCCGCCGCCGACGAAAGCCAGATCACCTTCGCTTTTCATCTGGTCACACCGATGAGCACCATGCCTCTGAACGGAAGGCTGATCAAATGGCAGACGCGTGACACCCTGAACCGGACCGCCGTCGTCGTTGACGCCGAGTAGATCGGCCTGTCATTAGCCGACACGAGGAGCACTGCTGGTTGCCAGATATGGCAGCGGCCGCGGAGCCTCCGGCCACGATCACATGAAGTACCGAATTCGGGCGGGGTGGTCGCCCCGAATACTGAATCGCCGGCCGTACCCGAACAGGGACTTGGACCTTCAGTCAGGTGACGCTGACGTGGTCGGAGCCTAGTCATTGGCGGGGCAGGAAAGATGACGGAGGATGACGTGGTACGCCAGCTTCCGCCCTTGGGCTTCGCACCCGAGCAGCGTCGACCCGTCACAGTTCGGGGACAGTCGGGGGAGCAGGGCGAGATCCAGCTAGCATTGCAGACCGTCCTCGATCTCGCACCCTTCTATTCCAGGGACTCAACGCCTGCGATGCAGGATCGGGACCATGCGACAAAGGCTCTCGCCGACGGCTTGCGGGCGGCGACTCTGACCATGGCCACTGCACAGGGCCTCGAGGAGTTGGACCTGCGGGTACAGACCGGCGGTCGCCAGTCGAGCTACAGCCCTGTGCCATGGGTCCGCCTGTACTCGAAACTCCATGCCCCGAGTGCCATGGAGGGCTTCTACCTGGCGTACCTCTTCGCCGCCGACGGTTCCAGGGTCTATCTATCACTGATGCAAGGCACCAGCGAGTTCCGCTCCGGCGCCATGCGACCGGTCAACGACCGCACAGTGATCCTGTCACGAGCGGCGGAGGCACGCCGCCGACTGGAGGACTACGGCGATGTCTTGCCGAAACAAGGTGGCGTGTTGTTCCTCAACCTCGCGTGGGCGTCACTGAAGTCCGTAGGGAAGGAGAGCAGGGCGCGGATTCGCAACTACGAAGACGGAAACATCGCCGCGCGCCTGTACGAGTCCGAGCGGATACCACCGGATGGACAGCTACTCGACGACCTCGCCGAGATGATGCCGCTGCTCGCCCGCCTGTACGGAACTGCTGCGGAGCGGGTCGACGCCGAGGCGGAGCCCCGGCAAGGGGACAGGCCCGCTATCGATGCAGCCGACATAGCCCGGCAGGCGATCGGGCGGGCCCAGGGACGTCAGTTGGATCCGGCAGCCCGCAGAGCCATAGAGCTGCATGCCGAGGACCTAGCCGAGAACTACCTCAAAGATCGTGGATGGAGCGTCAAGCGGGTCGGATCCTTCAACCGCGGCTACGACCTGGACTGCCGACACCCCGACGGTCGAACCCTGCACGTCGAGGTCAAAGGCACCCAGTCCCTCGGAGAAGAGGTTGTGCTCACCCCCAACGAGGTCCGCCACAACCAGCTCGCCGACGGCTGTGACGCCGAACATGCCCTCTACATCGCAGCAGGTATCCAGTTCTTGCATAGCAACGGTGTTCACGCCTACGGCGGGACGGGGCGGTGCATCTGGCCGTGGACCATCGAGGCCGACGCGTTGACAGTTGCTGGGTACGCCTACCGCCCGCCGTCTGCCGTGGCAGTGGGAGACATGGGCGCGGAGGAGACAGGTACGGGGGGCACCTGATCCGAGGTATCGGACCTCGACTATGCCGGTCTGGCGGACAGGCCATTCGGAAGACATCCAGCTCGAGCGGGTCACGTCAATTCTCGCCTGTCAATGCGTGGTCCAGCATTTGCTGACGTAATTTCGGGAGCCGGGTCCGCTGCCCGAAGGGCAGGCGCTCGCCATGCGGGTCGAGCAGATCGAGCAGGTCAACGAGCTTGTCCTGGAGCTGGACCAACCGTTGGTTGCCGTCGTAGCCCTCTGACTCGACCGTGTCCACCTCGGCGCGGAGCCGGTCGAACCAAGCAGCGAACGAAGGATCCTGGTCGAGACGATGACAGAAAGCCGCGTATCCCAGCACCTCGTGCACGGTGCCTCCGGACGAATCCGTTCCGGTCAGCACGAGTTCCCCGATGGCGCGCTGCTGTCCACGGAAGAGTCGGAAGGGACCGGACGCACTCTCGGTGGCAAGGATGTGGGACGTCTGCCCGACGATGCGGAACAGCCCCTTGGTGAGTTCGATCGCACCGACGTCCAGGAAGCGTTGATCTCGTCGGATGATCTCGAGCCAACCGAGGTACTCCGCCTGCACGTACACCGTGTTGTCGCGGACATAGCGTTCGTCCGGCGCATCGCCGCACCGCAGGTACCTCTGCAGGAAGCCTCGGCTGATGCCGTTGAAGAGCCGTGATTGGAGCGATTGGGCAGACCAGAGCAGCGGTTCCCGGTAGCGCCGGAACAACTCCTCCGCGAGCTCAGCCTTCGTCCGCTCGTGGGCCTGTTCCTGCAGGCGATGTGTAGCGAGGGTCGTCCGGTAGGCACTGAGGGCAGTGACCAGCACGCTGGTGAGCGAGACAACAGCCGACATGACTGCGATAACTATCTCTGGCCGCATCCCCACAGCTTGCCGGATCAAGACGGCGTTGTGGTACAAGCTCGGCGTCGGGCAACCGACATCGCCGGCTGCAACCGGCGCGAGGTCCGCTGGCGAGAGTGCGAGAGCCGGAGGTATGACCAAGTTCTGGTCCTGGCCCGCAAACTGCGCCCCACATCCTGGATCTGGCCCGGCGCCTGGTTCCCGAGCGACCCGGTGAACTCGACTTTCCCGCCTGGCTGGTCGGGCGGCGGTGGTGCGGTGCCGGAATTCCTCACTGCGCGTACTGCGTGAGGCCTGCCCTCGCGATGTGGATTGGGCGGCAGCCGTTCGAGGTAGCTGACAGCAGCAGCCATAAGCTTGGAGGCCCGCTCGCTCAGCCTTCTGACTGTCTGGCGGCTCGGTCGGCGACGAAAACGCCTAACCCCTGGTGGCCGTACAACTCTCCGGTCTCAATGAGGATGGTCACGGCCTGGCGAACAGTCGATTGGCTGCCCACCTCATACATCTCGGCTAGCGCCTTAGTGGACGGCAGTTTGTGGCCGGGAGGCCACTCGCCGGAGGCAATGCGCTCCCTGATGTCGGCGATGATCCGCCGGTAGTGCGGCTCGAACTTCCGTGGTGCGGGCATGCGAAGTACTCCCAGCTAGGCCCACACATCTGATCACGGCAGCCAGGAGAACTTCAAGGGCAACGTTGACTTTACCAGCAATGCCGGTAGGGTGCGAAGGCGAGGAAAGGCCCCAGCTAGGCACTGAGGTCCCTGCCTTCGTCGGAGCAGCAGCAATCGCCGGTGCAGATACCCGACCCCGGTCCGTCGCGCTGCTCCGACGCCAAACACGTCACTCGGCCGCCTGCGGGCGACCGAGCAGCAAGCGGGCCCGGGGTGGGTGCTGGGCTCCGGTCGGTACGAACGCGCGGTTGTACCGGCCGACCCCGCCCGCCTCGGCGCCGCAACAACCGTTCAAGGAGGGCCATGGACTCGATTGACGAGATCCTCGGCGAACTACCCCTACCGCCCTACATCACGGCCGAAGACATCGGCTTCGCGGTCAAGGCGGTCACCGTGCACGCCGCCGAGCAGTGGCCCGACGGCCCGCGCTGCCGCAACGACCGCGCACCACATCCCTGCCGGCTACACCGCTGGGGCTGCCGGGTCCTCGACCAACGCGGCCTCACCGACCGGCAGATCCGCGCGCTGATCGCCGAGCAGGAGGCGCCACAGCGATGATCTACGTGACCGGGGAACGTCTGCACCCGCACCACGCCCGCATCGCCTCCTTCGACACCCGCTGGCGCGGCCTCGACCCCGCCCAAGTGCACGACTACCTAAACCGCATGGCCGACGAACTCGAGCGTCTCCACCGCGAGCTGACCACGGCAAACACCGAGGCCGAACGCATCCGCCAGGCGCTGCGGCAGTGGCAGTCCCGGCACACCGGCTGCCGCCACACAGATCCAGGTTCACCGAACAGCCGGTGGCAGCGATGACCTCACCCCGCTGGATCATCCACCTCCCCACCACCCTGACCAGCCTCGACGGGGCTGTCACCCTGGCCGTGGCCCTACGCGACTCGCTCGGCCACGTCACCGCCATTGACTTCGGCGAGACCACCCTCAGCGAGGAGGATCGTCAGTTCCTGCGTACCCGAATCTGGTGTGACGCCAAGCTCGACGGGGCCGGCCGCTGCCGACGCCGCAACGACCACGACGGCCCGTGCGGGGCCACGGATGAGGGCCCACGCCGGTAGCGTCCCGGGGATGCCCGACACCGCGCACGACGACCTGCTGGCCGGCTTCACGGCTCCCCAGCCGTACACCATGGAAGCCGCCGCCGGTGCTCCCCGCGGCGCCGGCGTGCACGTGGTCCTCGACGGCGGCGTGGTCATCTACGTCGGCCGGACCAGGCGGGGTCTGCGGGATCGCCTCCGGCAGCACCTGACCGGCAACCGCGGCTCGTCGGTGCTGCACGACCAGGTCGGACAGCTCCTCGACAAGCAGGGCCCGGTGTCGACAGCGCAGAACATCGCGGGCTGGCTGGGTCGCTGCGAGGTCCGCTGGCAGGAGACCGACAACCCGGAGGGTACGAAGGACGCCCTGGTCCTGGCCCTGAAGCCGCGCTTCAACCGGCAGGTGCCGAGGCCACGCTGCTGAAGCATGCGGCGGTGCCCCGAACCGCAGCGTCAGCCATGGTCCAGGGACTCTGCCAGATCCACCCCGTCCAGCCGGTCCAGCACCGTGGCCTGGAAGTGGGGGCAGGACTGATAGTCCGGCTGCCGGCACCGCAACGCGTGTTCCAGCATCGTCTGCGACAGCGTCAGCCGGGCGATGCGCTGCCGGACCTGCGACAGCTGGGCACGCAGCACCTCCCGCCGCCGGCCCCGGTCCGGGGCGGTGAACAGCTCCCGCAACTGCTCCAGACTGAATCCGGCGTCCTTGCCCAGCAGGATCTCCGCCACCCGGGTCACATGCGCTGGCCCGTACACCCGCCTCCCCGCCACCCGCCGCGCCGGGGACAGCAACCCCATGTCCTCCCAGTGCCGCAACACGTGCGTGGCCAGCCCGAAACGGGCCGCCAGCTCCCCGATCGAGTACTCCACCACCATCTCCCCGGAGTTCATGTTCGCCTTGATAGCAGCTGGGTTGACTTCAGGTCGACCTGAAGTCGCACTCTCAGGCGCATGAACGAGACGCACACCGCCCACACCGACACCGAAACGCTGGTCCGGCTACTCGACGCCGCGGAGACCATGCCCGCCGCCGCGCGGCTACGTGCACGCAGCTACCAGCTCCTGCGGCTACCCCCGGGCGCGACGGTGGTCGACGTCGGCTGTGGCACCGCACGCGCCGTCGCCGAACTGACCGAGCTTGGAGCCCACGCCATCGGCGTGGACCTCGACTCAGCCATGCTGGCAACCGCCCGCAGCCGGTTTCCCGACATCGACGTGCGCGTCGCCGACGCCACCGACCTGCCGCTGGGCGACGGACAGGCGCACGGGTACCGGGCGGACAAGCTTTACCACGTCCTGCCCGACCCGCCCGCCGCCCTGGCCGAAGCCCGCCGGATCCTCGCGCCCGGTGGCCGAATCGTGCTGCTCGGCCAGGACTGGGACACCCTGGTCATCGACTCCGACCATCCCGAACTGACCCGCCGCATCGTCCACGCCCGCGCCGACACCATTCCCCACCCACGCGCCGCTCGCGCCTACCGCAACCTGCTCCTCGACGCCGGCTTCCACGACGTCGACGTCGAGGTCCACACCGCGGTGTTCACCGACGCCACCATGCTGTCCATGCTCGTCGGGCACGCCACCGCCGCACACAAAACCGGCGCCATCAGCGGCGGCGAAGCCGAGAACTGGGTCAGCGAGCAGACCCGGCGCGCCCAGGACGAGCGGTTGCTGGTCGCCATCCCGATGTTCCTCGCCGCGGCCACCCGCTGAGCACACCGACGCGAGACCGGCGCCTGCACGGTGACAGGGCTACCCGGAAGAGCGGGCGTCCGATTCCGCTGGGCAGCCCTGATCGTTAGACCGGTACGCGATCTGCCAGCGCAGGAGGACACGGTGCCGGAGTATCCGAAGGCCATCGCCATGGTCGACCGTATGGAGCCGGTGCCCCGCCGGATCCGCGCCATCCTCGCCGGGGAGCAGGTGCTGGACACCACGCGGGCGCGGTACGTGTGGGAGTGGCCGTTCTACCCCCAGTACTACATCCCGATCGCCGACGTGGATCGCAGCCTGCTGGTTGATGAGCAGCGCACGGAGGAGTCGCGGCGCGGCACTGCGCGGCTGCACGGGCTGCGGTTGGGCGAGACGATCCGTCGGTCGTGCGGGCGGTGGTACGGCGACGACGCGCTGCCGGGGCTGGCGGACATGATCCGGTTCGACTGGGACGCCATGGACAGCTGGTTCGAGGAGGATGAGGAGGTTTTCGTGCACCCCCGCAACCCGTATGCCCGGGTGGACGCGCTGCGGTCCACCCGCAGCGTACGGGTGGAACGGGACGGGGTCGTCCTGGCCGAGTCGACGTCGCCCGTGCTCGTCTTCGAGACCGGTCTTCCGACGCGCTACTACCTCAACCGCACCGACGTGAACTTCCACCATCTCGTGCCGTCCGCGACGACGACCGCCTGCCCGTACAAGGGTCGGACCAGCGACTACTGGTCCGTCCGTGTCGACGGCGTCGTCCACCCGGACCTGGCCTGGTCGTACGCCTTTCCCACCGCGACGCTCCTGCCGATCGCCGGCCTGATCGCCTTCTACAACGAGAAGGTCGACCTGATCGTCGGCGGCGAGCGGCTCAGCCGACCAAAGACGCACTTCTCCTGACAGACGCCGCGCCGGTGCTACCGCCGCGCGGACGAACGAGACGCGACGCGGCCGAAGGTCGGGCCGCTGTCGGGCCAACACGGCGATCGGCTTGTCAGTGGTGTGGGCCGGGCGGTGAGGTACAGCGCCAGCAGCGAGTCCGGGACTAGGATCTCGCCTGGCCGCCGGTACGGCTGGCCGACACGGGGGAGGTGTCATGCGGCGTCGTCAACTGCTGGCGTCCGGGATGTTCGCGGCGATCGGGCTCAGTTCCGGGGAGCTACTGAGAGCATCGCCAGCTGCGGCGGAGACGGCGCCGCTGGAGAGCGTCGGTGTCCAGCTGCCGGTGGACGACCTGCGGGCGATCGAGCTCGACGAGGCGCGCGGCCGCCTGTACATCGCCCAGGGCGTCGGTGGCGGGCTGCCGCTGGTGGTGACCGACCTCGACGGCCGGCTGCTGTCCCGGGTCACCGCCGTCGCCGACATCTCCGACCTCGTCCTCAGCGACGACGGGCGCATCCTGTACGCGGCGCAGGGCTTCAACCGGATCGTCGCGTTGGACGCCGCCACGCTCACCATCATCGCCAGCTACCCCGCACCCGTCGGTGCCCACCTGTACACGGTCGAACCGACCGGCGGGAAGGTCGTCGGCGGGTTCATCGACGCCGGCCTCGGCTCCGGCGGCCTGCTGATCTGGTCCGCGCCCGGATCCCCGCCGGTGGTCTACACCGCGGGTCCCAACTACCACCCGATCATCGACGCCAGCCCCGGCGCGCCCGGTCTCCTCGTCGCCGGCGACACCGGGTATTCGCCGGTCACCACGTACGTCATCGACGTCTCCGGCGACAGCCCGACGATCGTCGGGCGGCGGGACTACACCGGCAGCAACCTCATCGACTACGCCGTGAGCCCGGACGGCACAGAGGTGGTGGAGACGGTCGGCCACCCGTACGAGCACCACTCGTACCGGCTGCCGGATCTCGCCGACGCCACGGTCTATCCCAGCGGCGTCTATCCGCAGGACGCCGCCTGGTCCGGGGACGGCTCCACCGTCGCCATCGGCCGCGCCTCGACCTCCTCCGGTGACGCCGATGTCTATCTCTACGGCAAGGGCAGCACGGTCCCGACGTACGCCGTCGACTTCCGCAGCGGCGACAGCCTCTGGGAGGGCACGCTGCTGGTCAACCGGGACGGCACCCGGGCCTGGGCGGTCACCTCGACCGACCCCTACCAGGAAACTCAGCTGCTGCACTCCTTCGGGCCGGCGCACCCGCCGAGGCCGCCGGTCACCGACCTGGCCGTCGCCGCCCAGGTCGGGAGCGGCAAGGACAAGCAGACCGCGCAGCTCACGGTGACCTGGAGTTCGCCGATCGGTGACGACAATTACTGGTGGATCACCGCGTCGACCAACGGCGGGGCCGAGCGGGAGTTGTGGCGCGGCAAGATGGACGCCAGCGGCAGATACACCCTCACCTACTCGCTGCCTCGCGGCACCACCACCTTCACGGTCCGGTACCGCGACTACTACCAGTTCTACCCAGACGGCTACGCGACCGCGACGCTGCAGCGATGAGCGCACCGGTCCGGCGGCGCGGTCCGCTCCTCCGCTACGGGGTACTGGCGCTGCTGCTCGCCACCGGTCCTGTCGGCTGCGCCGGATCCGGTGCTGCCGGAGCCGACACCGTCTGGGCCACCCCGGTGCCCACCGTCGCGGCGACCGCCACCACCGGGGCGGCGGCGACGAGTGCCGCCGCGGGGGTGACCCCCACGCCGAGCAACCTGCCCGAGAGCGCCTTTCCGACGCCCAAGCCGCGCCCGTCGGCGACAGCGCGGGCCGGCTCGGCCGCCGCCCCGCCGCCGGCCCCGGCCGTCAGGGCCACCCCGGCCCCGGATTTCCCCCGCGGCTACACCCTGCTGTCGCAGACCTGCGCCCTCCAGGTCGGCCAGCAGGTGTACGTCTCGCGCAGCGGCAAGACGAAGGGAAACTTCCGCTTCTGCACCCAGCGGCTGCGCAAGAACGACACGGGCGGCTACTACATCAACCCGTACGTCTTCGTCGAGCCCTTCTTCTACGACGGCGGCCGATGGATTCCGGACTCGCGTGAGCCGCTGAGCCTGACCATCACCTGCCGGGTCAGCCACGCCGGCGAGCAGGACTACTCCCTCACCGCCACCTCACCGAGCGGGAACGGGCCCGGGCACACCGCCTCCTGCGGCCGGCTGGTGCCGCACGCGGTCACCCCGACGACGGGCAGCGATGCCTACACGATCCGATTCAGCGGATACACCTCGGGCGGATACTACGGAGTGCTCGCCTTCGACACCGAAGTGCATTTCCCGGGCGCCGGCAAGCCGACCCCGGAGCAGCAGGTGACCGTGCCCGGCTGACGTCAGCTACAGGCTCCTTCCCGATGCGCGCGGAGCTTCTCCTTGTCCGGCCAGTCCGCGCGGCGAACTGGCCGCCGGAGCTCCTTACCATCGAGCTCCTTGTAATGGCGCGACACCAGCTCGTGCCCCTTCTACTGGTTAGCCACGTGTGGAAGCACGGTGCTGCGCCCGGCCATCGCCCAGTACAGCGGGAACGGAACCGTCTTCGGCTGGGAGACGTTCTACTGGAAACGGAAGCACGATGGGCACCTGGCCCAGGCGGCGGCGATGGGTCTAATCTTCCTGGGCGTCTCCACGCTCGCACTGACGATCATCCTGCCCGCTGTGCGGACCCTGGCCGATCGGCTCGCGTGGGCCGTTGGGGCGGGGATGGACCGATCAACCCATCAGCCCTGTTTGCCGCTCGCCGCACGGCCTGCCAAGGCCGCCTCGAGGTTGCCGGACATGACCGACAGGATCCGGACGGTCTCGGCGTACTGCTCGCGAGTGAGTCCGCGCAGCAGCAGCCGCCGCGTCTCGCCGACCCGGTCAGCCGCCGTCCCGTGTGCCACGCGGCCCTGCTCGGTCAGGGTGAGCGCGTCGCCGTCGTACCTCACCCATCCGCGCGGGACCAGGCCTTCATCGCCATCCAGGACCACGTCGAGTCGGGGTACGCCATCCGGCCAGAACGGTGCGAGCGCCTGCTCGATTTGCGTGCGGCTCTGCGCCGCACCGGAAAGCAGGTTCAAGATCTGCCACTGCCGGCGGTCGAGACCGAGGTCACCCAGGGTCGCGTCGAACTGCTCCTCGATCAGGTTGTGCAGGTGCTTGAGCCAGTAGCCGATCGGCTTGTCCATGCCGCTCACAACCGTCTCCTCCCGGGCAAGCCCTTCCACCACCCCTCACCCGCCGTCACGCTCGAGCAGCGAGCTTCCTGGCTGGCGGGGAGGTTAACGGTTGGCGCAGGGGTCGATGCCGGGGGAGCCGGGGCGGGCGATGCCACGCTCGTTGAGGATCCGCTCCAACAGCGTTGGCCACGATGACATCAGCCCGTCCGCGCATGCGTCGATGAGCTTGTTGTAGGTGGGCTCGTCCTCCGGGGCGGTGCCGCTGAACCAGACGTGGACTGCATACCCGTCGGCGTGGGCGCGGGCGATGAAGGCCGGGGTGGCGACCGGAATGCCCTGGAACTGTACCGGCACCTGAAGGGCGACCGTGCCGTCGATCGGCGGCACGCCGGCGAGGAAATAGTTGGTCAGCCCCGCCATGCCGGGTGCCAGCGCAACCTCCGGCGCCAGCCGGTGGAACTCCGCTACCGCGAGATCGTTGAATGAGGTCACGATCATGTTCTGGGTCCGGTGGGTCTGCTTCAGCAGCGTGGCGAGCAACCGCGCGTTGTGCAGGAAGGACTCGGTGTCGGCGTCGTTGGTGCCCTTGATCTCGATGCTGATCGGCACGTCCCGGAACGTGGTGAGCACCTGGTGCAGCGACGGGATCGAGAAGTCGTTGGCCTGGTAGCCCCGTGGTGGCTTCCGGTCGTGGGTCCGGATGCCCCGCAACGGGTACGACTCCGGCGGCAGCCCGGGCACGGCGTTCTGGCCCGGCACGAAGTTGTACGCCGCGTCCAGCCTGCGTACCTCGCGGTATGGCATGTCCCGGATCAACCCGGTCCCGTTGGTGGTGCGGTCGACCGTCGCGTCGTGGATCGCCACCAGTACGTCGTCGGCGGTCGAGTGCACGTCCATCTCCAGCATGTCGGCGCCGGTGGCGACCGCACGCCGGTACGCGTACATGGTGTTCGACGGTGCCTCGCTCTCGCCGCCCTGATGCGCGATGTGCAGGAACCGGCTGTCGAGCCAGGGGTTGCGTGAGTCACCGGGTTGGGAGGTAGCGCCGGCCTGGGCGGGGCTGCCCGGGGCGACAATGAGGGCCAGCATGGTCAACGCGGTCATCGTGGCGGCGGCGATGCGCCTGAATAGTCCTGAGGTCATACCCTCGCACCCTCGTGAGGTCGGGCAAACCCTGAGGTCCGGGAACTGCGCCCGATAGACGAAATGTGGATTAACGTCCTCGCTGCAGCGAGCCGTTACATCGTGATCGTGGGCGGTTGAGCTGGCAAGTGGGACGGGCGCGTCGATGCTCCGGATAGGACACGAACGCGGCTACGCTGCTCTATCAAGATCATGGCGCTTTCCGCGGCGGGTTGTTGAGCGGCGTGGACGGGACGGAAGTCCGTCGATGTCGACGGCCGGCTGCGGGCTCTGGTCGCGGCAGAGGTGCCGGGCGACGACGCCGGGGATTCCGTGTATCGCGGACGTATCCAAAATCGCATACGCCACCGCAACGGCCCTCCGTTTCTAATGGGGGCGTGAACCACAGCGCATCCCTGTCAGCACCGCCTCGCCGCACGCGCAGGATCGTGCTTGTCAGCCTGGCGATCCTGGGCGTGGCGAGCGTCGCGTTCGCCGTGCGGCGGCCGCTCATGATGTCCGCTCCGAGGTGCATGGCCGGGCGGTGGCACGGCTGCTTCGACACGTTCAACGGTGTGCTGCTCATGATGCTGGTCGCGCTGCCGTTGGCCGCTCTGGTGGTGTGGGCTCTGGCGCGCCGTCGGCGTGCCGCCGGCGTCACATCGGCGTGGCGGATGTCGCTGGCCGAGGTGGGCATGGTCCACGGGACGGTGCCGTTCGTATGGATGACCATGATGCCGGGCCTTGGGGCCGGCATCGTCCCCGGCCGGGTGAGTCTGGTCCCGCTGCGGGACCTGGTCACGATGGGGCCGGTCGGGATCGTCGGCAACCTGCTGGTCTTCGCGGCGCTGGGGTTCTTCGCTCCGATGCGGTTCGCGGCGCTGGCGTCCGTGCCGCGGATCCTGGCGCTCGGGGCAGGCTGCTCGGTTCTGGTCGAAACCGCACAGTACGTCCTGCGGCTGGACCGGGTGTCCTCCGTGGATGACGTACTGGTCAACGCCGCCGGCGCCGTGCTGGCCGGGCTGGCGTCGCGCCACTGGTGGCGCACGACGGCGGAGGTGCCGTCGGACCAGCCTCGCCGCGCGCCGGCATCGGCAGACTGAGGCGCGTATCCGGTATGCACACGTCGGCGATAGTTTGTGCTGACAATAGGCTTCAGGAATGCGCGTACTGATCGTGGAGGACGAGCCCTACCTGGCCGAAGCGGTCCGTGACGGTCTGCGGCTGGAGGCGATTGCCGCCGACATCGCCGGCGACGGCGACTCCGCCCTGGAACTGCTCAGCGTCAACTCCTACGACCTCGCGGTCCTCGACCGCGACATCCCCGGCCCCTCCGGCGACGAGGTCGCCCGGCGCATCGTCGCCTCCGGCAGCGGCATCCCGATCCTCATGCTCACCGCTGCCGACCGGATCGACGACAAGGCTTCCGGGTTCGAGCTCGGCGCCGACGACTACCTCACCAAACCGTTCGAGCTGCGGGAACTCGTCCTGCGGCTGAGGGCGCTCGACCGCAGACGCGCGTACGCCCGGCCGCCGGTCCGCGAGATCGCGGGCCTGCGGCTCGACCCCTTCCGCCGGGAGGTCTTCCGCGACGAACGCTACGTCGCGCTCACCCGCAAGCAGTTCGCCGTGCTGGAAGTCCTCGTCGCCGCCGAGGGCGGGGTCGTCAGCGCCGAAAAGCTGCTGGAACGGGCCTGGGACGAGAACGCCAACCCCCTCACCAACGCCGTGCGCATCACCGTCTCCGCACTGCGCAAACGGCTCGGCGAGCCATGGATCATCGCCACCGTGCCCGGCGTCGGCTACCGGATCGACACCGGTATGAACACCATCGCCCCTGGCAGGGACACCACCGCCCCCGGCAGTACGCATGCATAGACGCCCAGGGCTCAGCGCCCGACTGAAACTCACCCTCAGCTACGCCGGGTTCCTCGCCGTCGCCGGCGCTCTCCTGCTGGCCGTGGTGTGGATGTTCCTGCTGCGCTACGTACCCGACACCTCCCAGGGCCTTCTCGGGATCTCGCCGAACCGCTACCTCCTCATCCACACCTTCGCCCCCGCCGCGGCCGTGGCGATGGTCTTCCTGCTCGTGTTCGGGCTCGTCGGGGGATGGATCCTCGCCGGCCGGATGCTCGCACCACTCACACAGATCACGGATGCGGCACGGATGGCCGGGAGGGGGTCGCTGTCCCACCGGATTCGCATGAAGGGCCGCCAGGACGAATTCCGTGAACTCTCCGACGCGTTCGACTCGATGCTCGAACAACTCGAGTCCCACGTCGCCGAGCAGCAGAGGTTCGCCGCGAACGCCTCCCACGAACTGCGCACCCCGCTGGCGATCTCGCGGACACTGCTCGACGTCGCCCGCCAGGACCCCACGCGGGCCCGGGGCGAACTCATCGAACGCCTGCACACCGTCAATCAGCGGGCGATCGATCTCACCGAGGCCCTTCTGCTGCT
The DNA here is from genome assembly GCF_059089345.1 of Micromonospora sp. BS32. Classification (NCBI taxonomy): domain Bacteria; kingdom Bacillati; phylum Actinomycetota; class Actinomycetes; order Micromonosporales; family Micromonosporaceae; genus Micromonospora; species Micromonospora sp. BS32. Next base: position 44,550 of record NZ_JBSSHR010000012.1, read on the forward strand.
CAGCCGCGGCGACCGCGGAAACTTCACCCGCGAGAGCGTCGACCTCTCCCTCATCGCCGAAGAAGCCGCCGAAACGCTGCTTCCCCTCGCCGAACAGCGCCGGATCACGCTGGACGTCACCGGCGGGGCGGCCCAGACCAGCGGCTCCGCCGAACTCCTGTCGCGGATGGTGACGAACCTCGTCCAGAACGCCATCGTCCACAACCTCCCCGCCGGCGGCACCGTGACGGTCCACACCGAGGCGCACGGCGACACGAGCGTGCTGCGGGTCGAGAACACGGGTCGTCGGCTCCCACCGGAACTGGTACCGACCCTCACCGAACCCTTCCAGCGCGGAACGGAACGCGTACGCACCGACGAACACGCCGGCGTCGGCCTCGGCCTGGCCATCGTGCACAGCATCGTCCGCGCCCACGACGGGACCCTCGACCTCGTCCCCAGCCCCGTCGGCGGTCTCCTCGTCACGGTCCGGCTTCCCGGCACGCCGTAGGCATCGTCCCCGACCGGGCCCCGTTCAGGTGGAGAACCTGCGGCTCCGGACCGGACGGGTCAGCCGGGGCGGCGAGCACCGCTGTACTCCATATTCGCCAGCTGAGCCATTCGGACCACGTCCCCGGTGTGCGGGGCGTGGACGATCAGCCCGTTGCCGACGTAGATGCCCATGTGATGGTGATCGGCGTAGAAGAAGACGAGGTCACCTGTGCGAAGGTTCGCTCTGCTCACCGCCACACCTGCGGTCCATTGAGAACCTGTGTAATGGTCCAGCTGCACCCCGGCGGAAGCCCACGCGTACTGGGTCAGCCCGGAGCAGTCGAACGAGTCGGGTCCGTTGGCCGCCCACACGTACGGCTCGCCGATCTGATTGCACGCGGTTTTCGCCGCGACGCCGCCGCTGCCCGTGCTGGGGACGGCGGGACACTTCCCACCGATGAACAGCGAACTGGTCGACGTGATGGGTGAGGTGCTGCTCGTGGTAGCGGCTGTCTGCGCGGCGGCTGCGGCTCTGGCCGCTGCGGCGTCCGCGGCCGCCTTGGCCGCTGCCGCCGTCTCCGTGGCGGCGATCTGTCTGTGTAGTGCATCCAACCGCTTGATCTCGGCGTCGATGGCCTTCTTGCGGGCCGCCAACTGGGCCTGCTGGCGCTTCTGTATCGCGATCAGGGCGTCGACCTTCTCCTTGTCGGCGTTGTAGGTCGCCTGCTGGGCCGACAGCCGGGTGACCTGTCGCTGCTCCGAATCTGCCACCTGATTCACGAGCGCGAGCTGATCCCCCAACGCCGTCGGCGACGAGCCGCGGGACAGCAGGGCGTTGAATGTGGAAAGCGACCTTTCCTGCTTGTAGTACCCCGCCACAATCTCCTGGACCTGGGTCCTGCTGACCTCCACCGACTTGGCGAGCGGCTCGATCCTCCGGCTCAGTTCGGCCGATCTGCGCTGGTTCGCGGCCAGTTCCGTCCGGACCTTGTTGTACTGCTCGATGACGGGTTCGAGCTTTTGCCACGCCGCATCGATCTGCTGCTGCACATCGGCGGCCGACGGTGCGGCGTGGGCGTGGGCCGCTGGCCCGACGGCCACCAGGGCCGCCGCCGCGACGGCGAGGATTCTGGTGAACAGCCGCGGTCTGGCGGGCCGGGTGCGCACGGGTGGCAACGGGTTCGGCTCCTTCCACTCGAGGCCGACGCACCCCACGGTGCACCGACCTCGACCGCCTGCCGGGTTAGCTGACGGGTTCGGGCGTGGAAGGCGCCCTACCGCTGATGCGGATTCACCCCGAAACCTGCGGTGGTTCCCCGGCTCGCCTGGCGACGCCAGTGACGTCCAGCGACTCGGCGGTGGCCGTCCCGGGGTACTCCAGGTGGAGACCGACATCCGGAACGGACGCTGACCCACATTAGTGAGGACGGCCCAAAGAAATCAACGAGCCGGCGACGCCAATTCACTACGCTGTCAGGCGGGCACATTGGGTGCCGGAAATTATGCGTACGTAAGGCTCCGCTAATCGAATTCTTAATCTTCCCTAATGTTGACCCTCAACCTGCGCACTGATTTCCTGCAGTAACCCTCACGTGACGCTTAACCGTTTTCCCGACGTCGTGGCGGCTCCATCGTCCCGTGAGCGGCCACCCGTCGCCGGGGCTGGCCGAAACTACTCCCCGTGGGGGTCGGACGCGTTGAGCATCGCGACGACCTGGTCGTAGTTACCGCGCGCTTCGCCGTAGCGGAGGAACTTCACCCGCTCGACCTGGATCTCCTTCGCGTCGGGCTGTGACTCGAGCAGCCCGACGACCTCCGCCACGAACTCGTCCAGCGGCATCCCGTACTCGCTCGTCTCCTGTCCGGGCAGCAGCGCGGTGCGGACGGCCGGCGGTTCGAGCTCCACGACCTTCACGGTCGTGTCCGCGAGCTGCAGCCGGATCGACTCGCTGAGCATGTGGATCGCGGCCTTCGACGCGTTGTAGCTCGGGGTGATCTTGAGCGGCGCGAACGCGAGGCCCGAGGAGACGGTGATGATGGTGGCGTCCGGCTGCGCCTGCAGGTGTTCGATGAACGCGGCGATGAGGCGGATCGGGCCGAGCACGTTGGTCGTCAGCACCGCCTCGGCCGAGGCGAGGAACGATTCCGGCTTGTGCCAGTCCTCGATGCGCATAATGCCGGCCATCGTGACCAGGACATTGAGGTCCGGGTGCTTCGCCAGCACCTCCTTCGCGGCGGCGTCGATGCTCGCGGCGCTCGCGGTGTCGATCGCCACGGTGTCGATGTCGGGGTGCTCCGCGGCGATCTGCTCGAGCAGGTCGGTGCGCCGGCCGCCGACGATGACCGTGTTGCCCTTGGCCCGCAGCTCGAGCGCGAGGGCGAGCCCGATCCCGCTCGTGGAGCCGGGGATGAAGATGGTGTTTCCGGAAATGTTCATGCGCCGAGCTTCGCCGATCGTCCGGCATCGGGGGCAGAGACCGGTTATCCGGGGATCCGCAAACCCTGGTTCGCGCCCGCGTGCTTCGACCGCCGCCAGCGGATCATTGGCCGGGAGGCTCGTACCCGACCTTGGTCCGGGTCGCCTCGTCGACCTCCTCCGCGGTCAGGAGGGGGGTTATCCGCGTCTCCAGACCGCCCGCCGCCCGGATGGCGATCGCCATGCCGGCCGCCGTCTGGTGGTTCGGCAGCTCGCACACCACGTAGGTGTCGTGCTCGTCGAACCCGAAGTACATCGACTCCATCCGGCCGCCGAGGCTCTCGATCATCGCCCGGACGGCCTCGGCGCGCTTCGTCCCGCCGTCCTTGCTCAGTCCCTTGAGCCCCTCGACGGTGTAGGACGACTTGAGCAGGAATTTGGCCATTTGGGGATCACCTCTCCGATGTTCGGCACCCGCCGCCGCGCCGGTTCCCGACCGCGCGGCACCGCACGAGCTCGCTCGGACCAGCCGGCTGACGGCCGCGGGTACCCGTTGCCGCGCCGGCTAGTCGTCGCCGGCGCCACGATCGGATGACGCTCAGGTGGGCGGAACAGCTGCCGGTAATGTGCGGGGCGCCTGGGAGGAGGGGCCGATGCTGGGGCTGGAGCTGCCACCCGCCGTCGAGGCGGAGCGCGTGATCACCGCCGTACTCGCCGACCTGCGCTCCGGCGCCCACCGCGGCGTGGTGGTCGACTCCCCGCCCGGCGCCGGCAAGTCCACCCTCGTCGTGCGAGCCGCCGTCGAGCTGGCCACCGCCGGCGAACCGGTGATCATCATCGCGCAGACCAACGAGCAGGTCGACGACCTCATCGACCGGCTCGCCCGCAAGGCCCCCGAGCTGCGCATCGGCCGGCTCTCCGCCGCCGACTACCGGCCCTCGGAGCGGGTGAAGGGCCACGAGACGGTCCGGGTCGTCGCGAAGGTCGCCGACCTCGGTGGTCCGGCCGTCGTCCTCGGTACGGCCGCGAAGTGGGCCACCGTCACCGAGGGCTCGTGGCCGTGGGCGATCGTCGACGAGGCGTACCAGATGCGCTCGGACGCCCTGCTGCGCGTGGCCGGCAGGTTCGAACGGGCGCTGTTCGTGGGTGATCCCGGGCAGCTCGACCCGTTCTCGACGGTCGAGACCGTGCGCTGGACGGGCCTGACCTGGGATCCGATGCAGTCGGCGGTGGCGGTGCTGCTGCGGCACAACCCCGACCTGCCGGTGCACCGGCTGCCGGTGTCGTGGCGGCTGCCCGCCTCGGCGGCGCCGGTGGTCGCGGCGGCGTTCTACCCGTTCACCGGCTTCCGCGCCGGCACCGGACCTGACGACCGGGCGCTGGCGTTCACCGGGCCCGGCCCGGGTGACGCCGTGGACGCGGCGGTGGAGTTGGCCGCCACCTCCGGCTGGGCGCTCTACGAGCTGCCGGCCCGGCACACCCTGCGTACCGACGCCGAGGCCGCCGCGGCTTGCGCGGCGCTGGCCCTGCGGGTGCTGCGCCGGGGCGCGGTCGCGGTCTCCGAGCACGCGCCGGCCGGCGCGCCGGTCACCGCCGACCGGATCGCCGTCGGGGCCGCCCACCGCGACCAGGTCGCGGCCATCCGCGCCCACCTCGGCGAGGCCGGCGCAGGCATCACCGTGGACACCGCCAACCGGCTCCAGGGCCGCGAGTACGACGTGACGATCGTGCTGCACCCGCTCTCCGGCCGGCGCGACGCCACCGCGTTCCACCTGGAGTCGGGGCGGCTCTGCGTGCTGGCGTCCCGGCACCGGCACGCCTGCGTGGTGGTGGCCCGGGCGGGGATCGGCGAACTGCTGGACGCACACCCGTCGACCGAGACGGTGCACCTCGACGTGCCGGTGAAGTTCCCGGACGGCTGGGCCGCCAACCAGACCATCCTCGCCCACCTCGGTGGCACCTGACCGTTGAGAACGCGGGACCCGGCAGGGGCTGCCGGACAGGGCCGGTGATCGGTAACGTCCGGGGATGACCGAGCTCACCCATGAGGATCTGCTGGCGGGCTTCACCGTCTCCCGCCCGTACACGATGGATGTCGTCGCGGACGCGCCCCGCGCGGCCGGTGTGCACATGGTGGTCGCCGGCGACACGGTCATCTACGTGGGGCGGACCGACAACCTGCGCGACCGGCTGCGCCAGCACCTGACCGGCAGCCGTGCCTCCTCGGTGCTGCACGACCAGGTCGGTCAGCTGCTCGACCGGTCCGGTCCGGTCGCCTCGGCCGCCGACATCGCCAGTTGGCTCGGCCGGTGCATCGTCCGCTGGCGGGAGAGCGACAATCCGGAGGCGGACGAGGATGCGCTGGTCAAGGCGTTGCAGCCGCGCTTCAACCCAAAGGTCCCCAAGCCCCGCAACTGACAGGGGCCTCCCGGCCGGCGTGATTCGTTTACGCCATCAAGTCTGTAGCGAGCGCAAGAGGCCCCCGCCCCCTGGTCAGGAGGTTTGGTCGCCGAACTCGCCGACCCCGTCCCAGGTCAGCGTGAGCAGCTCATCCGGCCGGGACGCGGAGCGCGCGGGCGTGGCACCGGTCCAGGACGAGGCGCACTACCCCCGCGTCCCCGCTCAGGATGTAGCCCCCGGTGGAGATGAGTTCCCGGGCGGCCCGCGCGGGGTCGTCGTCCAGCGCGTTCCGTACGCCCTGGGTGGCGTGCAGCCGCATGAGGTCCTGCGCGTTCCGCGGGCGCTCCCCCTGCGCCGCCTCGACCAGGGCGTCCATCCGACGCCGCACCTCGGTGGCGTCGGCCCGGCCACCGTCCGCGCGCTCGGCCAGCAGCGCCAGCGCGTCCCGGACCGCCGGCTCGCCCCCGATCCCGCCCTGCTCGGCGAGCAGCCTGGCGAGCAGGGCGGTGACACCGGGCAGCTTGTCCCGGGTCGGTTCGGCGACCACTGCCCGCACGAACGGGTCGTCGAGCGCCGGATGGCCCACCATGTCCTCGGGCACCAGGTCCTCCGGGACCGAGGTCAGCAACACCCGGCGGAACACCCGACCGAAGATCTCCTCGTCCAGCCGGATGCCGGTGAACCGTTCGGCGAGCGCCAGCCCCGCCCAGCCACCCTGGCCGAACTCGAAGGGCAGGCCGGACATCAGGTCGCCCAGCGCCTCCGGCTCCGGCCCCCACCGCCGTTCGGCGTCCCACAGGTCGAAGCTCACCACCGGCCGGCCCCGCTCCCGGTAGGTGAACTGGGCGGCCGCGTGCACGCACCAGTAGACGCTGACCGCGGGGCCACCCGCCGACGCGGCCCGCATCACCTCCGGGCGGCTGCCCTGGAAGCCGTTGTCCTCGATCCCGACCAGCCATTCCCCGACCCGGGTGACCAGCAGGACCATCGGCAGGTCGCCGGGCCGCAGCAGGTGGGGGTCACGGGGCGGCCGGTCCGCGGTGCGGGCCGGGTCCCCGCCGAACGCGCGGATGAACGCGTCCTCGTCGATACCCCGGGCGTACGTCACGCACATCGCGTCCTGGCGGCCGCCGGCGTAGCGGGCCAGCAGGCCTCGGTAGTGGCTGCTCTCCTCGTGGCTCACCAGAGGGATTCTGGCCCGAAGTGGACCGGCGCGTGACCCCGGACCGTCGGCGCCGGTTGCTTGACTGGGCGACCACGACGGGGCGGGGACAGATGACCGAGGTGCGCATCGCGCGGTGGGACGATGATGACCTGGAGCTGCTGCGCCGGCTCAACGCGCCGGAGATCCGCCAGCACACCGGCGGCGCGGAGACCGATGTGCTGGTGCTCGCCCGACACGAGCGCTACCTGAATGGGCCCGGCCCCGGCAGCGGCCACATGTTCGCCGTCGTGCTGCCCGACGGGGCGAAGGTCGGCACCGTCGGCTACTGGGAACGGGTCTGGCGCGACGAGCCGGTCTACGAGATGGGCTGGGCGATCCTCACCGACTACCAGGGGCGGGGCCTGGCCACCGCCGCCGTGCGGGCGGTGGTGGCCGAGGCCCGCGCGGAGGGCCGGCGCCGGGGGGCACACGCGTACCCGTCGGTGGACAACCCCGCCTCCAACGCGGTCTGCCGCAAGGCCGGCTTCACCCTGCTCGGCCCGACCGACTTCGAGTACCCGCCGGGCCGGCTGATGCGCTCCAACGACTGGCGGATCGCCCTGACCGACTGACCACGGGGTCGGCGGGAGCGGTCCCGGCGGCGGCTGTCACGGTGCGGGCCGGCACGATCGGCGCGTCGCGGCCGGTGCCTCGCCGACCGGCCCGGTCGCCGGTCTCCTCGTGGTAGTCCTGTTCGACGTTGACCGACCAGACGTCGTGGCCCGCGCCGTGGACGATGTTCTCGGCGGTGAGCATGGCCGTCATCATCGAGTGGTCCTGGTTGTTGTAGCGGTGCATCCCGTTGCGCCCGACGGGGTGCACGTTGGGCAGCTCCCGGGCCAGCCAGGCCCGGATCGTGTCGACGTTGTGCTGGTACCGGTCGTCGTAGACCGGGTAGGCCTTCGGCATCCGCACCACGTACCCGCTCTGCACGGCGCCCGGCCGGATCAGGCCGAGCTGTTGCAGCTCGGCGGTCGCCAGGGCCACCAGCTGCTCGTCCGGGGTCCGCCACGTCTCGTCGTCCTCGAAGACGAAGTACTCCAGCCCGAGGCAGGTCCGGCCGTCCTTCACCAGGTACGGCGACCAGGAGCCGAAGTTCTGGATCCGGCCCACCCGTACGGCCGGATCGTGCACGTAGATCCAGTTGTCCGGGAACGAGAACTCCTCCGGCACCACCAGCGCCACGGTGAGGAAGTCGCGGTACCGCAGGTCGGCGGCGCAGGCCAGCACCTCGGGCGGTGCCGCCGGCCGGATCGCGGCCACCAGCTCGGAGATCGGCATCGAGGAGATCACGTGGTCGGCGGGGAGCCGGCGCTCGCCGCCCACCCCGTCGACGGTGACCGCCACGGCCCGCCCGTCCTCCCGGTGCACCGCGGTCACCCAGGTGCCGAGGGTGACCTCGCCGCCGCGCCGACGGATCTCCTCGGTGCAGCGCTCCCACATCATGCCCGGGCCCAACCGGGGGTACTGGAACTCCTCGATGAGGCTGGTGACGTCCTTGCGGTTGCGCTTCGGCAGCAGGGCGTTGAGCACCGCCTTCGACAGCGACAGGTTCTTGATCCGTTGCGCGGCCCAGTCGGCCTGCAACTGATCGGCCGGCATTCCCCAGACCTTCTCGGTGTAGGTCTTGAAGAAGATCGAGTACAGCCGCCAGCCGAAGCGCGCCGACACCCAGCCCTCGAAGTGGGACTGGTCGCGGGGCGGGCGCAGCCGGGCCCGCGCGTACGAGCCCATGCACCGGGTCGCCTCCCGCAGCCCCAGGTTGCGCAGCGCGTTACCGGCATTGAGCGGGTAGTCGTAGAGCGCCCCCCGGTAGTAGATCCGGCTCATCCGGGGACGCAGCAGGAACTCCTCGTCGGGCAGCACCTCGTGCCAGAACTCCTCGACCCGGGGCACCTTGGTGAAGAACCGGTGCCCGCCGATGTCGAACCGCCAGCCGTCCCGCTCGACGGTGCGGCTGATGCCCCCCACCACGTCGTCGGCTTCGAGGACCCGCACGCTCGCGCCGTGCCGCAGCAGCTCGTACGCGGCGGTCAGCCCCGCCGGGCCGGCGCCGATGACCACCGTGCCGTGACGCTCGTCCATGCGTGTGCCGCCCCCTGCCCTCGGGTCTCTCCGGAGAGGCGCGGTTACCCCTTCTCCGCGCCGTCTCACGTCCGGTGTCCGGGAATCTGCCGTACCGCTGGTCCGTCCGCGTGCCGAGGTGTCATCCGGCGCAGGCGGGGGATGCCGGGCGCCTGGCTCGCGGCCCGCCCGGCCGGCCACGGGCCCGGACCCGAACCGAGGAAGCTTCATGACCAGCAGGCCGCGGGATTCCGCGCCCGAGCCGCAGGCGCCCGCCCCCGACCCGGCGGCCGTCCCGGACCGCGCGCCGACGCCGTGGCAGCGGGCCCGGATACTGCTCGACCGGGTGCCCGACCGCTGGCGGTACGCGCTCGCGCTGTTCGCCGGCGCGAAGATCGTCCTCACCGTCGTCGGTCTGATCGCCCTCACCGCCTGGGACGGGGTGCCCGGCGCGCCGCCCGCCGACGAGGCGGGCATGCGCGCCGACCAGCAGGCGATCTCGTCGTACCGCTGGCTCTCCCTCTGGTTCGCCTGGGACGGCCTGCTCTACAACCACCTGGCCCGGTTGCCCCTGCACGGTCCCTGGAACGACTTCGGCTTCCCACTGCTGTATCCGTTCCTCGCCCGGCCGGTGGCGGTCCTGCTCGGCGGCGACACCGCGATGGCGCTGCTGCTGATCAGCAACGTCGCGTTCCTGCTCACGCTGTACTACGCGCTGGCGCTGGGCCGGACGCTGCTCGGCGACGACGCCGCGGCGCGCCGGTTCACCCGCTACCTGGTCCTGCTGCCGACGGCGTTCCTGTTCCAGGCGGCGCTGACCGAGTCGCTGTTCCTCTGCCTGACGCTGGCCTGTTTCCACTACGCCGAGCAGCGGCGCTGGCTGCTCGTCGGGGTGCTGGGCTATTTCCTCGGGCTCAGCCGCTCGGTGGGGTTCCTCGTCGCCGTGCCGCTCGCCCTGGTCCTGCTCCGCCAGCACCGCTACCGGCTCGACCCGCGCAGTCTCGTGGGCTACCTCCGGGCGGGCTGGCCGTTGGCGCTGATCCCGGCCGGCTGGCTCACCTTCATGGCCTTCTGCCGGTGGAAGGGTGGGGACTGGTTCGCCTACAAGCACGTCCAGGAGAAGAACTGGGGCATCGGCATCCAGAACCCGTTCTGGGTGATCTGGCACGGCCTCACCGGCGGCGACGGCCGGGACGCCGTACGGGTGTGGTTCGCCGTCGTCGTAATGGCGATCGTGGTCGCCGGATTCCGGTGGATCGGGCTGCCCTATGTCGTCTACGGCGTGCTGCTGGTGCTGGCGCCGCTGTCGATGGGGCCGCCGGTGTACAAGAGCCTGCTGCGCTACCTGCTGGCCGCCTTCCCGGTCTGCCTGGTCCTGGCCCGCTGGGCGCGCAACGCCGGTAGGGACGCCTGGCTGAGCGCCGGTCTGGGCCTGGTGCAGGGTGCGATGTTCGTGATCTGGCTGGCCTACTGGACGCACTTCATCATCTGACCGGCACGCGACGAGGGGCCCGCCGTCGGGCGGGCCCCATCGTCGCGGTGCGGGTCAGCTCGGGACGTAGTCGAAGGTGTCGGGGTTCGGGCCCTGCCGCCCGGCCTCGCCCTTGTCCAGCCCGTTGATCCGGTCCATCGTCGCGTCGTCCAGCTCGAAGTCGAAGATGTGGAAGTTCTCCTCGATCCGCTTCGGGGTGGTCGACTTCGGGAAGACGATGTCGCCGCGCTGCACGTGCCAGCGCAGCACCACCTGAGCGGGGGTGCGGCCCACCTCGTTGGCGATGTCGACGATCGTCGGGTCGTCGAGCACCTTGCCCTGCGCAATCGGCGACCACGCCTCGGTCGGGATGTTGTGCGCCCTGCCGTACGCGCGCACCTCCTCGTTGCCGAAGTACGGGTGCACCTCGATCTGGTTCACCGCCGGTACCACGTCCGCCTCGGCGGCCAGCCGCTCCAGGTGCGCGACCTGGAAGTTCGACACCCCGATCGACTTCACCCGCCCGTCGCGCTGGAACTCCTCCAGCGCCTTCCAGGTGGAGACGAAGTCCCCGTCGTAGAGGGTCGGCAGCGGCCAGTGGATCAGGAACAGGTCGAGGTAGTCGAACTTCAGCGCGGACAGGGTGGAGTCGAACGCCTTGCGGGCGTCCTCCGGCCGGTGGAAGCCGTTGTTCAGCTTGCTGGTCACGAAGACCTGGTCGCGGTCGATGCCGGAGGTGCGGATCGCCTCGCCGACCTCGGCCTCGTTGCCGTACATCTCGGCGGTGTCGATGTGCCGGTAGCCGATCTCCAGCGCGGTGCGGACCGCCTCGACGGTGTCCTTCGGCTCGATCTGGAACACCCCGAAGCCGAGCTGGGGGATGGTGTTGCCGTCGTTGAGGCTGATGTCGGGAATCGTGTTCGCCATATTGGCTGTCTCTCCCATCGTCAGGGGCGCCCGGTCCACCGCCGGAAGCGTTCCCACGGCTCGTGCCGAGCGCCTGTCACCCTCCTGTCCTACCCGTTCGGGTGCCGCCGTCACGGTGCGTCGGGGGTGATCTGGGACAACCGGGGGTCCCCCGCGCGGGGGGCCCCCGCCCGCCCCCCCCGGGGGTCACCCCCCCAATGCCGGCGACCGGCCGGTTAGCCCGGGGGGGGTCGCCCGCGCCGGCGACCCCGGGTGGTCAGCCCCAGATGGCGGTGGCCCACTCCGGGTGGTCGACGAACGGGTTGCGGTTGCCCTGCCAGCGCTCGTAGATGCGCTGGTTGCGGCGCTGCTCGAAAGCGTCCGGCGGGTCCAGCTTGTTCCAGGACAGCAGCACCGACTGGCGGCCCAGGTAGGGCGCGGTGCCGTTGCTGACGGAGTTGTTCATCTCCAGGTCGGGCCAGCCGTCGTCGCCCTCGTACCGGACCGCCATGTACATGATCATGCGGGCCACGTCGCCCTTGACCGCGTTGCGCGGCTCGAACGAGTCGGCGTCGGTGTAACAGCCGGGCGCCTCGCCGACCGCGCTGCCGCCGGCGTCGAAGTCCTTGTTGCCGCGCAGCGAGTTGACCGAGACGTCCTCCGGGCGCAGGTGGTGCACGTCGGTGCCCGGGCCCGTGGTGGTGCCGAAGTCGCCGTGCGACTTGGCCCAGACGTGCTCCCGGTTCCAGTCGTCGACGCCGCCGCCGTTGCTGGTCTTGCTCTGCGAGCGCCAGGTGTAGAGCAGGAGGACGTTGTTGGCGTTGGCCGGGTCCTGGTCGGTGTCCTTGAGCGCCTCCCAGACCTGGTCGTAGGAGAGCTTCGTCTGGCTCCGGATGATCGTGTGCAGCGAACTGCGCAGCGCGGTGCCCGTCTTGCCGACCGCGGAGGCGTAGTACGTCGAGTCGTACGGGCCGGTGGTCGCGGTGGCGGTCGGGCTCGGCGAGGGCGACGGGGACGTGCCGCCGAGGCTCATCGCGGTGGGGTCCTTCAGGCCGCCGTGGCTGAAGTACGCGGTCAGCGTCCCGGTGGCGGTGACCTGCCTGCCGCGCAGCGAAGGGTTGGTGAGCAGCCCGAAGCTGCTCCGGTAGGCGGTGGTGACCTGGACGTAGAGCATCCGACCGGTGCCGGTCTCGGCCGCGCTGTCGGCGATGGCGATCGCGGTGTCGGCGGTGAAGTTGCTGGTGATCACGGTGGTCGACGCGGTCGGCTGGCCGATGACGTACCCGGTGACGGTGGCCGTCCGGCCGTCCTGGGCGGCGAGGGCCTGCGCCACGGTCAGCGTGGTCGCCGCCGACGCGGAGGTCGCGGCGATGGCAACCGAGGCCATCAGCGTGACGGCGACCGCGAACGCCGCGCTCAGCCGGCCGGGTCGCGGACGGCGGATGCTCTGTTGATTCATGGTTGCCGATGTTAACGGGACGATGGTGGCCAGCGGGAGATCACGAGCGTAAATTTCCGGGGTCCGACGGCGCGGCGCCGGCCTCGAACAGCACCGGCCACGGCCGGGCCGCCGGCAGGACCGCCGCCGGGGGAGCCGGCTCGTCGGTGGCCAGCACCTCCGCCGCGAGCTGTGCGAACATCGGCGCGGCCGGATGCGGCGAGCGGTCCGGCCAGGCCGCCGCGGTCCGCCGGAGCAGGGGCTGCCCGGCGATCGGTCGCCAGCCGATCCGGGGTTCCCGTCGGGCCAGCGCCGCCGGCTCCAACGCCACCGCGCCGCCGGCGAGCAGCAGACCGAAGATGAACTCCGGATTACGGGCGGGTCGGATCCGACCGGGGGTGAACCCGTACCGGCCGCAGGTCCTGAGGACATGGTCGTACCAGCCGGGGGCGGTGGAGCGGGGCGCGGCCACCAGGTCCAGCCCGGACAGGTCGGCCAGCGCCACCTCGCGCGGCCGGGCCAGCGGCGACGCGCGCGGCAGCAACACCCCCACGGGTACGGCCACCGGCGGCCCGAACCGCAGCCCGGACTCCGGCGCCGGATGGTGCAGCAGCCCCACGTCGAGCCGCCCCTCGGCGAGCATCCGCACCTGCTCGGCGCTGGTCAGCTCGTGCAGGTCCACGTCCAGGCCGGGCGCGGTGGCGGCGAGCCGGTCCAGCAGGGCGCGCAGGATCACCGCCGGGGTCTCCGGCGGCACCCCGGCCCGGAACACCCCCAGCGCCCCCTCGCGGGCCTGGCGCATCAGATGTCGAGCCCGCCGCTCGGCGGCGAGCAGCTCGTCGGCCGCGCCGAGCAGCAGCTGACCGGCGGTGGTCAGCCGGACCTGGCGGCGCGAACGGTCGAACAGCTCCACGGCGAGCTCCCGCTCCAGCCGCCGGATCGACTGGCTAAGCGGCGGCTGTGCCATGCCCAGCGCCTCGGCCGCCCGGCCGAAGTGCAGCTCGCGGGCGACCACCACGAAGTGCCGCAGGTGGCGGAGCAGGTCCACGCCCGGACCCTACGGCAGCCGCCGGTTACGGTGCCGGGGTGGCAGTGCAGGAGCGGATCGCGGAGATCTTCGAACGGGCCGGCGTCACCGGGAGCATGCACGTCGTACCCGTGGACGTTGGCGACGGCCGGGACGTCGCGGTCGCGGCCGACCGCCAGACGGTGATCGCGTCGGTGTTCAAGATCCTCCTGGTGCTGGAGTTCGCCCGGCAGGTCGCGGACGGCCAGCTCGACCCGACCGAGCGGGTCCTGGTGACCGCCGGCGACCGGCTCGGCGGCTGGGGGGTGGCCGGCTGCGCCGACGACGTGGAGATCTCCCTGCGTGACCTGGCCTACCTCAGCATGTCGGTGAGCGACAACACCGCCGCGGACGTGCTGCTGCGCCGGGTGGGCGCGGACGTGCTGCCGATGCTCGCCGCCGAGCTGGAACTACCGCGCACCCGGATCGTGGGCGGACCCCGGCAGCTGGTCGAGACGATGCTCGCCGACGTGGGCGCCCCCACCGAGGCCGACTTCGCGCGGATCTTCCCCACCCTGTCCGACGAGCGGGTCCGGGCCATGCGGGTGCTCGACCCAGGGGCGACCACGTCCAGCACCGCCCGGGAGATCACCCGACTGCTCGGGTTGATCTGGCGGGACGAGGCCGGCCCGGCCACCGCCTGCGCCACCGTCCGCGAGCTGATGTCCCGGCAGCTCTCCTGGACCCGGCTGGCCTCCGGCTTCCCGCCGGGCGTCCGGGTGGCCGCGAAGAGCGGCACGCTGCCCGGGCTGCACCTGGAGGCCGGGGTGGCCGAGTACCCCGACGGTGGGCGGTACGCGATGGCGGTCTTCGCGCGCTCCCGACGGCTCTCCACTCGGCGCATCGACGTCGACCTGGCCATGGGTGAGGCCGCCCGGACCGCGGTGGAGGCCCTGCGGGCCCAATGAATTTCCGCCCGCCCCACCCGTCGGACGGCGGCGCTGAGCTGGCCTGATATCCGGACCGATATCGTCCGTCGACCCGTCCGATCTTGGACGCCCGGCGGCGCGCGGTGGTGGGCTGGGAGCCGTCCAGGTACCACCCATGACGGGGAGGATCCACCATGTCCACACCTCAGCTCGACCGCCGCCGCTTCCTGCGGGACACGGCCGCCGCCACCGCCGCGGTGACCGCCGGCGGGCTCGTCGCCGCCGCCCCGGCACAGGCCGCGCCGGTGCGCGCCGCCGCGCCCGCCGCTCGGCGGCCGGGCGTGGTCAGCTTCCGCTGGTGGGGCACCTCCGGCTGGCGGATCGACATCGGCGGGCGGACCGTGCTGGTCGACCCGTACCTCAGTCGCTTCGACACCGGGCTGTTCCGGGGGGCGTTCGACCCGGCCACCCCGTTGACCGTGGACACCGCCGTGGTCGACCGGTACGCCGACCGGGCCGCCACCGTCCTGGTCACCCACACCCACTGGGACCACTTCGCCGACGTGCCGCACATCGCCGCGCGGACCGGCGCGCGGGTCTTCGGCACGCTCACCGCGTACCACCTGGGGCTGGCGTACGGGATCCCGGCGGGGCAGCTCAGCCCGGTCAGGGGCGGCGAGGTGCTGGAGTTCGGCGACCACACCATCGAGGTGGTCGCCGGCCTGCACAGCCGCAACGCCTCGTACTCGGTCGCCTTCCCCGGGGTGCGGGTCAGCCCGCCGGAGCGGCCGGCCACCATCGCCGACCTGCCGGAGGGGGACACCCTGTCCTACCAGGTCCGGGTGGACGGCGGACCGTCGGTGTTCCTCATGGGGGCCAGCGACTTCGTCGAGCGCAACCTGACCGGCCTGGCGCCCGACGTGGCGATGGTGGCGTTGCCGGCGACCGGCTCCACCGCCGACTACGTGCCCCGGCTGATGGCGGCGCTGGACCACCCGAGGGTCGTGGTGCCGGTGCACTGGGACAACTTCGAGACGCCGCTGGCCAACCCGCCGACCGTCGCGCCCGCCGATCGGAAGCGGCTGGACGACCTGGTGGCCGCCGTACGCCAGGTGTCCCCACGCAGCCGGGTGCTGCTGCCCGAGTACGGCACGGCGTACCACTTCTGACGCCACGGCGGCGGGGCCGGGGTCAGCTGACCCCGGCCCCGCCGTGACGCCGCCTCACTTGGCGAGCGGCTGACCCTGCTTGTCCTTGAAGGAGCCGACCAGGATCAGGATGAAGTCGATCAGCGTCCAGATGCCGAGCCCGCCGAGGGTGATCAGCTGGAGAATGCCGGTGCCGACCTTCCCGGTGTAGAACCGGTGCACGCCGAGCGTGCCGAGGAAGATGCAGAGCACCAGGGTGACGACCCAGGACTTCTGGGTGGTGACGGGAGCAGTCACGACGGTCCTTTCTCAGTGGAGACAGCCGCGGGAGCGTATCGGCGGCCGCCCACCGGAGGCAAGATCGCCCGGGAGACGGTCAGCCCGCGGCCAGGTCCCGCAACGCGCACACCGACTTCCAGTTCCGCGTCGTGGCCACCACGCCGAGTTGCTTCTCCAGGTAGGCGTTGGTGAACTTCGAGCGACCGTACCCGCCGTCGGGGAAGTGCAGGTGGACCTCCCGACCGGCCACGGTGAACTCAACGTTCTCCCCACCCGGCACGGCCAGCGCGGCCACCTTCGACTTCGCCGGCCGCTCCGCCAGGAACGCCACCAGCAGCCGCGTCGGGTCGTCCTGCCGCCCGGCGTACGGGCTGACGTCGATCACCGCGGCCAGCTCGTCGGCCGTACGCACCAGCACCGGCACGGTCAGCCCCAGCTCGTCGGCGATCGCCCGCTCGATCCCCGTCGCCAGCGCGCCCGCGTCGGCCTTGGTGCTGCCGAAGACCACGTTGCCGGACTGGAGGTAGGTGCGTACGTCGTCGTGGCCCAGATCGGCGACCAGGCGGCGCAGGTCGGCCATGGCGATCCGGGTGGTGCCGACGTTCACCCCGCGCAACAGCCCCACGTACCGGTTCACGCCGCCTCCTCAATCAGGTACCGGTCGAAGAAGGTGACGATCCGCCGCCGGGCGTCCGTCGCGGACGGCTCGTGCGGCCCGCCGGTCACCCGCACCAGCGCGTGTCCCAGCCGGGTCAGCTCGCCCGGCCGGTGGTCGTTGAGGAACCCGTGCGCCGCCTCCGGATAGACGGTGACCTCGTGCGGGACGTCGTTGACGGTCAGCGCCGCCGCCAGCTCCGTCGGCGCCGTGCGCAGGCTGCGGTCGCGGGCGCCGAAGCTGCCCACCACCGGGCACGCCCCGGCCAGCAGCCGCTCGGCGTCGCGCGGCAGCCGGCCGTAGTTGACGCTCGACGCGGCGTACCCGCCGGTCGGCGCGAGCTGGAGCGCGAAGCTGCCGCCCATGCAGAACCCGATCACGCCGATCCGGCCGGTGCAGTCGGGTCGCCCGGCGAGCCAGGCCCGGGTCGCGTCCAGCTCGTCGAAGGCCGGGCCGTGCCCCTTCATCAGCGTCCGCAGGGTCGCCGGCACACACCGGGCCAGACCGCCCCGGGAGTACAGGTCCGGCGCCACCGCCAGGTAACCCTCGGCCGCCAGCCAGTCGGCCTGCCGGCGGATGTCCGGCGTCAACCCGAACACGTCCTGCACGACGACCACGCCGGGCCGTGGCCGGTCACCGTCCGGTTCGCTCAGGTACGCGGGCAGCGTCCCCCGAGCCGTCGGGATCTGCACGTCGGGCACGGGGGCCTCCTCGCCGGTCGACGTCAGTCCCCGTCAGCCTAGGTACCCGGGGCCGCCCCCGGAAGCGCCGGGCAGCACCGGCCGCCGTTGCGGATGCCGGTCAGAGCCGGCGGATCGCGGTGGAGTTCAGCCGGAAGCCGATGGTCCGGTCGACGATCCGGTCGACCAGCTCGGCCTTGCGCAGACTCGTCACACCGCGCATCTCCAGGGCCGCCGCGAGGGCCTTCAGGTCCTTGGCGCCCCACGGCGACAGGTACGCCGTACCCTCGTCGCGGTTGTCCATGGTGGCCAGGGCCGCGCGGGCCGCGTCCAGGTCGACCGCCGGCGCGGCGGCCCGGCGGGCGGTCGCGGCCCGCGCCGGGGCCGGTCGGGCCGCGGGGACCCGGGGCGTGTCCGCGCCGAACGGCACCACCGCCAGCCGGGCGCGGCCCTCGGCGAGGTCGGTGACGTCGGCCTCCGGCAGCTCCTGGAGGAACTCGGCGACCCGGGCCAGTACGGCGAGGGAGAGCTTCGCGTCGGTCATGCCGCCGCCCTTTCCGGCTGAAGGAGGTCGAGGAACTCGGTGGTGAGCTGGCGCAGCTCGTCGCGGACCACGGGCACGGTGACCCGGTCGCGCAGCACCACCGGTACCCCGCGCGGGGTGTTGCTGGCGAAGAGGCTGACGTTCTCCCGCAGTGCGGTGGGAAAGACCGGCAGGCCGAGGGCGCGGACGTTGTCCATGTAGCCCTGGTGGGCGCTGATCGGCCGCTGCGACATCAGCTGAATCATGGTGAACACCACCCCGGCGATGTCCGGGGCGACCTTGTGGTGCCGGCGGCTGGTGGCGAACCGCCGGGCGTCGGCGTTGTACTGCTCGACCAGCTCCTGCACGTTGCCGTAGAGGTAGTCGATGCCCAGGGTGGACAGGTAGTCGGCCTTCGCGGGGATGACCAGGTGGTCGCTGGCGATGATCGCCGACTGGGTGACCACGTTGAAGTTGGGCGGGCAGTCGATCAGCACCAGGTCGTAGCTGTCCAGCGCGTCGTCGTGCAGTCCCTCGGCCAGCGAGCCGCGGACCCGGAACAGCTCCGCGTCGTACTCGTCGCCGTTGGCCACGCCGCGGGCCAGCGCCAGGTCGATGTCGATCAGTTGCAGGTGGGAGGCGATCAGGTCGAGCCGGCCGGGGCCGCTCAGGTGCGCGTTGACCGGGCCGGGGGTGACCACCAGCTCGCCGAGGCGCACCGCCGGGGCGTCCCCGCGCAGGCCGTCGTACCAGCGCTTCACGGTCCGCTCGTCGCGCAGCCGCTCGCGCCAGTCGTCCGGGTCGTAGAAGCTGAACGTCAGGCTGGTCTGCGGATCGAGGTCGATCAGCAGCACCTTCATCCCCCGGTTCGCCAGCTCGGCGCCGAGGTTGGCGGTCACGGTGGTCTTGCCCACCCCGCCCTTGTAGTTGATCACCGACACGACGTACACCGACGGCACCTCCCCAGACCGGGAACGGTAGCGGTCGCCGCCCCCGCGCGTCAGCCCGGTCGCGGTCCGTCCGGCGGCGACGGGACGGCCGGATTCCGGCCGGCGTGATAGCAAGTCCGGATGCTGCCGCTCGAAGAACTCGCCGCCGGCGCCGCCGTGACGGGCATCGTCCCCGATGGACCGGCGGAGCTGATCGCGGTCACCGCGATCGGTGCGGACACCGTCCGGGTGGTCTACCGCACCGCCGGCGGGCAGCTCGGCGAGCAGATCCTGATGCGCGGCAACGAACCGGCCCTCGACCTGGTGGTCGCCGAGCGGACCCCGTTCGACGCCGACGCCGAGGAGTTCAAGCTGGCCGCCGAGGCGCTGCGGCTGCGCGCCGCCGCACACATCGACCCGATGCTCGCCGTCACCAGCAGCGATCTGGAGCCGCTGCCGCACCAGATCGAGGCGGTCTACGGCCACCTGCTGGACCGGGTGCCGCTGCGTTTCCTGCTCGCCGACGACCCGGGCGCCGGCAAGACCGTGATGGCCGGCCTCTACGCCAAGGAGCTGATGCTCCGCGGCGACCTGTCCCGCTGCCTGATCGTGGCCCCCGGCGGCCTGGTCGAGCAGTGGCAGGACGAGCTGTACGACAAGTTCGCCCTACGCTTCCAGCTCCTCACCACCGAGCTGGCCCAGGCGGTGCCGCGCGGCGAGAACCTCTTCGCCGGCCACCCGCTGCTGATCGCCCGGATGGACCAGCTCGCCCGCAGCGAGCGCTGGCTGGCCGCCCTCGCCGAGAGCCGCTGGGACCTGGTGGTGGTCGACGAGGCGCACCGGATGTCCGCGCACTACTACGGCCGGGAGGTCTCCGCGACCCGCCGCTACCAGCTCGGCGAGCGGCTCGGCGAGGTCGCCGACAACCTGCTGCTGATGACCGCCACCCCGCACGCCGGCAAGGAACGCGACTTCCAGCTCTTCCTCAACCTGCTCGACCCGGACCGGTTCGAGGGGCGCTACCGGGAGGGCGAGCACGACACCGGCGCCGACGGGCTGATGCTGCGCCGGGTCAAGGAGGAGCTGCTCACCCTCTCCGGCACGCCGCTCTTCCCGCCCCGGCGGGCGTACACCGTGCCGTACCAGCTCTCCGCCGCCGAGGCGGAACTGTACGAGGCGGTCACCGCGTACGTGCGGCAGGAGTTCAACCGTGCCGACACGCTCAGCGGGGCGCGGGGCAACACTGTCGGCTTCGCGCTGACCGTGCTGCAACGCCGGCTCGCCTCCAGCCCCGAGGCGATCCTGCGCTCGCTGCGCCGCCGGGCCGCCCGGCTGGCGGAGCGGCTGCGCGAGGCCGAGACCCGGCCGGCCGCGCTGGGCGGCGCCGCCGGCGGCCCGGTCGACCTCGACGAGGCGTACGACGACTTCCCGAGCGCCGAGCGCGAGCAGCGGGAGGAGGAGGTGGTCGACGCCGCCACCGCCGCCCGCTCGGCCGAGGAGCTGCGGCACGAGATCGGGGTGCTGCATCAGCTGGTGGCGCTCGCCGAGCGGGTCCGGCAGTCGGGCACCGACCGGAAGTGGACCGAGCTGGCCGGACTGCTGCGCGGGGCTCCGGAGATCGCCACCCCGGAGGGGCCGCGCAAGCTCATCGTCTTCACCGAGCACCGGGACACCCTCGGCTACCTCTGCGACCGCATCGGCGAGCTGCTGGGCCGCCCCGACGCGGTGGTCGCCATCCACGGCGGGATGGGCCGGGACGCCCGGCGGGCCGTCCGGGCCCGGTTCGCCGGCGAGCCGGACTGCCTGGTGCTGGTCGCCACCGACGCGGCGGGGGAGGGGCTCAACCTCCAGCAGGCCCACCTGATGGTCAACTACGACCTGCCGTGGAACCCGAACCGGCTGGAGCAGCGCTTCGGCCGGATCCACCGCATCGGCCAGCGGGAGATGTGCCACCTGTGGAACCTGGTCGCCGCGAACACCCGGGAGGGCGAGGTGTTCCAGCGGCTGCTGGCGAAGCTGGAGGAGCAGCACGCCGCCCTGCGCGGGAAGGTCTTCGACGTGCTCGGCGAGGCGTTCGAGGGCGAGCCGCTGCACCGGCTGCTGCTCGACGCGGTCCGGCACGGCGAACGGCCCGAGATTCGTGACCACCTGCGCCAGGTGATCGACGCGCGGGTCGGTGAGGCGGCCGCGCGACTGCTCGACGAGCGGGCCCTGCACGCCGACCTGCGCGGCGGCGCCGACGCCCGGCGTACCCGGGTGGACCTGGAGGAGGCGCGGGCCCGCCGGTTGCAGCCGTACTACGTGGAGGGCTTCTTCCGGGACGCGTTCGCCCGGGCCGGCGGGCGGCTGGCGGTCCGGGAGGCCGGCCGGTACGCCGTCCCCGACGTGCCCCGGGCGGTGCGCGAGCGGCGCACCCGGACCGCGCCGATCCCGCTGCGCTACGAGCGGGTCTGCTTCGACCGGGCGGCCACCCGGCTCGACGGCCGGCCGACCGCCGAGCTGCTCGCCCCCGGCCACCCGCTGCTCGACGCGGTGGTCGCCCACACCCTCGACCGGTACGCCCCGGCGCTGGAGCGCGGCGCGGTGCTGGTCGACCGGCTCGACCGGGGCGAGGAGCACCGGCTGCTCGTCGCGGTGGGCGAGGAGGTGGTGGACAGCCGCGACCGGGTGGTGGCCCGGCGGTTCGGCTACCTGGAGCTCTGGCCCGACGGCCGGCACCGGGACGGCGCGGCGCCCTTCCTCGACTACGCCGCCCCGGAGGCCGCCGAGCAAGGCGTGGTGGCGCATGTGCGCGGCTCGGGCTGGCCGGCCGACGCCCGCGAGGTGGCCGAACGCTGGGCCACCGGCCAACACCTGCCCGACTGGTACGCCTCGGTCAGCGCCCGCCGCCGGGAGCTGGTCGAGCGGACCCGGGGGCAGGTGCGCGACCGGCTCGACCGGGAGATCGCCCACTGGCGCGCCGAGGCCGACCGGCTCGCCGGGCAGCTCGTGCCGGACGCCAGCGTCCGGGAGAAGCGCCGGCACGCCGAGCAGCGGGTCGGCGAGCTGACCGGCCGCCGGGAGCGGCGGCTGGCCGAGCTGACCGCCGAGGCGCACACCCAGGCCCGGCCGCCGTCGGTGGCGGCGCTGGCGCTGGTGCTGCCGCAGGGGCTGGTCGACCGCCTCCTCGGCCGGACGGTGAGCGTCCCGGACACCACCGAGGCGGAGCGCCGGGCGGTCGAGGCGGTGCTGCGGGCGGAGCGCGCGCTGGGCCGGGAGCCGGAGCTGATGGCGCACCACAATCCGGGCTACGACATCCGCTCCACCGACCCGGACGGGCACCTGGTGCACATCGAGGTGAAGGGGCGGGAGCCGGGCGCGGCGGACTTCTTCGTCACCAACCGGGAGATCCGGGTGGGCCAGAACGCCGGTGACTACCGGCTGGCCCTGGTCGAGGTGGACCCCGACCGGCGCCCCGGCTCCGAGGAGGTGCGCTACCTGCGCCGGCCCTTCGCCGACGAGAAGGTTTCCGCGCTGGTGAGCCGGGTGCAGTTCAAGTGGGCCGACATGTGGCAGCGCGGCGGCGTGCCGTCCTGATCCCCGTCCGGGACGGACTGTGTCTCGCGTTCGTGACAAACCTGTGACCCGGCAGGGGGTTCGCATCCACTGTCGCAAGTGGTTGCCTGAAGGCAACATTCCCCTGATCAGCGACCGTATGGCCGCAGTGTCCAGGGCGCGAGAGTGTTACACCGACGGCGGTGGCCGGAGCTGATCACCGCCCTCCTTCAGGAGGCATCCGCGTGCGAATGAGACGACCGAGTCGGATCGCGGCCATGGTGGCGAGCGTGACCGCGCTCGCCTTCACGGCCTCGGCCCCGGCGAGCGCCAACGACCACGAGAACCTTCCCGGCGAACCGACCATCACGCTGCCGATCAACGACAGCGCAGCCGGCGGCACGTACCAGCAGGACTTCACCCGGGTGTACGCCAACACCACCCCCGACGGCACCCCGGTCTACATCTACGTCCCGGTCGGCACCCCGCTCAACGGCACCGCGCCGACCGGCGTGGCCAGCCTCGACCCGCAGTTCGACCACAACCCGGCCGACGAGTTCACCCCGTGCGCCACCGCCACGGCGGCGCAGTTCACGCTCACCCAGGCGCAGATCAACTACGTCGGCGACAAGCTGGCGAACCAGATCGTCGCGGTGGACGAGGAACACTTCGGCCCGATGGACGCCGCCGACCCGGACGAGCCGGCCAGCGACTCGCTGGTGATGGTGCTCTACAACATCCAGGACGACGCGTACTACGACTGCGCGGTCAACTCGTACACCGCCGGGTACTTCGCGCCCGACTTCATCGAGACCAACGGCATGAACGTGATCGTGGTCGACGCCCTCGACTGGGCCAACCGGGTCGGCCCGAACACGTCGCCGTGGCGCGACGCCAACCCGGCCAACGACCGCCCCGAGCTGTACGAGGGCACGGTCGCCCACGAGCTGGAGCACCTGCTGCACAACTACAGCGACCCGGGCGAGCTCTCCTGGGTCGACGAGGGGCTGGCCGACTTCGCCATCTTCCTCAACGGCCTGGACGCCGGCGGCTCCCACCTCAGCAATCACCAGGTCTTCTACGAGGAGACGTCGCTGACCCGCTGGGGCGGCAGCCTGGCCAACTACGGCGCCGCGTTCACCTACTTCCAGTACCTGTGGGAGCAGGCCGGCGGCAACGGCGACGGCACCTACACGCCGGACAAGCAGTACGACGGTAGGGCCGGTGACCTGCTGATCAAGATGATCTTCGAGGAGCAGGCCGACGGCATGACCGGTGTGCAGAACGCCATCGACGACTTCAACGCGCTGCCCGGCCCGGACCTGCGCAGCGCGGCGGACCTGTTCCGCGACTGGTCGGTGGCGGTCTACCTGGACGACGAGGACTCGCCGATCTACGACATCAAGGCCTTCGACTTCGGCAACCCGGCCGACACGTCGTGGACCATCGACATCGCCGACGACGTGTTCTGGGGCGGCCGGGGCAGCTACAACGGCGCCACCCCGGACGCCAAGTGGGCCCGGCTGAAGAACCGGCCGGACACCACCGCGGTGCCGTTCGGCATGTCGGTCGAGCGGTTCCGCAACCCCGGCCCGACCGTCGCGCTGACCTTCGCCGGCGACGCGCAGACCGTCATCGCCCCGCACAGCGCCCCCGACCACTGGTACGCCGGCTACGAGAGCCAGTCCGACAACATCCTCAACGTCGACACCGCCGCCCCGGTCACCTCGCTGGACTTCTGGAGCTGGAACTTCATCGAGGAGGGCTGGGACTACGGCTTCGTCGAGGCCCAGGTCGGCGGCAACTGGGTCACCGTGCCGCTGCGCAACGACGCCGGACAGGTCGTCACGACCAACGAGGACCCGCACGGCAACAACACCGAGGGCAACGGCCTGACCGGCACCTCGGGCGGCGAGTACTTCGTGGACGACCCGGAGTACGTGCACCTCACCGCGGTCCTGCCGACCAACACGACGGACGTGCGGTTCCGGTACTCCACCGACGCCGCGTACCTGGACACCGGCTGGTTCGTGGACGACGTCCGGGTCAACGGCGCCGCCGCGACGCTCTCCTCCCCGGCCGGGGACTGGTTCCTTACCGACGGTGTGCAGGACAACAACTGGACCGTGCAGATCGTGGCCCACTGCGACCTGACGCCGGGCACCACCTCGGCGGGGGAGACCACCGACGGTGCGGGCAACTGGGTCTACCGGTTCACCGGGGACCAGTTCGCCCGCAGCGGCTTCAACACGAAGTGTGCCAACGGCAACCAGGACGACTTCGCCGTCCTGATCTCCAACCTGCCGACCGGTGACCTCACCTACCTGGACGCGGACTACACGTTCCGGGTGACGAACACCGGCAACAAGAAGTAGGTCGTACCACCACCGGGTGGGCCCGCGCCGCACGTCGGCGCGGGCCCACCGCCCGTACGCCTCAGGACCGGCGCCCGCCGCGGTCGGCCAGCGCCGAGCGCCGGTAGCCGTAGAGCGCGTAGATCGCCGCGCCGATCACGAACCAGACCGCGAACCGCAGCCAGGTCACCCGGTCGAGGTAGGTGATCAGCCAGACCGAGAAGACCGCGCCCAGCGCCGGCACCACCGGCATGCCGGGCAGCCGGAACGTGCGAGGCGTCTCGGGGTGGCGGTAGCGCAGCACGATCACCGCGATGCAGACCACCACGAAGGCCAGCAGGATGCCGATGTTGGTCAGCTCCGCCGCCTGCCGGATCGGCAGGAAGCCGGCGATCAGCGCCGAGCCCGCTCCGACGATCCAGGTGACCCGGGTCGGCACCCGCCGCACCGGGTGGACCTTCGCGAACCAGGCCGGCAGCAGGCCGTCCCGGCTCATCGAGAACCAGACCCGGGTCACCCCGAGCATGAAGGTGAACATCACCGTCAGGATCCCGATGATCGCGCCGACCGCGATCACGCTGGCCAGCCCGGAGAGCCCCACCGAGGCGAACGCGGAGGAGAAGCCGCTCTCCGGGTCGATCTCCCGGTAGTTCTGCATGCCGGTGAGGACCAGGGTGGCCAGCACGTACAGCACCATCGAGATGACCAGCGACCAGATGATCGCCTTGGGCATGTGCCGGCGGGCGTCCTTCGACTCCTCGGCGGCGGTGCTCATCGCGTCGTACCCGAAGACGGCGAAGAAGACGGTGGCCGCGCCGGTGAACGCCCCGCTGAGGCCGAACGGGAAGAACGGCGAGTAGTTCGCCGTCTTCACGTGGAAGAAGCCGACCACGATGACCAGCAGCACCACCGCCACCTTCAGCCCGACCACGAACGTCTCGAACCGGGCCGCGGTTTTGATGCCCAGCGTCAGCAGGAACGCGATGAGCAGGCAGAGCACCACGGCGAAGAGGTCGACCACGTGCCCGTCGCCGGTGCCGGGGGCGCCGAGCATCCAGGCCGGCAGCTCCGCGCCGAGCTCGCCGACGAGGAAGCTGAAGTAGCCGGAGATACCGATGGCCACCACCGCGACGATCGCGGTGTACTCCAGCAGCAGGTCCCAGCCGATGAACCAGCCCACCGCCTCGCCGAGCACCGCGTAGCCGTAGGTGTAGGCCGAGCCGGCCTTCGGGATCATGCCGGCGAACTCGGCGTACGACAGCGCGGCGGCCGCGCTGGCCAAACCGGCGATGAGGAACGACACCAGTACGGCCGGCCCGGCCGTCTCGTTGGCCACCGCCCCGGCCAGGGCGAAGATGCCGGCGCCGATGATGCCGCCCACGCCGATCGCGGTGAGCTGCCACAGCCCGAGCGAGCGGGACAGCCCCTCCTCGGTCTCGTCCTCGATGGCCTCGACAGGTTTCCGGCGGAACATCCCGCTCATCGAGGACCCCCTTCTCCTCGGCCGGTCACTCGACGACCGGGAGCACCACCTCGTTGTGGCGCAGGAACCAGGGCTTCCAGGGTGGGTCGAAGCGGGCGTACCGGATCGCGCCGGTCGGTTGCAGGCCGACGGCGGTGACCGCCCGGCCCAGCGCGGTGGCCCGCTCGCCGAACGACCTCTCGGTCCACCGGCCGGAGAAGCGCATCGCCGCGGCGAGCTGATCGGGAATCTCCCGGACGGTGATCCGTGGGTCCTCCGGCTCGGGCGCGGTGGCCGCGGTGAGCTCCGCCGGCAGCACGAAGCGGACCAGCCAGCAGTCGATCTGGTCGGCCTCTTCCTGCACGACCGGCGCGGTCATCGCGATCTTCTCCGGCCGGGCCGGCTCCTGGACCACCGGCGCGGTCATGTTCACCCGACGTCGGGACCGGTTGGCGCCGGAAATGTACGCGGCCAGCGGCCGGAACGCGGCGTTGCCCGCCCCGACCAGGTCCCCGGCGACCCGCAGCTCGGCGACCAGGTGGGCCGGATACCGGCGCAGCTCGAAACCGGGGTGCCGGTCCACCACCCGGTACGGCTGCTGCTCGGTCATCGGCACGCTCCCCGGCGAGTGGACTCTTCTCCTCACGCTACCGCCCGGCACCGGTTTCCTCCCCGGGAAGCGGATCGTCCGGGTCCTGGACGCTCAAGCGAGGGGTACAATCATTTCTGGTTGTATCGCGAATGAAAGTATCGGCGGTGAGCGCGTGGACGGATTCGTCGGCCGTGCCCGAGAGCTGGCCAGCCTCGACGGCATGCTGAGCAAGGTGAGACGGGGTGGCCGGGCCGGGCGACCCGGGCGCGCCCTCTTGATGCGCGGACGGCGGCGGGTCGGCAAGTCCCGGCTGGTGGAGGAGTTCGTCGCGCGGGCGGGGGTGCCACATCTGTTTTTCACCGCGTCCGCGCAGCCCACGGTCGCCGCCGACCTCGCCCTCTTCGTCGAGGCGGCCGCCGGCTCGGACCTGCCTGGCGCCCACCTCTTCGCCGGCCAACGCCCGGCGACCTGGGACGCCGCCCTCACCCTGCTCGCCGGCGCGCTGCCGACCGACCGGCCCAGCGTGGTCGTCCTCGACGAGCTGCCGTACCTGATCGCCACCGATCCCGGCTTCGAGGGCACCCTGCAGAAGGTGTTCGACCGGGAGCTGTCCCGGCTGCCGGTGCTGCTCGTCTGCGTCGGCTCCGACCTGGCCATGATGGAGGCGCTGAACGACTACGGCCGACCGTTCCACCAGCGGGCCACCGAGATGGTGATTCCGCCGCTCAGCCCGGCCGACGTGCGGGACATGCTGGGCGTCTCCGCCGCCGACGCGTTCGACGCCTACCTGGTCTCGGGTGGTCTGCCGTTGGTCCTCGACGAGTGGCCCACCGGCGCGTCGGTGCCCGACTACCTCGCCGACGCCGTCACCGACCCGACCTCGGCCCTGCTGGTCAGCGCGGAACGGGCGCTCGCGGCCGAGTTTCCCCCGCAGTCCCAGGCCGGGCTGGTGCTGCGGGCCATCGGCTCCGGGGAGCGGACCTTCACCCTCGTCGCGCGGGCCGCCGGCGATCTGCCACAGGCCTCCCTCAATCGTGCGCTGCGGCTGCTGGTCGCCAAGCGCATCGTCGAGGTGGCCACCCCGCTCTCCACCCGGCCGTCCCGCGAGACGCGCTACACGGTCGCCGACCCCTACCTGCGGTTCTGGCTGTCGTTCCTCGGCCCCCACCTGCCCGAGATCGAGCGGGGGCGGGGCGACCTCACCCTGGCCCGGATCATGACGTCGTGGACGTCCTGGCGGGGACGGGCGGTCGAGCCGGTGGTGCGGGAGTCGCTGCGTCGGCTGCCCGCCGGCGACCTGCCCGCCGACACGAACGTCGTCGGCGGCTACTGGACGCGTACCAATGATCCGGAGATCGACCTGGTCGGCGCCGACCGATCCCCGGTCGCCCGCCGGATCACCTTCGTCGGGTCGGTGAAGTGGTTGGAGAGTCGGCCGTTCGGCGCCCACGACCTGGGGCGGCTCGCCGTGCACCGCGCGTTGCTGCCCGGCACCGACGAGCGCACCGACCTGGTCGTGGTGTCCCGCAGCGGCACCGCCGTGGACGGTGTGCGGGTCGTGGGGCCGGAGGAGCTGCTCACCGCCTGGCGGGATTGAACTTCTGCCGGTCACGGTCCGTACCAATGCCTGAGGATGCGCTGCGGCGATTCCGCCGCTGACGCTGCCGAGCTGCGGGAGGCCTACCGTGCGAGTTGGTGAGCAGTCGACGGATCCCATCGATCAGATTCTTGGCGAGGTGCCGGTGCCGGCGCCGTTGACGCCCGAGGACGTCCGGCTCGCGGTCCGGGCGGTGGTGGTGCACGCCGCCGAGGAGTGGCCCAACGGGCCGCTGTGCCGCAACGACGGCGCGACGTACCCGTGCCGGCTGCACCGCTGGGGCCGGCGGGTGCTCGAGACGCACGGGCTCAACGAGCGCCAGATCGACGCGCTGGTCCGGCACGGCAACCCGTTCGTGCACGTGCCGTTCCCCTTCACGTACACCAGCGCCGCTGCCCCGGCGCGGACCGACCGGCCCACCGTCTATCCGACCCGCGGCCAGACCGGCCGGGCCGCCGCACCGGGGATCCGGCCCGCCATCCGGCCCGGCGGTCCCGGACGGCCGGTGGCGCCCCCCGCCACCGTGCCGCGCTGGCCCCGGGCGAGCTGAGCGGAGGTACGACCGCCGGCGTCGCCCGGGTGCCACGAGGTCGGCCCGGCCCCGGGATTCCCCTCCCCGGGCCGGGCCGGCACCGACGCTCCCCGGTTCACCCGCCGGAGGCCACCCCGCAGTCCGGGGCGGACCAGCTGGTCCGGTTCGCCGTGCGGTCGTTGTTGTTCTCCCGCCGGGAGTCCACGTGCACGTGGTCGTCGTGGCCGGGGTAGCCCGGGCCGTAGATGCCGCTGAACCCGTGGCTGCGCGCGCTGCCGGCGATCTGGCACAGCGACCGCGACGGGGAGGTCACGTCCGCGGCGGTGCCGTAGAGGTGCTGGCTGTCCGACGCGCCGCCGACCTGCCGGTTGCAGGCCGAGCTGCGGAAGCCGCTGTTGACGTAGAGCGGCCGGTCGCCCAGCCCGCGCCGGAGCGCCTCCAGCTTCCACATGGTGCGTACCGCGTTGGCCTTCGTCTGGCTCGCCGTGAGCGGGCCCCCGCTCCACCCGCCCTGGCCGCAGCCGCCGTCCAGCTCGCCGTAGTTGAAGTGCGCCGGCGTGCAGTCGTTGTCCTGGAGCTGGTAGAGCTTGTTGAACGTCTGCGGCCCGGCGACGCCGTCGCCGCTGAGCCCGTATGCGGCCTGGAACCGGCGTACGGCGGCGGCGGTCTCCGGTCCGTAGACCCCGTCGATCCGGACGATCCCGCCGGTGCCGGCCCAGCCGGCGACCCGGATCTGCAACTGGCGGACGTCCGCCCCGGAGCGCCCCTGGTAGAGGTTGCGCTGCCAGGTGTAGCAGCCGTCGGCGTGGGCCGCTGGTGCGGCGACCACCGTCGCGATCGCGGCCCCGGGCAGTGCCAGGGCGAACGCGACGAGTGCCCGTTTCAGGGTATGTACGCGCACAGAAGTCCTCCCGATAGGAGAGCGATTGGGGTGGGACCGGGACATCGACCGGGACGTCCCGCGGTTTCCACCCTGACACCTTCGGGACGGGTTGGTGACGATAAAAGAGAATTGTCCTCGCGATTGACGGTGGCTGGGCATCGCCTGTGAATTAGGGCGAATTGCGAGACGCCCATCCGTGACAGGAAGAACGTCGGCCCGCAGTCGGGCACGGAATTCGTGAAATGGCGACAAAGGGCTGGCCAGGGCCCCGGGGTGTGTCGCTCGGCCGTCCCGTACCGGTAACGTCGGCGCGGGTACGGGGGAGGTGGACGTGGCGCGTGGTGGCGTCTTCTGCGTCGAGGGGCAGTGGCACCGGGATCTCAACGAGCGCGGCTCGGTGCTGCCCACGCTGGAACTCCTCGAACGGCTCGGTCGGATCCGGTTCATCCACAAGGACGCCGCGACCCGTGACGAGCTCTTCTACTTCCTCGACCGCTGGCTGCTCAAGCAGTACGCCGACTACCGCGTCGGGTTCTTCGCCATGCACGGCGAACCGAGCCGGCTCTGCCTCACCGACTGGGATTCGGTGGAACTCGCCGACGTGGCCGAACGGATGGCCGGCCGCTGTGAGGGCCGCCGGCTCTATTTCGGCAGCTGCTCGGTGCTGCGCGCCCCGGACGCCGCGCTGCGCCACTTCCTCGACGTGACCGGAGCGGCCCTGATCTGCGGTTTCACCCGCGAAGTCGACTGGGTCGAATCGGCCGCCTTCGAAACCGTGCTGCTCGACGTGCTCGCCAACGGCCAGCGTCACAACGCCGCCGAGCTGCGCATGGGCTCGGCGCACTGGGCGCCGCTGGCGGCGTACCTCGGCTTCCGGGTGATCTACGCCAACGGCCGCGCCTGGCGGCCGACCGCCCGGCCCCGGGTCCCCGCCCAGACCGACGCCGGCCGGGTCGCGGGCCGGGCGGCCCGGTGAGCGCCGCCGCGGCCCACCGTCCGGCGGCGGCCCGACGGCCTGGTAGAACCGTGGCATGGCACGCAGCATCGCGAGCAACACCCGGGTCGACCGGGACGCCCTGATCGACTTCATCCGGCCCCGGCACAAGGTCCTGCTCATCACCACCCGGGCCGACGGTCGCCCGCAGACCTCACCGGTCTCCTGCGGCGTCGACGCGGCGGGCCGACTGGTGATCTCCACCTACCCGGAGCGGGCCAAGGTGGCCAACATCCGGCGCGATCCACGGGTCTCCGCCTGCGTGCTCTCCGACGACTGGAACGGTCCCTGGGTGCAGGTCGACGGCACCGCCGAGGTGCTCGACCTGCCGGCGGCGTTGGAGCCGCTGGTGGAGTACTTCCGCAGCATCTCCGGCGAGCACCCCGACTGGGACGAGTACCGGGAGGCGATGACCCGGCAGGGCAAGTCGTTGATCCGGGTCACCGTCGAGCGGTGGGGCCCGATCGCCACCGGCGGCTTCCCGGCCCGGCTGGCGGACTGACCCTCAGTACGCCGCGGTGAAGCGCATGTTCTCGAAGCGCGGGTCCTCGATCTCGTCCACGATCGCCACGGCCAGGTCCTCGTAGGTCAGCACCGAGCGCCCCTGGTCGTCGGCGACCGGGTGCTCGGTGCCCGTGCGGTAGCTGCCCGTGCGCTCGCCCGGGTGGAACTCCACCGGCGGCGGCGAGAGGTACGTCCAGGTCACCCCGTCGGCCGAGGAGCGGTAGAGGGCCAGCGCGTCGGCCTGGCCCAGCGCCGAGTCCCGGTACTCGTCGGGGAACTCCGGCTCGTCCAGGAACCGGGTGTCCTTCGACGTCAGCAGGGTGGCGCCGCCGCCCACGTGGATGATCCGGGGTGGGTTCGGCAGGTCCCGCAGCACGGTCACCAGGTTCTCCGCCGCGTCCCGCCAGAGCGCCCGCTCGCCGCCGCCGATCGCCACCACGATCACGTCGGTTTCCGGGGCCAGCTCCCGTACGCTCTGCGCCGACGTCGCGTCCCCGGTCACCACCTTCACCCCGGTGGGCAGCCAGGTGACCGACTCCGGGCGGCGGACCGCCGCGGTGACCCGGTGCCCCCGACCGGCCGCCTCGGCGACGATCCGCGCGCCCGCGGTGCCGCCGGCGCCGTACACCACCACGTTGCTCATGCCGGCACTCCGCTGCGCTCCGTGCCGCCATGAGGCACCACCGCGCTGAGCCTGACGGTTCGCTCGCTGCGCTCGCTCATGCCGTCCAGGCTATGGACCGGCCGCGCCGCCCGTCGCCGGAACGGCTCAGTCGATCAGGGCCGAGTAGACCAGCTGCCGCAGCTGGGAGCGGAGCGGATAGGTGCTCGACGGCATGAGCTGGGTGAACAGCAGTGCGGTGACCTCCTCCACCGGGTCCACCCAGAAGGCGGTGGAAGCCAGCCCGCCCCAGTAGAACTCGCCGACGCTGCTCGGCACCCGGGCCGGCACCGGGTCCTGCACGACGGCGAAGCCCAGGCCGAAGCCGATGCCGTCGAGCACGGTCTCGGCGAACCCCTCCGGGTGGAACGAGGCCAGGTCGCCGCCGCCGGGCAGGTGGTTGCGGGTCATGAAGCGCACCGTGCGGGGGGAGAGCAGGCGGACGCCGCCCAGCTCGCCGCCGCGCAGCAGCAGCTGGGTGAACAGGTGGTAGTCGGCCGCCGTGGAGACCAGCCCGCCGCCGCCGGAGAACCAGCCCGGTCGGGCCAGCGCGGCGGCCCCGATCCGGTCGGCGCGAACCGCCTGGCCGGTGGCCGGGTGCGGGGTGTAGAGGGCGGCCAGCCGCTTGGCGTCCGGCTCGTCGACCCACCAGCGGGTGTCGGTCATCCCCAGCGGGGTGAAGATCCGCTCGGTGAAGAACTCGTCGAGGCTCTGCCCGGAGACCACCTCGACCAGCCGGCCCAGCACGTCGGTGGAGACGCCGTAGTTCCAGCCGGTGCCGGGCTGGAACAGCAGCGGCAGCTTCGCCAGCCCGGCGGAGGCGCCCGCCAGGTCCAACCCCGGGGGTACGCCGAGGTCGTAGCCGGCGGCCCGGTAGAGCGCGTCGACCACCGAGGTCTGCGCGAAGCCGTACGTCAGGCCGGAGGTGTGGGTGAGCAGGTGCCAGACCCGGATCGGCTCGACCGCCGGCACCGTGTACGGCTTGAGGGCCGAGCCCTT
The DNA here is from genome assembly GCF_059089345.1 of Micromonospora sp. BS32. Lineage (NCBI taxonomy): Bacteria > Bacillati > Actinomycetota > Actinomycetes > Micromonosporales > Micromonosporaceae > Micromonospora > Micromonospora sp. BS32. Next base: position 77,181 of record NZ_JBSSHR010000012.1, read on the forward strand.
GTCGAAGACCCGCACGTCGGCGTACTCCGGCAGCCAGCGGCTGATCGGGTCGGTCAGCTCGAACCGGCCCTCCTCCCAGAGCATCATCGCCGCGACGGTGGTGATCGGCTTGGTCATCGAGTAGATGCGCCAGAGCGTGTCCTGCTCCACCGGTGCGCCGGCCTCGACGTCGCGCAGCCCGTACGTCGAGGAGTGCGCGATCTCGCCGCGCCGGGTAACCACGACCTGCCAGCCGGCCAGCCGTCCGTCGTCGACGTAACGGCCGAAGTGTGCGTCGATCCGCGCCAGCCGGGCGGGGTCGAAGCCGATCAGGTCCGGGTCGGTGCTGCGTGCCACGCTCACGCCGCCGAACCTACTAGCCGGTACGCCAGGGCGGAAGGGTGGTCGGCCACCGTCGGTGGGGCCACATAGTGTGGGCCGATGCCGGAGACCATCGAGGACGTCACGTTCCGCCACGACGACTGGTACGCGGAGGAGCTGGTCGACCGGCACTTCGTGAACTGCGTCTTCCACGACGTGGACCTCACCGAGGCGACCAGCCGGGGTGCCTCCTTCACCGGGTGCACCTTCGGCACGGTGCGGTTCAACGCGTCCCGGCACGTCGACTCGGCCTTCACCCGCTGCGTGTTCAAGCGGTGCAACTTCTTCGAGGCCGAGTTCACCGGCTGCAAACTGGTCGGCAGCACCTTCGCCCAGTGCGAGTTGCGACCCCTGCGGGTCGACGGCGGCGACTGGTCCTTCGTCGCGCTCCCCGGCGCCGACCTGCGCGGAGTGAGCTTCACCGACGTGCGGATGCGCGAGACGGACCTGACCGGCGCGAACCTGACCGGCGCCACGGTGACCCGGGTCGACCTCTCCGGGGCCCAGCTGCACGCGGTCCGGCTGACCCGGGCCGACCTGCGGGGCAGTGACCTGACCGCGCTGGACCCGACGACCGTCGAGCGGGCGGGTGCGCGGATCGACGCCGAGCAGGCCGTCGTGCTGGCCCAGGCGCTCGGCTTCGAGCTCGGCTGACCTAACTGAACGGAAACATTCCATCACTACCGCTTGGTAACGAACTGGAAACGCCCACCCGCTCGCATATGGCGCATCCCGTCGCACGATGGAAACGTGAAGCCGCTCACGCCGCGCCCCCGACTCCCCGCGCGGTCCCGGCGTAGAGCGGGGGAGTGACATCGTGACGGACGACGGGATCGTGCGGATCGGGCCGGGTCCGAGCCGCCGCACGGCGCGCCGGGTGGCCCGCTCGCGGCAGCGGCGGCGCTGGGCCCTGGGCGGGGCCGCCGCCCTGGGCTGCCTGGTCGGGCTGGCGGCGTACGTCGGGTCCGGCCCGCAGGCCCCGCCGCCCGACGCGGACGTGCTGCCGGCCGCCCTGCCCACGCCCGTGTCGACACCGACCGCGGTGACCGGGGTGGGCCAGCCGACCGAGGCGGGCTTCGCCTCACCGGGGCTGCGGCCCCGGGAGCGCACACCCTCGCCCACCGCCACCCCGTCGCCCGCCTCGCCGTCGGCGACACCCAGCCCCACGCCGACCATCCCGACCCTCGACGTCGGCGCCGCCGACGTGCCGGCCGTGGTCGACCTGACCGGGCTCGGCGGCCGGGACTGGGTGCACTGGGGACTGCGCGGCACCGACCAGGTGGTCCGCAAGGGGGGCGGCACCGGCGAGATCCGGGACGAGGGCGGCCGGGGCGAGCGCGGCAGCTACGACACCAACCCCGAGTTCTTCCGCTGGCACGACGGCACCCCGGACGAGACGGTCGAGGGGACGGCCACCGGCGTGCACGTCTGCGGCGTGGGCAACGGCTTCGCCCTCTCGGTCGCCGGCAGCGGGCAGGACCGCACGGTTGACCTCTTCACCGGCGTCTGGATGGCCCGCGGCCGGCTGGACGTCCGGCTCTCCACCGGCGGGCCGACCCGCAGCCTGCGACTGGAGGACCCGCACACCACCCACACCGCCCGGTTCGTCATCCGGTTCCGCGCCCAGCCGGGGACGAAGCTGCTGGTCAACTGGACGGTGGAGGAGACCTTCGGCGGCTGCGGCAACGTCGACCTCTCCGCGGCCGCGCTGCGCTGACAGTTCGCCCGGTCGCCGACACCCCGCCGGAGTAGCGTGGGCGCGACGGTGCCCCACGATCGCGGGAGGTAGGCGGATGTCGACGAGCGAGCAGGTGCTGGACAGCCCCGAGGGTTGGGTGGCCGACCACATCCGCCGGTACGTCGAAACCGACGGCGCCGAGGGGCACGAGTGGCGTCCCGGCGTCTTCACGCTGCTGCTCACCACCCGGGGCCGCAAGAGCGGCAAGCTGCGCCGGACCGCGCTGATCTACGGCCGGGACGGCAACGACTACCTGGTGGTCGCCTCGCAGGGCGGTGCGCCGCAGCACCCCGCCTGGTATCTCAACCTGCTCGCCGACCCCGAGGTCGAGGTGCAGGTGGGCGCGGAGAGGTTCACCGCCCGCGCCCGTACCGCCGGGCCGGAGGAGAAGCCCCGGATGTGGCAGACGATGATCGCCGCCTGGCCGGCGTACGACGAGTACCAGACCAAGACCGACCGGGAGATCCCGGTGGTGGTGCTGGAACGGGTCTGACCCCTACCCGGCAGGTAATCGACGCGCGTCGGCGGCCGGCGCAGACTCGTCCCCAGCGGCCCGCAGGCGACGGGCCGGCCGACCACAGGGGAGGACCCGTGCCCGCCTTCGCGCTCGCCCACCTGCGTACCCCGCAGATCAACGAGGACGTGCTGGAGTACATCGAGCGGATCCAGTCCACGTTGGACCCGTACCAGGGACGGTTCCGGGTGCACGGGGCCGAGGTCGAGGTCATCGAGGGGGAGTGGCCCGGCACCGTGGTGATCGTCGAGTTCCCCGACGTGGAGAGCGCCCGCGCCTGGTACGCCTCCTCGGCGTACCAGGAGATCCTGCCCCTGCGGACCCGGCACATCGAGGGTTCGACGCTGATCGTCCAAGGGGTCGGGCCGGACTACGACGCCGGCCGCACCGCCGCCCGGCTGCGCCAGGCCATCGGCTGACCGGACGCGCCGGCCCCCGCGTCCCACGGGGGGACGCGGAGGCCGGCGCGGTCTCAGCAGACGATCGGCTTCACCCAGGAGCACTCGACGCCCTCCGGGACGCGCGGCGTCTCCGGCGCGGCCGGCGGCGCCAGCCGCGCGGTGGTCACGCTCTTCTCGGTGTACGAGGCCAGCGCGATCGCAATCTGGTCCTCCAACCCCTTCACCGAGGAGGCCAGGTAGTTGTTGAGCACGATGGAGAAGGCCAGCACCCGGCCGTCGGCGTCGGTGACGTAGCCGGAGAGCCCGGACACCCCGGTCAGGCTGCCGGTCTTGGCGTGCACGTTGTTCGCCGCCGGGGTGCCGCGCATCCGGCTGCGCAGCGTCCCGCCGACGAAGCGCTCGGCGTTGCCGGCGATGGGCAGGGCCGCGTACCAGGTGTCGAACCAGGGTTCCTGGCGGACCGCGGCGAGCAGGGCGGTGAACTCGCCCGGCGGGATCAGGTTGCGCCGGGACAGACCGGAGCCGTCGCGCTGGCGCAGCCGGCCGGTGTCCATCCCGGCGTTCGCGACGTACTGGCTGATCGCGGTGAGCCCGGCCGTCCAGGTGCCGGAGCCGGAGATGACGCGGCCGATCTCCTTGGTCAGCACTTCGGCGTGGCCGTTGTTGGAGAGCTTGAGGAACGGCACCATCAGCTCGGCGAGGGTCATCGAGTCGTGCCGGGCCACCGTGGCGGCGCCCTCCGGGGTCGCCTCGCCGAGCACCGTACGGCCCAGCACCCGGACCCCGTGCCGGCGCAGCGCGGCACGGAAGATGTCGGCGGCGTACCCGGCCGGCTCCCAGACGGTCATCCAGTCGCTGGACGGCTCGTCGCCGACCGCGATCTGCCCGGTGACCACGACGGTGTTGCCGCCGTGCTCCCGTTCGAAGGAGATGGTGGTCCTGCCCTCGGCGACCGTCTCGGCCCGGTTGTCGATCCGGACGTAACCGTTGGGCGGGGTCATGGTGACCACCGGCGGCGCGCCCGCGGTGCTGGCCGGGGCGGCGTGCACGATCACGTTGCCGGCGTCGTAGTCGGTGTCCGGCGCCACGGTCAGCGCGGAGACCTGTGCGGCGTAGTAGTACGACTCGTCGTCCCAGGTCCAGTCCGGACCGAGGCGGGTGCGGTCGTACCGGGTGTCGTCGGCGACCAGGTTGCCGGTCACCACCCGTACGCCGTCCGCGGCGACCTGGGCGGCGAGCGTGTCGTAGTCGGCGGCGAGCATCGTCGGGTCACCGCCGCCACGCAGGTAGAGGTCACCGGAGACCAGGCCGGCCCGGCGGGTGCCGCCGGTGTGCACGTCGGTGGTGAACCGGTGGCCCGGGCCGAGCAGTTCCAGCGCGGCGGTCGAGGTGAGCAGCTTGGTGTTGGAGGCGGGCACCAGGCGGCGGTCGCCGTTGCGGTCGTAGAGGGTTTCTCCGGTGGCGGTGTCCATGACGACCACGCCGGCCTGCGCCCCGTCGAGCCGGGCGTCGGCGAGGATCGCGTCGATGGTGGCGTGCAGCCGGGTCGCGGCCGGGGTCGGCGACTCGGCGGTGGCGGGGAGCGCGCCGGCGGCGGCCGCGGTGGCGACCAGCGTGACCAGCGCGACCGTCCGGGAAAAGAGACGACGATGCATGCGTCGACGCTGCCATGGAGATTTCCGCCAGGCAAGACTCTGGAGCGAAGGTTTTTTCCGCAAGCTGCGGTCTGGCCAGGACCGACGACCACAGCGGAGCCCGTCGGCACCAGCGGCACCACGGGCCACCCGGGGTGCCGAGCGGCATCGTCCACGCCTCCAGCGTATGGACGGTCACGACGCTGAGAAGCGGAAACGGCGAAGGCGCCCGCCGGTGTCGACAGATCCCGCTCTATTTGACGGACGCCCCGACAGGGGGCACCGTGGGTGATGAGGGCGGTACCAGGCGCCCGGATTCGCCCGGCGATGACCGATTCGCTGTCAGGCGCGCGCCGCCGACATGAGCGCGACGTCCCGATCCCGAGAAATCCACGAGGAGTTCCGCCATGCTCACCATGACCGACAACGCCGTGCTCGTGATCCGCGACCTCGCCGTCCAGCAGGACGTCGCCGAGGACGGCGGGCTGCGCATCGCGGCCGACACCGACGCTGGTTCGCTCACCATCGAACTGGTGCCCGAGCCGACGCAGGGCGACCAGGTGGTCGACGCCCAGGGCGCGCGCATCTTCCTCGACCCCGACGCGGCGGAGCTGCTCAATGACACCTCCGTCGACGCGGTCGTCGACGACGAGGGCGTGGTGCAGTTCGGCTTCACCGAGAAGGAGTGACTCAGCCGGCCCGCCGGGTCTCGCCGCCCCGGTGCGGCCGCGCGGGTCGCCCGCGCTCGGGGCCCTCCGGCCACGACCCGCGCCCCGGGTCGTGCGCCGTACGCCTCAGCGTTCCCAGCACGTACGCCAGGTGGTGGGAGGTGCTCCACGCCGTCCAGTTCGTCGGGGAGCCGACGCCGGCCGCCCGTCGGGCCCGGCGCAGCAGCTCGTGGTCGCCCCAGGAGAAGCCCGCCCCGTCCGACGGCCAGTACGGCGCGGCGACCAGCGTGCGGCACAGGTCGGCGAAGCGCTCGTCGCCCCGGCCGCCCCGCCGCGACCAGCGATAGACCCACCAGGCGCCGTCGGCCGTGTACCGCACGGTGGGCAGCCGGTCGCCCGGCGGATCACCACCGGGCACGGCCGGGGCGACGCCGTAGTCGCCGTACCCGACGCCCAGCTCCGCCAGGCGTCGCCAGAGCAGCCAGTCCCAGCGGTCCAGGCGTACCGGCTCGTCGGTGGGGAGCCGGGACACCGCCGGTGGCATCCCACCGGCGGCCACGGTGACCGTGCGCCAGCTGTGCCGGCGCGCCCAGTCCACCAGCCGCCGCAGCCGGGGCTCGGCGACCCGCAGGTCCGCCGGGCAGCACACGTCCGCGGCGTCGACGATCAGGTCGCACTGCTCCGGAACCAGCCGGGCGTACCGCCAGATCCGCTCCACCGCCGTGGTGGTCGCGTGCGGACCCGCCCGGTCCTGGCCGGCCCGCAGCCGGACGACCGCCCGCCCGGCGTACGCCCGCGCCGCCGTCCCGTGTGCCACCAGCCGCTCGTCGCTGTCGGCCAGCCCGATCACCGGCACCACCGGTACGCCCCACCGGGCCAGCTCGGTCTCGGTCGCGTCGGGCAGGGCGGAAACGTCCACGGCCGGCAGCAGCCCGGCCGGCAGCCGGCCCAGCAGGTCGACCACGCCGGCGTCGACGACTGCGAGGTCGAGCACCGGAGCGAGCAACGGGGCCGTGGCACTGTCGAGGTGACCCAGCGCCTCCAGCTCGCCCCGACGGCAGGCGAGGATGGGGCGGTAGACCGGTCCCGCCACCCGACCCCCGTGGGTGGGCACCATACTTCAATCTAGCCAGACATTCGTCACCGTCACAGGGTCCAACGGCCCCCACGGCACGCAATCGGTGCTGGGGAGCCGATTCGTCCCGCTCCCACCCGCCGGTCGGGGCCTGGTCGGCATTGGCCGGGGTCGACGTCGCGGACCGGCCGTTCCACCTGGCGGTACTGGCCCTGAGGGGCCCGACCGTACCCGGAGACGAGCGCACGGCGCCGCCCGACCCAGGGGTCGTCACGTCGCCGCGCTCCGGCCGTCTCCCACCACCGCAGCCATCCGGCGGTACGCCAGCGGGGACCTGGCTCAACCGGCGTTGTCGCGCCGGTTGGAGTACCCGATCCCCGTTACCACCGGGACCAAACCTCCACCCGGTGGGGAATTCCACCATCTGCCAGTCCCGGCGTGATCCGGGTCCACGGCGGGTATGAGCGCGCCATGGAGCATTTCACGATCGCGACCGTGGCCCAGAAGAGTCCGGACTTCCGCCGGGTGCTCTGGACCGGTGAGAAGACCCAACTGGTGATCATGACCATTCCGCCGGGCGGCGAGATCGGTGAGGAGGTCCACGAGGGCATCGACCAGATCCTGACCTTCGTCAGCGGCACCGGTGAGGCACGGGTCGCGGGCGAGAAGAAGGAGGTCGCCCAGGGCGACCTGGTGGTCGTGCCCGCGGGGACGAAGCACAACTTCGTCAACACCGGGCCGAACCCGCTGGTGCTCTACACCGTCTACGGGCCGCCGGAGCACGCCGACCAGGTGGTGCACCGCACCAAGGAGGAGGCCGACGCGGCGGAGGCGGCCGGCGAGGACGAGCCCCCGACGTCCTGACCCGGGAGCGGCCCGGTCTGATCCGGGTCGCGCCGGGTACCCGGCGCCGGTGGACCAGCCGGCGATCTCCGACTACGCGTTCCTCTCCGACAGCCGCTCCGGCGCGCTGGTCGGGCGGGACGGCGGGATCGACTGGTGGTGCCCGGACCGCTTCGACGCGCCGTCGGTCTTCGGCCGGCTGCTCGACCCGGACGCCGGCCACTGGCGGCTCGCCCCGCTGGGCCCGGCCCGGGTCGAGCGGTCGTACCTGCCGGACACGCTGGTGCTGCGCACCGTCCACCACACTCCCGAGGGGAGCGTCGCGGTCACCGACGCGCTCGCCGCCGAGCTGGGCGCCCGGGGGCACGAGTTGGGCATGAACTCGCCGGCGGTGCTGCTGCGGGTGGTGGAGGGGCTGAGCGGGCGGGTCCGGGTCGGTCTGGACTTCGCGCCGCGCCCCGAGTACGGCCTGCTCACGCCGTACCTGCACGAGCAGCCGGACGGGGCGGTGCTGGCGGCGGCCGGCCCGGTCACGCTGACCCTGCGCAGCACCGGGTTGGCCCTGCGGGCCGGGCGTGACCGGGTCCGGCACGAGTTCGAGGTGGACGCCGGGGAGCGGGTCGGCTTCGACCTGGCGTACGCGCCCGCCTACGGCGCCCCGCCGGCCCGGATGGACCCGCTCGTCGCCATCGCCGAGACCGTGCAGGCCTGGGAGGCGTACCGGGAGAGCCACCGGTACGACGGCGAATTCGCCGCCCAGGTCCGGCACAGTGCGACCGTCCTCACCGGCCTGACGTACGCGCGCAGCGGCGCGGTCGCCGCGGCGCTGACCACCTCGCTGCCGGAGCGGATGGGCGGGGACCCCAACTACGACTACCGCTACTTCTGGCTGCGCGACTTCTCGATGACCATGCGCGCGCTCTGGGTGGCGGCCTGCCCCGACGAGGCCGACCGGCTCTTCGCCTGGGCGGCCCGGTCGATCGGGCGGATCGGCGACCAGCCGGTGCCGGTGCTGTTCGGGCTGGAGGGGGAGCGCGACCTCTCCGAGCACGAGTGCGTCCACCTGCGCGGGTACGCCGACAGCCGGCCGGTGCGGATCGGCAACGACGCCTGGCGGCAGCGGCAGCTCGACGTGCCCGGGGAGGTGATCTCGGCGGTCTGGCGGCTGCACGACTACCTGGGCGACACCTTCGCCGAGGAGCTCCGGGAAATGGTGGTCGGGCTGGCCGAGCAGGTGGCCGCGACGTGGCGGCAGCCGGACCGGGGGATGTGGGAGACCCGGGACACCGAGCGGCACTACCTGTCGTCCAAGGTGCTCTGCTGGGTGGCGCTGAACCGGGCGGTGCAGCTGGCGCCCCGGCTCGGGGAGCGGGCCGACGTGCCGCGCTGGGCGGCGATCCGGGACGAGATCCGCGAGACCGTGCTGCGGGAGGGCTGGAACGAGCGGATCGGCGCGTTCACCGGGGCCTTCGGGTCGGCGGAGCTGGACGCCTCGGCGCTCTTCCTGCCGGTGGTGCACTTCCTGCCGGCGACCGATCCCCTGATGCGGTCGACCATCGAGGTGGTGGAGCGGGAGCTGGGCACCGACGAGGGCCTGGTGCGCCGCTGGAACACCGACCCGGCCGGCTTCGTGCTCTGCTCGTTCTGGCTGGTGGAGTGTCTGGTGCTGGCCGGGGAGCGGGAGCGCGCCCGGCGCCTGTTCGAGAAGGTGCTCGGGTACGCCAACGACGTGGGGCTCTTCGCCGAGCAGATCGACCTGGGCAGCGGCGTCCAGTTGGGCAACACCCCGCAGGCGCTGTCCCACATCGGGTTGATCAACGCGGCCTGGCGGTTGACCGATCCCACCACGGACTGAGTGGCCGGCGGGACCCGGCAACACCACCACCGGCGCCCCGCGGACCGGCCGCGCCGAACCTCAGATCACCGGTACGCCGGAGACGTCCACCGTCTCCGGGTACTTCAGCCCCGCTCCGGTGTTCAGCACCACCACCCGCTCGCCGGCCCGGATCCACCCGCCGGCCCGCAGCTGCCGGGCGGCGGTCAGGCAGGCCGCCCCCTCCGGGCAGAGCAGCAGCCCCTCCCGGGCGGCGAAGTCCCGCAGGTCGGTCAGGATCTCCTCGTCGTCGACCGCGAGCGCCGTCCCACTGCTCTCCCGCAGCGCGTCCAGGATCAGCTCGTCGCCGAGCGGGGACGGCACGGTGATCCCGAAGGCCACGGTGTCGGCGTCCTGCCACGGGGTCGCCCGCGGCTCGCCGGCGGCGAACGCCCGGACGATCGGGGCGCAGCCGGTGGACTGCACCGCCACCAGCCGGGGCAGCTTGTCCTCGATCCAGCCCAGCTCGCGCAGCTCGTGCATTGCCTTGTGGATGCCGATCAGCCCGACCCCGCCGCCGGTGGGATAGATGATCACGTCGGGCACCTGCCAGCCGAGCTGCTCGACGATCTCGTACCCCATGGTCTTCTTGCCCTCGAGGCGGTACGGCTCGCGCAGCGTGCCGGCGTCGAAGACCGCGCCGTCCGAGCCGGCGACCAGCTCCGCCACCCACTTCCCGGCGTCGCTGATCAGCCCGTCCACCAGCCGCAGGTCCGCCCCGGCGGCCAGGCACTCCCGACGGCAGATGGTCGGCGCGTCCAGTGGCATGGCGATGGTGGCGCCCATCCCGGCCCGGGCCGCGTACGTCGCCCAGGCCGCCCCCGCGTTGCCGTTGGTGGGCATGGCGATCCGCTGCACGCCCAGCTCGCGGGCCCGGCTCACGCCCACCGCCGCGCCGCGTGCCTTGAACGAGCCGGTCGGCATGAGGCCCTCGTCCTTGACGATCAGGTCGGGGATGCCGATCTCCTGCCCGTACGCCGGGGCGCGCAGCAGCGGCGTCCAGCCCTCGCCCAACGTGGTGACGTGCCGCTCGTCGGCCACCGGCAGCAGCTCGCGGTAGCGCCACAGGTCGGCCGGGCGCAGCCCGAACTGCTCCGGGGTGACCGTGGCGGCCACCGCGTCGAGGTCGTAGCGGGCCAGCAGCGGCGAGCCGCACCCACAGAGGTTGGTCAGCCGGCCGGCGTCGTGCTTGCGGCCGCAGCGCGGACATTCCAGGTGGGTCAGGTTCACGTCGCTCCTCGCCGTCAGCTCACGTCGATGGTCAGCCACCGCCGGCTGGCCCGGCCCGGCTCGTAGACCGAGTCCAACCGCTTGGCGATCACCCCGGGCAGGCCCTGCTGCCGGGCGGTCTCCAGCGCCTCGGCGCCGGTACCTGGGAACCACGGCGGAGTCTGCCAGTGCGGCCCGGCGGGCGCCAGATCGTCGAGCAGCTCACGGCGCTGCGCGTACGGCACGTCGACGCTGGTCACGCCCTCCAGCCAGAGCAGGTCCACGATCAGGAACTGGGCGTCCGGCGCGGCCTTCCCGGCGCGCGCCGGGCGGACCCGGCCGGCGCCGTCGAACCGCACCAGCACGCCGTCCAGCACGGCCTCCGTCGGCGCCAGCGCCTCGGCCAGCTCCCGCAGCCACGGGTACGCCCCGGTGACGTCGGCGTCGTCCGCGTCGCGCAGTCGCAGCCGGCCGCCGGAGACGTACGCCATCGCGCGGACGCCGTCCCAGCGCAGCTCGTACCCCCAGTCGGCCTGGTCCCGGGGGAGCCGGGCGGCCGGGGTGGGACGCATCGGGCGGATCAGCTCCGGCATGCTCGTCCAGCCGGGCGGGGGTGGGTCGGTGCGCCGGACCATCCAGTCCCGGCCGTCCTTGCCGCCGGTGGCGAAGAGGATGTACCGGCCGCTGGTCCGCTCCCCGTCGAGCACCACGACCACCTCGTCGTCCTGCCACTTCTCGCAGGCGTAGGTGCCCCGGTCGTGGATCGTCATCCGGCCGCCGCCGTACTCGCCGGCCGGGATCTCGCCGTGGAAGTCGAGGTACTGCATCGGGTGGTCCTCGGTGTGCACGGCGAGGTGGTTGCGGCCGGTGTCCCGGGGTAGCCCGCGCGGCACCGCCCAGGAGGCGAGCACCCCCTCGTGCTCCAGCCGCAGGTCCCAGTGCAGCGAGCGGGCGTGGTGCTGCTGGATCACGAACCGGGCCTCGCCGGCCCGGCGGCGCCCGCGCGGCGGTTTCCGCGGTACGGGCTCCGGGGTGCGGGCCGCGTCCCGCTTGCGCCGGTACTCCTCCAGCCGGTCAGCCACACCGGCATTCTCCGGCAATCCGCCTGCCTCCGCCGGTTGCCCGGTTCCGGGGCATGTCGTGGGCGATCACGGGTAGAACGGTCGGTATGGACCACGACCAGCCCACCGTCACGCTCCCGGGCGACGTGCGGATGCCCCTGCTCGGCTTCGGCACCTGGCAGGCCACCGGCCAGGCCGGGTACGACGCTGTGCTGGCCGCCCTGGACGCCGGCTACCGCCACCTCGACACCGCCACCATGTACGGCAACGAGAAGGAGGTGGGTCGGGCGGTCCAGGAGAGCGGGCTGCGCCGGGAGGACCTCTTCGTCACCACCAAGCTGCCTCCGGACCGGGTGGGCCGGGAACGGGAGACGATCGAGGCGAGCCTGCGCGCCCTCGACATGGAGTACGTCGACCTGTGGCTGATCCACTGGCCGCCGTCGTCACCGGCGGACAGCATCCCGATGTGGCGGGAGCTGCTCGCCGCCCGGGACGAGAACCTGGTCCGTGCGGTCGGGGTGAGCAACTACAGCACCTCCCAGATCGACGAGCTGATCCAGGCGACCGAGGAGAACCCGGCGGTGAACCAGATCCGCTGGAGCCCGTCGCTCTACGACCGGCAGCGGCACGTCGAGCACCGGGACCGGGGCGTGGTGCTGGAGGGTTACAGCCCGTTCAAGACCAGCGACCTCGCCGACCCGGTGCTGACCCGGATCGCGGCCGCGCACGACGTCTCGCCGGCCCAGGTGGTGCTGCGCTGGCACATCGACCACGAGATCGTCGTCATCCCCAAGTCGGTGACCCCGGAGCGGATTCGCGTCAACTTCGACATCTGGCGCTTCTCGCTGACCGCGGAGGAGATGCGCGACATCGACGCCCTCGGCGGCTGAGTGACCTGGAGGGGAAGGGGCGTGACCGAGCTGGTCGCGCCCCTTCCCTCTGGCGTGGTCGTCAGACACGCGAGCAGGCCACGCCGTTGAGCGAGAAACTGGTCGGCGGCGTGTACGCCCCGCTCAGCGTCGCCTGGTACCCGAAGCTCGTCGACGCCCCCGGCGACAACGTCCCGTTGAAGCTGACGTTCTTCGCGCTGACCGCGGACCCGCTCTGCGTCACGGTCGCGTTCCAGGCGTTGGTGACCTGCTGCCCGGACGGCAGGTTGTAGGTCAGGTTCCAGCCGTTGATCGTCCCGGAACCCTTGTTGGTGATCACCACATCGGCGGTGAAGCCGTTGTTCCACACGCTGGTCGGCGTGTACTTCACCGTGCAGGCCGCACCCGAGGGCGGGGGAGTGGTCGACGGCGACGAGGTGGGCGTCGGCGTCGGCGAGGAGGTCGCGGGCGGGGTGGTCGGCGGGGTGGTGGAGCCGCCGGTGTTGACGCTCTGCGAGAAGGAGTTCACCGCCAGGCCGGCACCGCCCTGCCAGGGCTCGAAGCCGGCCTGGATGCTGCTCAGGTACCAGTCGTTGGTGATCGCACCCCGGTTGCGGGTGTCGTTGATGAACTCCATGACGTCGAAGCTCATGCTCTGGATCGGCGACGGCGCCAGGTAGGAGATGACGTTGTTCTGGCCGTTGCTGCCGCGCCAGACCGCCCAGCTGCGGCCGGCGAGGGTGGTGTTGCCCACCGGCGAGCCGATCGGCTGGATCGAGCCCTGCCGGTTGAACCAGATCATGATCTCCATCTGGTTGACCCCGTCCTTCTTCGGCGTCGGGTCGAGCCAGATGTCGTACGCGGCGTCGTAGCTGGCGCCGCTGACGTAGTTGTAGGAGATGCTGCTCGGCGCGCTGCTGATCGACTTCACCTGGATGGGCATGTTCGTGCCGGGGGAGCAGTTGGTGTAGTGGCAGCCTGCGAAGATCGACGGGTACGACACCGGCGCGCCGTTGGTCGGCGACGAGCCGTCCTGACGGGTGATGCTGAAGCCGGTGCTGGTGACGTTGATGCACTGTTGGGCGGTGGTGCCCCAGCGGTTGTTCTGCACCACGTACCGGTTGCCGATGACCGTCGAGCCGAACTGCTCGCAGATCTGGGTGTCGGCGGAGGCGTTGCCGCCGAGCGCGACGGCGACCAGCGATCCGGCGGCCAGCAGGCCGGCTGTCGCGATGGCCCGGAGTGAACGTTTCATGATGCTCCTTGGACTTCGGCGCGGGGGTGCCGACGTGACGGGGGATACGGGCGGGAGCGCTCCCAAGTTCAGTCGATACATTTACATGTCTGCAACAGGGATGCAACCGAACCGGTTCAGCGAAATCGCGCCGATGGGCCGGCGCTCAGCCGTGTGGAAGTTCTGCGAAAGCCGAACAGCCTCCGGATGGGCCGGGTGAAGCCGCAGCTCAGCCGGGGGTTCAGGGTTTATCGGCGGCATGGACGAGGGCTGGTCGGCCGCGCGGGATGGGAATCCCGTACGTGAATAACCACGACGATCCGAGGATCGTGCGTACAGGGCCGATAGGGCCTTCCGGGCGTCGAACGCGGGGAGTAGTGTCTTGCCTCCAACGCGTGCCGAACCCCTCCGGAGGCGTACACCACCATGGGTGGCTCCCCCCTGCGCATCCTCGTCGTCGGCGCGGGCATCGCCGGCCTGGCCGTGGCCCGGGCGCTGCGGATGGCAGGCTTCCGGCCGGACGTCACCGAGAAGCTCCCGACGAACGAACTCGTCGACACCGGTCTCTACCTGCCCGGCAACGCCGACCGCGCGCTGCGCCGGCTCGACCTGGACGGCCCGGTCCACCGGCTCGGGCAGGTGATCCACCGCCAGCGCTTCCTGGACGCCGCGGGCGACCCGCTCTGTGAGGTGGATCTCGACGCTCTCTGGGGCGGCGTCGGCGAGTGCCGGGCGCTGCCCCGCCGGGACCTGTACCAGGTGCTGCTCAGCGGCGCGGGCGGTGCGGTCCGGCACGGCGCGGAGGTCAGCACGGTGGAATTGCTGCCCGCCGGGGTCGCGGTCACCTTCACCGACGGCACCGGCGACGAGTACGACCTGGTCATCGGCGCCGACGGCCCGCGCTCGGCGGTCCGCGCCCTGGCCGCGCTCGGCGGCCCGCCCCGCCCCGCCGGCCAGGTCGTCTACCGCGGCGTGGTCCGCGACGGCCCCGACGTCACCGACTGGACGGCGCTGCTCGGGCAGCGCGCCGGCTTCCTGGTCGTACCGCTCGGCGCCGGGCGGCTGTACTGCTACGCCGACGAGGCGGGCACGGTCGCCCCGGCCGACCCGGTGGCCCGGCTCGGCGAACTCTTCGGCGACTACGGCGGCCCGGTGCCGGCGGTGCTGGAGTCACTGCGCGACGTGCAGGTCGGCGTCACCGACGAGGTCGAGCTGGGCCGCTGGTACCGGGGCCGGGTGCTGCTGGTCGGCGACGCCGCCCACGCCACCGCGCCGACCCTGAGTCAGGGCGCGGCGATGGCCCTGGAGGACGCGGTGGTGCTCGCCGAGTCGCTCCGGGCGGCCGGCAGCGTCGAGGCAGCGCTGGTGGCGTACGAGAGTCGCCGTCGCCCGCGTACCCGATGGGTGCGGGACCGGACCCGGGACCGCAACCGCACCCGGGACGTGCCGCCGGCGCTGCGCGACCCGCTGCTGCGCGGACGCGGCGGACGAATATTCCGGGAGCACTACCGGCTGCTCGTCGACCCGCTGTAGGGCGGCCGTCCATCCTGCCCCACCACCCCGATCGGCGGTGCCACCTTCCGGGGACTATCCTCCTTGCGGATGACGGCCCGCCGATAACCAGCGCGTGCCGAGCGGGACAACCGAGAACCGGAGGCCATTCGTGACCACCGTCGCACCCAAGCCGGTCGTGACCCGGCCATGGCCGGTCCGAGAGCCGGTCAAGGGGTCGGCCATCGCGCGGCTGCTGCGCACCACGGACGCGAAGCAGATCGGGATCATGTACATGGTCACCGCGTTCGTGTTCTTCATGATCGGTGGCCTGATGGCCCTGATCATGCGTGCCGAGCTCGCGCGGCCCGGGCTGCAGTTCCTGTCGCCCGAGCAGTACAACCAGCTCTTCACCATGCACGGCACGATCATGCTGCTGTTCTTCGCGACGCCGATCGTGTTCGCCTTCGGCAACTACGTCGTGCCGCTGCAGATCGGCGCGCCCGACGTCTCGTTCCCCCGGCTGAACGCCTTCGCGTACTGGCTGTACCTCTTCGGCGGGACGATGGCCACCGCGGGCTTCATCGCCCCGGGCGGCGCCGCCGACTTCGGCTGGTTCGCCTACGTGCCGCTGAGCACCGTTGAGCACTCGCCCGGCGTCGGCGCCAACATGTGGATCGTCGGCCTGGCCATCTCCGGTCTGGGCACGATCCTCGGCGCGGTCAACATGATCACCACGATCCTGACCCTCCGCGCGCCCGGCATGACCATGTTCCGGATGCCGATCTTCACGTGGAACCTGCTGGTCACGAGCCTGCTCGCGATCCTGGTCTTCCCGCTGCTCGCCGCGGCCCTCTTCGCGCTCGCCGCGGACCGGCTGATCGGCGCGCACGTGTACGACGCGGCCACCGGCGGCCCGATGCTCTGGCAGCACCTCTTCTGGTTCTTCGGGCACCCCGAGGTGTACATCATCGCGCTGCCGTTCTTCGGCATCATCAGCGAGGTCATCCCGGTCTTCTCCCGGAAGCCGATCTTCGGCTACAAGGGCCTGGTCGCCGCGACCGTCGGCATCGCCGCGCTGTCGATGAGCGTCTGGGCGCACCACATGTTCGCCACCGGCCAGGTGCTGCTGCCGTTCTTCAGCTTCCTCAGCTACCTGATCGCCGTGCCGACCGGTATGAAGTTCTTCAACTGGATCGGCACCATGTGGCGGGGCCAGATCAGCTTCGAGACGCCGATGCTCTTCGCGGTCGGCTTCCTGGTGACGTTCCTCTTCGGTGGTCTCACCGGTGTGCTGCTGGCCAGCCCGCCGCTGGACTTCCACGTCTCCGACTCGTACTTCGTGGTGGCGCACTTCCACTACGTGCTCTTCGGCACCATCGTGTTCGCCGTCTTCTCCGGCATCTACTTCTGGTTCCCGAAGATGTTCGGCCGAATGCTCGACGAGCGGCTCGGCAAGATTCACTTCTGGCTGACCATGATCGGCTTCCACACCACGTTCCTGATCCAGCACTGGCTCGGTAACGAGGGCATGCCCCGTCGGTACGCCGACTACCTGCCCGGTGACGGCTTCACCACGCTGAACACGATCTCCACCATCGGCGCGTTCATCACCGGTATCTCGACCCTGCCGTTCCTCTGGAACTGCTGGAAGTCGTACAAGACCGGCCCGGTGGTCGAGGTCGAGGACCCGTGGGGCCACGGCAACTCGCTCGAGTGGGCGACCAGCTCCCCGCCCCCGCTGCGGAACTTCGACCGGATGCCGCGGATCCGCTCCGAGCGGCCCGCCTTCGACTACAAGTTCCCGGAGCTGGCCGCTGGCGGCCAGAGCCTGGCCGGCCCGCCCGAGGGTGGCGCCAAGCCGCTGACCAGCGAGTCCAACGGTGGCGCCAGCTACCAGGAGGACACCGCCGGCAACCTCGACCAGCGCTGACCCACCGCGACACGTCCGACGGGCGCCGCACCCCACCAGGGGTACGGCGCCCGTCGCCGTTCTGCCGGTCCGCGCCGCCCCGCTGCTGGTCCACTCCGCCCGGCTGCCGTTCCTCGACGGGGTCGGTCCTTTCCTCCGGCCGCTCGTCGCCGGCCTGACCCGTCATGAGGGCTGAGCCGTCGGCAGGGCCGGCCCCCCGCAGGGCCCCCCCGGCAGGCCCCCCGCAGGGCCGGCCCCTCGGCAGGGCTGAGCCGTTGGCGGGCCCTTGGGCGCGTGCGGGTTCGTGCGCTTTCCACCGACCCAGCGACGACCACTGCATCCGGCACCGGGTTTGTCCCTCCCGCAGGGCGTGATCACGTGGAGCAACGTCCGACGGAGCGAATCCGCTCATGAGCGGTATGACTCTCCGTCATATTTATGACGGAGAGTCATACCGCTGTTGGGGGATACGTTGCCCGGGCGGTCGGGCGAGTAAGTCGGGCTCGGCGCCCGGTCGGCCACCATCGATCCCAATGGGCCCGCTGGCCGCTGGCCCGCTGGCCCGGGAAGGCCGCTGGTCCGGAGGCCCGGAAGGCACGCAGGCCCGGAAGGCACGCAGGCCCGGAAGGCACGTAGGCCCGGAAGGCACGCAGGCACGCAGGCCCGGAAGGCACGCAGGCACGCAGGCCCGGGGGCCCGGGGGCCCGGAGGCCCGCAGGTCCACAGGCCCGGAGGATCCCGTCGGCTCGTGGGGCCGGCGGGGCCGGCCGGTGGGTGTCGTCAGTGGGTGGCGGGGGCCAGGTCGGCGACGGTGGGCTCGACCGGGATGGCGTGCACAAGGTCGGGCCGGGTGGCGGCCTGCCGTCGGTGACGCAGCTCGACAGGCAATACCACGAGGGCCACCAGCAGCCCGAGCGCGCCGGTCACCGCGAAGCCCCACGGCGGCGCGCTCGCGTCGATCACCGCGCCGGCCAGCGGCGCGCCCAGCGCGATGCCGACCGTCACGGCGGAGCCGTGCAGGCCCATCGCCTCGCCGCGTACCCCGGCGGGGGCCAACCGGCTGACCGCGTCGGCGGTGGCGGCGAGCGTCGGGGCGCAGAGCGCGCCGGCCGGGAGCAGTGCCAGGCAGAGCAGCCACCAGTGCCCGCCGCCCAGCCCGACCGGGATGGTGCACGCGGCGAGCGCGGCCACCAGCACCAGCGGGGTGAAGGAGCGGTGGACCGCCCCGTACGCGAACCCGCCGACCAGCGACGCGATCGCCCAGACGGTGAGCACCGCGCCCGTCCAGCCGACCTCGCCGCCGGCCCGCAGCACGGCGACCACGGCGACGTCGGTGCCACCGAGTACCAGGGTCGCGGCGGTGCTCACCGCGAGCACGGCCAGCAGCCGCGGGGTCAGCCACTCCCGCCGGGCAACCCGGGGCCGCGGGCCGGCGGGTTCGGCGGCACCGCGGGTGGGCGGGTTCAGCAGCCAGAACGCGACGCCGGAGGCGACGATGCCGGCGCCGACCAACCAGAGCGTGGTCCGCGCGGAGATGGTGGCGGCCAGGGCCACCGCGACCGCCGGCCCGACCATGAACGACAGCTCCACGGACATCGAGTCCAGCGCGTACGCCGCGCGGCGCTGCTCGGCGGGCACCAGCGCGGCGATCGACTGGCGGACCACCGAGAAGACCGGCAGGGCGAGCAGCCCGGCGAGAAACGCGGCGGGCAGCAGCACCGGGTAGCTCAGCGCCGGGGCGCTGGCCCAGAAGACCGCCTCGGCCACGGTGGTGAGAGCGAGGACCGGGCGTAGGCCGCGCCGGTCGACCAGGCGGCCGAGCAGCGGTGAGCCCACCGCCGCCCCCACGGTCAGCGCGGCGCCGACCAGGCCGGCCGCGCCGTAGCCCCGACCGAGGTCGAGCACGACGAAGAAGGTGAGCGTCACCCCGGTCGCGGTGAGCGGGATGCGGGCCAGCACCGACACCAGCAGCAGGGGGCGGAGCCCGGGCAGCGCGAGCGCGTGCCGGTAAGGCGTCAGGTTCATGATGGTCCGTACCTCCGGCGGTCATCCTCGACCGGAGGTACGACATCGGCAAGCGATTACCGGCTCAAGCGGCCCTGATCACAGGCTTCCCGGAGAGGGTCACCCCGGCCCCGTCCATAGCGCGCAGCGCCACGTCGAGGGTCTGCGCGGCGACGGCGGCGGTCAGGTCGAGCAGCACGGTGGTGGCGAACCGCTCCCGGGCGGCATCCAGCGCGGTGGCCCGGACGCAGTGGTCGGTGGCGATGCCGACCAGGTCGACCCGGTCCACGTCGTGTCGGCGCAGCCAGTCGGCCAGGCATTCGCCGTCGTCGGCGTGCCCCTCGAAGCCGGAGTACGCCGCCGCGTGCTCGCCCTTGTGGAAGATCACCTCGACCCGGTCGGTCTCCAGGTCGGGGTGGAACTCGCTGCCGGCGGTGCCGACCACGCAGTGCCGGGGCCAGGAGTCCACGTAGTCGGGCGGGTTGCCGAAGTGCGCGCCCGGGTCGACGTGGTAGTCCTTCGTGGCGACCACGTGGTCCCAGCGTTCCGGCTCGGCGGCGAGCAGCCGGGAGATGCCGGCCGCGACGCCGGCCCCGCCCGCGACGGCGAGCGAGCCGCCCTCGCAGAAGTCGTTCTGCACGTCCACGATGATCAAGGCGTTGGCCATCGGTCGCTCCTTCGTCAGCTTGCCGGTACCACGGTGACCGGAATGGCCGGGTCACCGCCGGAGAGCTTCAGGCCCTCCCACGGGATGGAGATCAGGCACTGCCGCAGGTGCTCGCGGGACTCGTCCAGGGAGGGCAGCTCGACCGGCTCCCCGTCGATCACGAAGGATCGCTGGAGCAGCCGGTCGTTCGGGCGGCGGTCCGGCACCCCCTGCGGCACGATGACCTCCTCGGTGGCGGTGCCGGTGGGCTTGTGCCGGCGTACCGCCACCTTCCGGCCGCCGATGGTGGCCTTGTGCTCGGAACGCTTGACCACCGGGCGCCCGTCCACCTCGACCAGCTTGTAGACTAGGCCGGCGGTGGGGGCGCCGGAGCCGGTGACCACGGCGGTGCCGGCGCCGTACATGTCGACCGGCTCGGCGGCGAGCGAGGCGATCGCGTACTCGTCGAGGTCACCGGAGACGATGATCTTCGTCTCGGTGGCGCCGAGCGAGTCGAGGAGCTCCCGGGACTGCTGGGCGATCACCGCGAGGTCCCCGGAGTCGATCCGGACGGCCCGCAGCTCCGGCCCGGCCACCTCGATGGCGTTGCGGATGCCCTGGCTGATGTCGTACGTGTCGACGAGCAGCGTGGTGTCCTTGCCCAGCGTGGTGACCTGCGAGGCGAACGCCGCCTTCTCGTCGTCGTGCAGCAGGGTGAAGGCGTGCGCGGCGGTGCCGGCGGTCGGAATGCCGTAGCGCTGCCCGGCGGCGAGATTGGAGGTGAACCGGAAGCCGGCCAGGTACGCCGCCCGGGCCGCGGCCACCGCCGCCTCCTCGTGCGCCCGCCGGGAACCCATCTCGATCAGCGCCCGGCCGCGGGCCGCCGTGACCATCCGGGCGGCGGCCGCCGCGACCGCGCTGTCGTGGTTGAGCACCGACAGCACCAGCGTCTCCAGCACCACGCACTCGGCAAAGCCCCCGGAGACGGTGAGGATCGGGGAGCCGGGGAAGAAGAGCTCACCCTCGGCGTACCCGTCGACGTCGCCGGTGAAGCGATAGCCGGCCAGCCATTCGGCGGCCCGCTCGTCGACCACCCCGGTACGGCGCAGGAAGTCGACCTCCTCGGCGTCGAACCGGAAGTTGCGGATCATCTCCACCAGCCGGCCGGTCCCGGCCACCACGCCGTAACGGCGCCCGGCCGGCAGCCGCCGGCTGAACACCTCGAAGGTGCAGCGGCGGTCGGCGGTGCCGTCGTGCAGGGCGGCGCTGATCATCGTCAGCTCGTAGTGGTCGGTCAGCAGCGCGGGGCGAAGGGTGCTCACCGCCCCAGCCTAGAGTTCACCCTGGCTACCCGCCGTCGTGGCCCGGGATCGACCGCAGGGCCGCGCGCAGCTCGGTCCGCCCGGTGATGCCGAGCTTGCTGTAGACCCGCTGGAGGTGGTTCTCCACGGTGCGGGTGGAGAGGAAGAGCTGTTCGGCGATGGCCCGGCTGGTCACCCCGGCCGCGGCCAGGCCGGCGATCTCGAGTTCCCGCTCGGTCAGCGCCGGCCGCAGCGCGTCCAGCGCCGGGGTGCGTACCCCGTCGCAGCTGCCGAGCAGGGCGCCGAGCCGCTGGTGCGCGGCGGCGGCCGGGGCGGACCGCCCCCGGCGCCGGTCGTGCAGGACGGTCGCGGTCGCCTCGGCCGCCCAGACCGTGAGGTCCAGCGCGGCGAGCCCGTCGGCCACGTCGAGCAGGGCCGGGCCGTCGCCGTCCACGGCGGCGCGGGCGTAGCGGGCGAGCAGCGGCGGCAGCACCCCGTCGACCCGTTCGCAGAGTTCACTCAGCCGCTGCGCCACCGTTCGGCGGCTGCCGTCGGTGCAGGTCGGTCCGACCGGCGCGCTGGCCTGCCCGACCCGGACCAGGTCGTGCAGGACCAGCATCTCGTGCCCGGCGAGCCCGTCGGCGCGCAGCCGGTCGGCCAGCTCGCCGAGGTGCTTGGCGGCCCCGGGCAGGTCGCCGCCGGCCGCCAGCACCGCGCCGCGGGCCTGCTCCAGCCAGGGGTAGAGGACCGCCATGCCGGGGGCGTGGGTCCGGTCGGCCTCGGCCATCGCCTCGGTGGCCTGCCTGGCGTCGCCGCGCAGGGCTGCCGCCTGGGCCCGCTCGGCGTGCGCGAGGCTGGCGTAGACCCGGCTGGTGGCGAGCACCGCGCAGGCGCCGAGGCTGATCGTGAGCGCCTCGCTGCCGCGCCCGCGCAGTCGCGCCGCGTACGCCTGGAGGATCGCCAGGTAGCCGGTGCCCAGCCGGAAGTCGCCGGCGCCGGCGAGGTTCGCGAACTCGTCGGCCACGATCGCGTCGATGCCGGGCAGGTCGCCGGAGAGCGCCAGCCGGGTGCCCCGGGCCAGCTCCATCGCGAGCTGAAGGTAGGGCATGTCGGCGCGCCAGTTCGGTGCCTCCGCCGCCACCCGGTTGATCGCCGCGGCGCTGGACCGGAACCGTCCGCGCGCGGCGTCCAGGTGGGCGATGGTGCAGCGGGCCAGTTCCCGGGCGGCCACCCCGGCCGCCGGGCGGTCCAGCACCGCGCGGCCCAGCCGCAGCGCGGTCTCGGTGTCCAGGCCGTGCAGCCGCATGATCGCCTCGAATGCCCGGACCCGGGCCCGGTCGCCCGGGTCGGCCAGCGTCGCGCCCTGCTCGGCGATCTCCTCCACGGTGGACCGCCGGCTCAGGCCCCAGTAGCTGACCATGCCCCGGGCGGTCAGCCAGCGGCTGCGTCGCCGGTCGTCGTGGACCTCCCCGACGACTGAGTCGAGCACCAGCAGCGCCTCCTCGGGCCGGTCGCCGAACATCAGGATGGTGGCGAGCAGCTCCGCGGCGTCGAAGCCGCCGTCGGCCTCGAGCGCCGCGCGGGCCAGCCGGGTCGCCAGGGGTACGTCGTACCGGGCGAACGCCTGGACGGCCGCGCCGACCAGTTGCCGGGAATCCTGCGCGGTCCCGGAGTCGAGCCGCCACACCGCCACCCGCAGCAGGTCGCCCCGACGTCGGGCGCCCACTTGTTCGAGCAGTTCGGCGAGGCGCGCCTGGAGCCGCCGGGTCCGGGTGACCGGGCAGCGGCGGCGCATCATCTCCCCGTACAGCGGGTGGGCCAGCCGGACGTCGAGCCGCCGGTCGTCGCGGACCACCGAGATGAGGCCGCGCTCCTCGGCGGTCTCCACGTCGGACGGCGCGGCGACCCGGCCGAGCAGGTGCAGGCCGAGGGGTTCGCCGAACGCCACCAGCTCCAGCACCGCCCGCACCCCCGGCTCCAACCGGCCGATCCGGGTGTCGATGAGGTCGGTCAGGCTGGGGGCGAGTTCCAGCCGGCCGGTCCACCGCCAGACGCCGTACCGGCGCTCCAGTTCGCTGCCGCCCGCCGCGGCCAGCACCAGCTCGCGCAGGAGCAGCGGGTTGCCGGCGGAGAGCCGGAACAGCCGGTCGGCGCTGCCGGCGTCGACCGGCCCGTCGAGGATGGCGGCGAGCAGGTCGGTGATGTCGGTCGGACCGAGTGGGGCGAGTTCGGCGTGGTCGACCAGGTCGTCCGTCCAGAGGGCCCGGATCGGCAGCGGGATCTGCTCGCCGTTGCGCAGTGTGCCGAGCACGGTGGTGTTCGGCGCCCGGGCGAGCAGGTGGACCAGCGCGGCCGAGGGCGGGTCGAGCAGGTGCGCGTCGTCGATGGCGAGCACGATCGGCCGCCCGGCGGCCTGTTCCTGGAGCACCTCCACGCCCCAGCGCAGCACGCCGGCGGGGGAGAGGCCCTGGGGCTGGGCGGCGGGGAGGACCTGGGCCAGGCCGCCGAAGGGCAGTGCCGCGGTGGCGGTGCTGGCCGCCACGAACCAGATCGCGTAGCGGTCGGCGGGGAGGGCGGCGACCCCCTCGCGCAGCAGCCGGCTCTTGCCGACGCCGGCGCTGCCGCTGAGGATGAGCCCGCGTCCCTCGGGGCCTTCGACCGCCGACAGCAGACGGTGGAGTTCATCCGTACGGCCGACGAAGCTCCACCGAATCATCGACGCAGCATATCGACGGATTTCCGTCCGCAGGGGCAGCGTTACGCTGCGAAGTTGAGTAATGTGATGGTTACTGGTGAGTATCCGGGGTGCGCTGCTGTTACGGTCACGCCCCGTACTCTTTCCGCATCCGGGTGTCACGGCCCGGACAGTTTCTCGCGGGTGCCTCCACCACCCGCCATCACCGGGAGGCCGCAGCATGAAGCCCGGTCCATTCCCCGGGGTCGACGTGCCCGACGGCGCGCCCCAGGGGCCGGTCGGCCCTGTCGACCTGCCCCGCTGCGGGCCGCTGCCGACCCGGCTCGGGGTCACCGAGCCCGCCCCGGACGAGCCGCTGGCCGTGGTGGCCGCCGGACCGGCCGGCGCCGCCCGGCGGGAGGTGCTCGCCGCCCTGGTGGGCGTCCCGTCCGGCATGCTCGACGTGCCCGTGGGCAGCACCCTGCTGGTCCGGCACGCGCGGGTCGCCACCCGCGCGGCGTACGTGCCGGGCTACCGCCAGCCACACTCCTACGGCGCCGACCAGGCCGCCGCCGGCCCCGCGCTGGCCCGCCCGCCGCGCCGGGTCGAGCTGAGCCTGCCCGAGCCCCTGCTGCGCCACTTCGGGGTGCTGGACACACCCGACACCGACGGCCTGGGCGTGGCCGGTGGCCGGCTGCTTCTCGACGCCGTCGGCCGGGCCGGCGCGCTGCTCTTCGTGATCGGCGCCGACCAGGCCTTCACCGCCGCCGAGCTGGACCTGCTCGCCGAGGTGGCCCGTGCCCCGGTGGCGGTCTTCTTCGTGGTCACCCCGGGCGCGGGCGGCTGGACCGCCCCGGACGGCGCGACGACGACGGAGGACGCGGAGGCCCCGGTGCCGTCGCCCCGGAGCGCGGACCCGACGGTGGACCCGGCCGCGGTCACCGTCGAGGCACACCGGGCGGCGCTGCTCGCCGCCGTGCCGGCCCTCGCCGAGGCCCGCTGGTACCCGGTGCACCGGGCGGGGCATCCCGGCCTGCGCCGGGCGCTGGTCGGCTGGGCCGCCGACGAGGGATTGCGCCGGGCGAGCCTGCAACCGCCCGTGCCGCCCGGGGCGCACGGCCGGGTGGCCGTCCCGCCCGACCTCGACGGCGGGGACTGGTCGGACCGGCTGGAGCGGCAGGTCCGGGCCTGCGCCCGCAGCATCCGCCAGCACCTCGCCCTGGAACTGGCCAACACCCACCTCCGGGTGGTCCAGGAGATCGTCTTCGGGGTGGGCTGTGCGGGGCTGCCGCAGCTGCTCGACCGGGAGATGGAGGCGTTGTCCGTGCTCGCCACCGCCCAGTGCGACCAGGCCGTCCGGGGCATCCTCGACGACGCCGCCGCGCAGGTCTTCGGCGCGCCGCTGGCGGAAGGCGTCCGGCAGCGGATCGCGGCGGCGGTTCGCTGGGGCCTGGGCGACCACCCGGCGGGTCTGGAACTGGATCGGGTGCTCCTGGTCACCAGCACGGCCGGGGTGGCCGGGCTGGCCGGCGCCGGAGCGATCGACGCGCTGGCCGGGCTTCCGGGCGGGGCGCGCGCCGAGGTACTGCCGCCGGTCGGCGTCGCGCTCTCGGGCGGGTGCTGGCAGCACTGGCGCAGCCCCGGCAACGACGACCCGAACGGCGCCCGGTCCTGGGCCCAGCGGGCGCTGCGCGAGGTCGAACTGGAGTTGGCCCGGGAGGTCTCCCGGCGTTTCGAGGTGATCCGTCTCTCGCTCGGCGCGGTGCTCTCCGATGCGCTCGACCACGGCATCCTGCTCGCCTGACCGGGCCGGCGACGCGGTGCCGTCCCGCCCGGTCCGGGCCGCCCAGGAGGGTGATCCGGGTCAGCCCGGCGTTCCGGTTCATCGGTTCGCCGGATCCGGTGGCACGATGGGGGGCATGGCGGCTCCACAGGTAGCACCGGTCGAGACGCCGGACACCGACGAGGTGCCGGTCTCCGACCGGCAATGGGTGACGATCGTCTGGGACGACCCGGTCAACCTCATGACGTACGTGACCTGGGTGTTGCAGAAGCTCTTCGGATACAGCCGGGAGAAGGCCGAGAAGTTGATGCTGGACGTGCACCACAAGGGTCGGGCCGTGGTGTCCAGCGGCGCCCGGGAGCGGATGGAGCACGACGCGTCCCAGCTGCACGCGTACGGGCTGTGGGCGACGGTGGACCGGTCGTGAGCGCGAGGAGTGAGCCGGGGTTGCGAGCCCCGCAGTCGCGAACAGGGCCGGCGCTCGTGAGCGCGAGAAGTGAGCCGGGGTTGCGAGCCCCGCAGTCGCGAACCAGGTCCGCGTCGTGAGCATGTTCCGGCGTCAGAGCGGCCGGTACGTCGCCACCTTCGCGGTCGACGAGGTCCGGGTGCTGCGCAAGGTCGCCACCGAGGTGGTCGGCCTGCTCACCGACGGGTTCGACCACACCGACCCGGTGGTGGGCCGGCTCTTCCCCGACGCGTACCCGGAGGATCCGGCCGGCGCGGCCGAGTTCCGCCGCTACACCGAGGGCGACCTGAAGACCGCCAAGATCGACCAGGCCGGCGCGATACTCGCGGCGCTGCCGGACGAGGCGGGCGGCGAGGTACGGCTGGACGCCGAGGCCGCCGAGGCCTGGCTGCGGGCGCTCAACGACGCCCGGCTGGCGATGGGGGTCCGGCTGGAGATCAAGGACGGCACCGACCTCGGCGAGGAGTTGGACGACGCGGTGGCGGCCGACCCGAGCTCCTCCCGGGTGTTCCAACTGTCGGTCTACGCGTACCTCGGCTATCTGCAGGAATCCCTGCTCAACGCCTTGATCGACTGATTGGTGACGGCCACCACTTCGCAGGTCGTGACCCGGAGAGGTTAGGCTGGTCGGCGTGCTGAGCATCGACCGGTCGATCGTCACGGCGATCGTCGCCCACGCCCGCCGGGACCACCCGGACGAGGCCTGTGGCGTGGTCGCCGGTCCCGCCGGCAGCGACACCCCCACCCGGCACATCCCGATGGACAACGCGGCCCGCTCGATGACGTTCTACGAGTTCGACTCGATGGAGCAGCTGCGGGTGTGGCGGGAGATGGACGACCGCGACGAGGAGCCGGTCGTCATCTACCACTCGCACACCGCGACCGAGGCCTACCCGTCCCGGACGGATATCTCCTTCGCCGGTGAGCCGGGCGCCCACTACCTGCTGGTCTCCACCCGTGAGTCGGACACCGAGGAGATCCGCTCGTTCCGGATCGTCGACGGCGTGGTGACCGAGGAGCCGGTGCGGATCGTGGACGCCGGGGTGGACCCGCACGCCGTGCAGTCGTACATGTTCGGGCAGAGCCCGGCGACGGTCGACTACGAGTGTTCCGGCCGCTGATCCTTCAGCGCCGAACACCCGTTCCGTCCGTCACCGAGGCACACCCGATCAAGGAGTACTACGTCATGGCCATCGAGGTTCGCATCCCCACCATCCTGCGCAGCTACACCGGCGGCGCGAAGGTCGTCGAGGGCGCCGGGGACACCCTGAGCGACCTGCTCAGCGACCTGGACTCCCGGCACGCCGGCCTGAAGGGCCGCCTGGTCACCGAGGCCGGCGCGCTGCACCGCTTCGTGAACGTCTACGTCAACGACGAGGATGTCCGCTTCCTCGGCGCGCTCGACGCCAAGCTCAACGACGGCGACAGCGTCACCATCCTGCCGGCGGTGGCCGGTGGCGCGTTCGGCTTTGCCGCTGCAGCCGCGATCGCCTCGCACGCCGTCGCCCGTCGCGCGGCCGTCGCCGCCCGCTGAGGGCGGTCGTCATGGCGCGGTACGACAGCCTGCTCGACGCCTGTGGCGGCACCCCCCTGGTGGGGCTGCCCCGGCTCTCGCCGACGGTGCCCGAGGGGGCACCGCCGGTGCGGCTCTGGGCGAAGCTCGAGGACCGGAACCCGACCGGCAGCATCAAGGACCGCGCGGCCCTGTTCATGGTGCGCGCGGCCGAGGAGGCCGGCCGGCTCCGGCCCGGTGACACCATCCTGGAGCCGACCAGCGGCAACACCGGCATCTCGCTGGCCATGGTGGCCAAGCTGCGGGGCTACCGGCTGGTCTGCGTGATGCCGGAGAACGTCTCGACCGAGCGGGTCCAGCTGCTCCGGATGTACGGCGCGGAGATCATCTTTTCGCCGGCTGCCGGCGGCTCGAACCAGGCCGTCGCCACCGCGAAGCAGATCTCGGCCGAGCATCCGGACTGGGTGATGCTCTACCAGTACGGCAACGAGGCCAACGCCCGGGCGCACTACGAGACGACCGGGCCGGAGCTGCTGCAGGACCTGCCCACGATCACCCACTTCGTGGCCGGTCTCGGCACCACCGGCACCCTGATGGGCACCGGCCGCTACCTGCGGGAGAAGGTCGACGGCATCCAGGTGGTGGCGGCCGAGCCCCGCTACGGCGAGCTGGTCTACGGGCTGCGCAACATCGACGAGGGGTACGTCCCGGAGCTCTACGACGCCACCGTGCTGAACCGGCGGTTCTCCGTCGGCACCCGGGACGCGGTGCTGCGTACCCGGCAGTTGGTGGAGGTGGAGGGCATCTTCGCCGGCTTCTCCACCGGTGCGATCCTGCACGCCGCCCTCGCGGTGGCGCACGAGGCGGTTCGGGACGGCCGCCGCGCCGACGTCGCCTTCGTGGTCTGCGACGGCGGCTGGAAGTACCTCTCCACCGGCGCCTACGGCGGCACCCTCGCCGACGCCGAGGACGCCCTCGAGGGCCAGCTCTGGGCCTGACGACCGGCTCGGGCCGGCCGGTCTCCGGCCGGCCCGACGGGTGTCACGTTGATGACAACTTCCAGTGGATGATTCTTGCCCCGCCGTCGCTGCGCGTAGGCTGCGCTGCGTGGCGTACGCGTCGGTAGAGATCATCGGCGGGGCTGACACCGGCGTGTCGACTACGGTGGGTTACCACGGGGCAACTCGATGAGACTGACCGTCCTGGGCTGCGCGGGGAGCTTCCCCGGCCCGGAATCCCCCTGTTCGGCCTACCTGGTCGAGGCAGACGGATTCCGGCTCCTGGTCGACTTCGGCTCCGGCTCGCTCTCCACCCTCCAGCGCTACGCCGGCCTGCACACCCCGGACGCCATCCTCCTGACCCACCTGCACTGCGACCACATCCTCGACGCCGTGTCGTACGTGGTGGTCCGCCGCTACGCCCCGGACGGCCCGTACCCGCCCCTGCCGGTCTACGCCCCGCCCGGCGCGCCGGACCGGCTCGCCGCCGCGTACGGCCAGGACGACAGCACCGTCGAGGACGTCTACCAGTTCTACGGCCTCCAGCCCGGCACCTTCCCGATCGGCCCCTTCACCGTCACCGTCGACCGGATGAACCACCCCGTCGAGACGTACGGCGTGCGGCTGGAGCACGGCGGGCGGGTGCTCTGCTACTCGTCCGACACCGCGCCCTGCGACGCGCTGCTGCGGCTGGCCCAGGACGCCGACGTGTTCCTCTGCGAGGCCAGCTACCTCGACGGCATGGAGAACCCGCCGGACCTGCACCTCACCGGGCGGGAAGCCGGCGAGACGGCCACCAAGGCGGCCGTTGGCCGGCTGCTGCTGACCCATCTGGTGGCGGCCTGGGGCAGCGAGGCGCATACCCTGGAGTCGGCCGCCGGCGCGTACGCCGGACCGCTGGAAGTGGTCCGCGCCGGCGCCAGCTACGAGGTCTGACCGGGAGCTCCGCCCCTCCGATACGTCGGCGCGGATTCGTGCGGAAGTGTTCGCCGGTGCGTCAGCGGGCCGTCTTCTGACGCACCGTTGCCGCCCCCACCGTGGGCACCATGCGGATCGCCATCGTGACCGAGTCGTTCCCGCCGGACGTCAACGGCGTCGCGCACTCGGTCGTCCGGACGGCCGAACATCTCGTCGCCCGCGGCCACGAACCGATCGTCATCGCCCCGGCCCCACCGGGCGCACGTCGGCGTCCCGCCGACCGGCTGCCGTACCCGGTGGTCCGGATCCCCAGCGTGCCGCTGCCCCGCTACCAGGGCTTCCGGCTCGGGGTCCCCACCGCCCGGCTCGCCGACGCGCTGCTCGGGCACGCGCCCGACGTGGTGCACCTGGCCAGCCCGTTCGTGCTCGGCGCCCGGGCCGCCACGCTGGCGCGGCGGCACGCGCTGCCCACGGTCGCCGTCTATCAGACCGACGTCGCCTCGTACGCCCGGGCGTACCGGGTCGGCTGGGGTGAGGCGGCGGCCTGGCGGCGGCTCGCCGAGATCCACAACTCGGCGCAGCGCACCCTGGCCCCGTCCACCCGCGCCGCCGCCGACCTGATCGCCAACGGGGTGCAGCGGATCTGGCTCTGGGGCCGCGGCGTGGACGCGGAACGGTTCCACCCGGACAAGCGGTGTGCCGTGCTGCGCCGGTCCCTCGCCCCGGGTGGCGAGGTGCTGGTCGGCTACGTCGGCCGGCTCGCCCCGGAGAAGCGGGTGGACCTGCTGGAG
This sequence comes from Micromonospora sp. BS32, assembly GCF_059089345.1. NCBI lineage: Bacteria > Bacillati > Actinomycetota > Actinomycetes > Micromonosporales > Micromonosporaceae > Micromonospora > Micromonospora sp. BS32. The sequence goes on from NZ_JBSSHR010000012.1 coordinate 107,157, forward strand.
GCGACCTCCCGGTTGCCCGGCGTGCGGGTGGTGGTGGCGGGTGACGGCCCGGCCCGTCGGCAGTTGGAGCGGAGCCTGCCGGGGGTGCGCTTCCTGGGCGTGCAGCAGGGGGAGATGCTGGCCCGCCTCTACGCCAGCCTGGACGTCTTCGTGCACACCGGCCCGCACGAGACCTTCGGCCAAACCGTGCAGGAGGCGGCGGCCAGCGGGCTGCCGGTGGTGGCGCCGGCCAGCGGCGGTCCGGTGGACCTGGTCGAGTCGGGGGCGACCGGGCTGCTGGTCCCGCCCGGCGACGCGGCCGTTCTGGCCGACGCGGTGGCCACCCTCGCCGCCGACCCCGACCGTCGGGCCGCGTACGGGACGGCCGCCCGGGTGGCGGTCGGCCGGCGGAGCTGGACGGCCGTGGGCGACGAACTGATCGGGCACTACGAGGCGGTGCTGGCCGGCGCGTCCGTGTCCGGTCTGACGGCCGCGTGACCGCCGACCTGACCCGGCCGACCCCCGCCGTGGGCACGGGGGCGGCGCGTCCCGGGCGGCAGAGCGGCGCGCGGGGGCTGCGGATCGTCCGGCTGGCCAACTTCGTCACCGCACGCTCCGGCGGGCTGCGCACCGCGCTGCGACACCTCGGCGAGGGGTACCGCGCGGCCGGGCACGACCCGGTGCTGGTCATCCCGGGGAAGCGTGCCGGGGTGAGCCGCCATCCGTGGGGGAGCGTCGTCACCCTGCCCGGGCCGACCGCGCCGGGCACCGGCGGCTACCGGCTGCTGACCGCCCGGCGTCCGGTGGAGCGGCTGCTGACCCGGCTGGCGCCGGACCGGCTGGAGGTCTCCGACCGGTCCACCCTGCGCTGGACCGGTGACTGGGCGCGGGCGCACGGGGTGCCCTCGGTGATGGTGTCCCACGAGTGCCTCACCGGCCTGCTCGGGCAGTGGCGGCTGCCGTCCGGCACCGCACGGGGCGTCGCCGACCGGCTCAACCTGCGCACCGTCGCGTCGTACGACCGGATCGTCTGCACCACCCGCTGGGCGGCCGAGGAGTTCGACCGGATCGACGCCCCGGCCGTGGACCTGGTGCCGCTGGGCGTCGACCTGACCACGTTCCACCCGGACCGGCTCGACCGCGCGCTGCGCGAGCGGTACGCCGACGACACCGAGGTGCTGCTGGTGCACTGCGCCCGACTCTCCACCGAGAAGCGGCCGGAGCTGGCCGTCGACGCACTCGCCGAGCTGCGCCGGGCCGGGGTGCCCGCCGTGCTGGTGATGGCCGGGGACGGCCCGCTGCGCCCCGCGCTGACCCGGCGGGCCGCCGGCCTGCCGGTGCACTTCACCGGCTTCCTGCCCGACCGGGCAGCGGTCGCCGCGCTGCTGGCCAGCGCCGACGTGGTGCTGGCGCCGGGCCCGGTGGAGACCTTCGGGCTGGCCGGGCTGGAGGCGCTCGCCTCCGGTACGCCGGTGGTGGTCAACGCGGCCAGCGCGCTGCCCGAGGTGGTGGGCCGCGCGGGCCTCGCCGCGTACGGCACCGCCGCCTCGATGGCCGGCGCGGTGACCAGGCTGCTGGACCGGCCGGAAAGTGACCGGCGGGTGGCCGCCCGGTCCCGTGCCGAGGAGTTCGGCTGGCCCGCCGCGGTCGCCGGCTTCCTGCGGGTGCACGACGCCGGAGCGGGCCGATCCGGGACCGACGACGGCGCCGCCGTGGCGTGAGGGCACCGGGGGCCGACCGGTACGACCGACCGCATAGGGTGCAGGCATGGCGCGACCTGACGGGCGACAGCCCGACCAACTCCGACCTGTGACCCTCAGCCGGGGCTGGAGCACCCACCCGGAAGGCTCCGTGCTCGTCGAGTTCGGCGGCACCCGGGTGCTCTGCACGGCCAGCGTCACCGAGGGCGTGCCCCGCTGGCGCAAGGGCTCCGGGCTCGGCTGGGTGACCGCCGAGTACGCCATGCTGCCCCGGGCCACCAACACCCGCTCGGACCGGGAGAGCGTGAAGGGCCGGGTCGGTGGGCGTACCCACGAGATCTCCCGGCTGATCGGCCGCAGCCTGCGGGCCAGCATCGATCTGAAGGCGCTGGGCGAGAACTCGATCGTGCTCGACTGCGACGTGCTCCAGGCCGACGGCGGCACCCGGACGGCCGCGATCACCGGCGCGTACGTGGCGCTGCACGACGCGGTCACCTGGCTGGCCGGGCGCAAGGCGCTGGCCGGCAAGCCGGAGAAGGTGATGCACCGGTCGGTGGCGGCGGTCAGCGTCGGCATCATCGCCGGCGAGCCCCGGCTGGACCTCTGCTACGAGGAGGACGTCGCCGCCGAGGTGGACATGAACGTGGTCTGCACCGGTGAGGGCGAGTTCGTCGAGGTGCAGGGGACGGGCGAGGACGGCGTCTTCTCCCGCGCGCAGCTCGACGCCCTGCTCGACCTGGGCGCGTTGGGCTGTATGGAACTGGTCGAGGCGCAGCGGAAGGCACTCGCGTCATGAACAAGGTCCTGCTCGCCACCCGTAACCGCAAGAAGCTCATCGAGCTGCAGCGGATCCTCGACGGCGCGCTCGGCGCGCACCGGATCGCCCTGATCGGGCTGGACGACGTCGAGGCGTACCCGGAGCTGCCGGAGAGCGGCCTCACCTTCGGCGAGAACGCGCTGATCAAGGCCCGAGAGGGCTGCCGGCGCACCGGCCTGCCCACCATCGCCGACGACTCGGGGCTGGCCGTCGACGCCCTGAACGGCATGCCGGGCGTGTTCAGCGCCCGCTGGGCCGGCGCGCACGGCGACGACCGGGCCAACCTTCAGCTGGTGCTGGACCAGATCGCCGACCTGCCCGACGAGCACCGGGGCGCGTCCTTCGTCTGCACGGTCGCGCTGGTGCTGCCCGGCGGCAAGGAGCACCTGGTCGACGGCCGCCAGGCCGGCCGGCTGCTGCGCGCGCCGCGCGGCGAGGGCGGCTTCGGGTACGACCCGATCTTCCTCGGCGACGGCCAGGACCGGACCAACGCGGAGCTGACGCCGGAGGAGAAGGACGCGATCAGCCACCGCGGCAAGGCGCTGCGCGACCTGGCGAAGCTGGTCGCCAAGGTGCTCCCACCGGCCGGCTGACCGGTCACGTACCGGCCGACGGCGGCCCGATCCGTCGCCGGCCGGACGGTCCACCAGCCGGTGTCCCCCTCGACCGGAGAGACGGCCGGCCGCTCAGCGCAGGTTCAGCGTGGTCAGCTCGCCGCCGAGCTCCCGTACAGCCACCCGGTCCTCGATGGCGAGCAGAGTCAGCACCCGTTCCACTTCGGGCAGGGTGGCGTACCGGCCCACCACCAGGCCCGCCTCCGTGTCCAGCTCCTCCACCCAGAGGCCGGCCGGGTTCCAGGTGGTCTGCACGCAGCCGCCGGAGCGGCCGACGCAGGTGAGGAAGTCGTAGCTGAGCGGACGCATGGCTCGCACCAGGGCGAGCAGTTCCGCCAGATCCAGCGGCACCTGCTTGTCCGACCAGCCGGCCTGGTCGCCGGTCACCTCGACGAAGCCGACCGGCTCGGGCGCCGGCTCGCCGGCCGGGGGCAGGCCGCGCAGCCGCCGGACCAGCGCCAGCCCGTCGTGCCGGCCCACGGTCGCCTCCGGCGCACCCGGCTCGGCGTACGCCCCGACGAGCCGGTCCCCTGCCCGCCGGACCGTCACCGACCGGCCCGCCCATTCCAGGCGGACCCGGACAGTGGCCGGCAGCCACGGCAGGTGCAGGGCGGTGAGCCGCCCGGCGGGCACCGGCCCCTCTTTCGGGGCGTGCACCCCGGTCCACTCGCCGAGCAGCTCCACGTCGACCTCAACGTCGCCGTCCACGATGGCCGGTACGGCGGCGAGCCGGCCGGCCCGGCGCCGCCGCCAGTCCAGCGGCACGTGGATCCGGCTGCCGGCGCTGCCGTTCCAGTTGACGGTCAGCCCCTGGGCGCGTAGCGCCGCAGCCACCTCCGCACCGATCTCCACCGCTGAGGTCCCCTCGAACACGCCGTACGCGAGGTACACCCCGGAGCCCTCGGCGCCGCGTTCGGCGTCCTGCTGGTGGTAGAAGGCGTAGCCGCGGGGCTCCACGCTCCGGGGCGCCTCGGCGCCGACCTCGGCGACGCCGCAGTTCTGGCAGCAGGTGAAGTTCTCCCGGGCCATGACGCCGGCCGCGGTGAGGGCCCGGAACGCGGCGGTGAGCCGGTCGCTGTCCGTCACCTCCGGCCAGGTCGCCTGGTCGGCGAGGTGCGCGGTCAGCTCCTCGGCCACCACCGCCCAGGCCAGCTGCTCGATCCGCTCCGGTGCGGCCTCGCCGTCGAGGTATTCCGCCGTCTTCGTGACGATGGCCGCCGCCGGCAGCTCGGCCAGCGCCACCTGCCGGCGGACGAAGGATCGGATCTCGGCGAGCAGGGCGTCGGTGGAGTCCGGGCCGGTCACGTCGTCGGTCACGGGGGCGAACGCTAGCAGCCGGGACCGACGACGCCACCGCTCAGCCCAGCGGGCCGACCTCCCGCTCGATCGCCGCCCGCAGCTCCGGCCCGGCGAGCACCGCCCGGGCCGCCTCCATCACCGGGGCGAGGAAGACGTCCGGCCCGGGCTCGCCGGCGAGCCGGCCGAGCGCCTCGACCGCGGCCCGTCCGGCCGGCGACGGCTCCAGCGGCGCGCGGAGCTGGAGCCCGCGTACGCCGGCGAGCAGCTCCACCGCGAGCAGGCTGGTCAGGTTGTCCAGCACGGTGCGCAGCTTCTTGGCCGCCGCCCAGCCCATCGAGACGTGGTCCTCCTGCATGCCGCTGGTGGGCAGCGAGTCCACCGAGGCGGGCGCGGCGAGGCGGCGGTTCTCCGCGACGATGCCGGCCGCCGTGTACTGCGCGATCATCAGCCCGGAGTTGACCCCGGCGTCGGGGGAGAGGAACGCCGGCAGCTCCCGGTTGCGGGCGACGTCGAGGAGCCGGTCGACCCGGCGCTCGGCGATGGCGCCCACCTCGGCGGCGGCGATTGCCAGGTAGTCGGCGGCGAAGCCGAGCGGCGCCCCGTGGAAGTTCCCGGTCGACTCGACCCGCCCGTCGGGCAGCACCACCGGGTTGTCGACCACCGAGCGCAGCTCCCGCCCGGCGACCGTGTCGACGAAGTCCAGAGTGTCCCGGGCCGCGCCGGCGACCTGCGGCGCGCAGCGCATCGAGTACGCGTCCTGCACCGCGTGCGCCAGGTCGTCGCGGTGCGAGTCCATCACCCGGGAGTCCTGGAGCAGCCGGTGGATGTTCGCCGCCGACGCGGCCTGCCCCGGGTGCGGGCGGATGGCGTGCAACTCCGGCAGGAACGGCCGCTCAGAGCCGAGCATCGCCTCGATGGCCAGCGCGGCGGTCACGTCGGCCATGGTGAACAGGTGCCGGGCGTCGTGGATGGCCAGCAGCAGCATGCCGAGCATGCCGTCGGTGCCGTTGATCAGCGCCAGCCCCTCCTTGGCGGCCAGCGCGATCGGCTCCAGCCCGGCCCCGCGCAGCGCGTCGGCGGCGTCGAGCCGCTCACCGGCCGGGCCGAGCACCCAGCCCTCGCCGAGCAGCACCAGCGCGCAGTGCGCCAGCGGCGCCAGGTCGCCGGACGCGCCGAGCGAGCCGTGCTCCGGCACCCACGGGGTGATGTCGCGGTTGAGCAGGTCGACCAGCGCCTCGGCGACCAGCGGTCGGACCCCGGAGCGGCCGAGGGCCAGCGAGCGGACCCGCAGCAGCATCATCGCCCGGACCACCTCGCGGGGCATCGGCGCGCCCACCCCGGCGGCGTGCGAGCGGATCAGCGCGTGCTGGAGTTCGGCGCGCCGCTCGGGCGCGATGAAGGTGTTGGCCAGCGCCCCGAAGCCGGTGGATACGCCGTAGACGGGGCGGCCGGCGGCCTCGATGCCGTCCACGATGGCCCGGCTGGTCGCCATGGCCTCGACGGTCGCCGGGTCGAGGACGACCTTGGCGCTGCCGCGGGCCACGGCGAGGACGTCGGCGGGGTTGATTCCGGTGGGCTGGATGGTCACGGTCGACATTGCGGCACTCCGTTGTGCAGAACCTGGCGGATCAGGGGAACACCGGGCCGGTAGGCCAGGTGCAGGTGGGTGGGGGCGTCGAGGAGCACGAGGTCGGCCCGGGCGCCGGGCCGCAGCGCCCCGACGTCGTCGCGGCGCAGCGCCGCCGCGCCCCCGGCGGTCGCCGACCAGACGGCCTCCGCCGGAGTCATCCGCATCTCGCGTACGGCGAGGGCGATGCAGAACGGCATCGACGAGGTGTACGACGACCCGGGGTTGCAGTCCGTGGCGAGCGCGACGGTCACGCCGGCGTCGAGCAGCCGGCGGGCGTCCGGGTACGGCGACCGGGTGGAGAACTCGGCACCCGGCAGCAGGGTGGCGACCGTCTCCGAGCCGGCGAGCGCGTCGACGTCGCCGTCGTCCAGGTGGGTGCAGTGGTCGACGCTGGCCGCCCCGAGTTCCACCCCCAGCCGTACGCCCGGCCCGGGGCCGAGCTGGTTGGCGTGCAGCCGGGCGCCCAGCCCGGCGGCCTGCCCGCAGGAGAGGATCGCCCGGGCGTGGTCCACGTCGAACGCGCCCCGCTCGCAGAACACGTCGATCCAGCGGGCGTACGGCGCTGCGGCGGCCAGCATCGGCCCGCAGACCAGGCCGACGTAGTCGTCGGGACGGTCGGCGTACTCGGCGGGGACGACGTGCGCGCCGAGGAAGGTGGTCTCCGCGGTGACCTCGGCGGCGATTCGCAGCGAGCGGGCCTCGTCGGCGACCGTGAGGCCGTACCCACTCTTGATCTCGATGGTGGTGCTGCCCTGCCGCATCGCCTCGGCGTGCAGCCGGCGCACGGTGCCGCGCAGCACGTCGTCGGAGGCGGCCCGGGTGGCGCCGACGGTGGTGCGGATGCCGCCGCCGGTGTACGGCTCACCGGCCATCCGGGCGGCGAACTCGGCGGCCCGGTCCCCGGCGAAGACCAGGTGGGCGTGGCTGTCCACGAATCCGGGCAGCACCGCACCGCCCTCGGCGTCGATCCGCCGGTCCGCGGCCGGCGCGTCGCCCGCCGGGCCGATCCAGGCGACCCGGCCCTCCTCGACCAGCACGGCGGCGTCGCGGCGCAGGCCGAGCAGCCCGTCCCCGCCCGGCGAGTTGGTGACCAGTTCGCCGATGTTGTCGACCAGCAGGCTGCTCACCCGGTGCCCCCTTCCGTTCGCGACTGCGGGGCTCGCAAAACCGGCTCACTCCTCGCGCTCACGTGGTCACCGCCCGGATCGACGACTCCAGCTCGACCGGCACGTCCACGTCCACGTGCCGGCCCTCCCGGACCACCACCCGGCCGTCCACCACGACGTGCGCCACATCGGCGGCCGTCGCGGCGAAGAAGACCCCGACCGGCGGTACGCCGGCGGTGCGCGCGGTGTCGAGTCGTACGGTGACCAGGTCGGCCCGGCCGCCCACCGCGAGCCGGCCGGCGTCGGTCCAGCCGAGCGCGGCGTGGCCGCCGCTCGTGGCGGCGGTGAGCAGGTCGACGGCGGTGAAGTGGCCCCGCCGGCGGGTGCGCAGCCGCTCGTCCAGCTCCACGGCCCGGGCCTCCTCGAAGAGGTCGACCACCGCGTGGCTGTCGCTGCCGAGGCTGAGCGGGCTGCCCGCCTCGGCCATCCGCCGGGCCGGGCCGATCCCGTCGGCCAGGTCCCGTTCGGTGGTGGGGCAGAGGCAGACGCCGGTCCGGTGCTCCCCGAGCAGGCCCAGGTCGGCGCTGGTCGGGTGGGTGGCGTGCACGGCGGTGACGGCCGGGCCGAGCACGCCGTGCTCGGCGAGCAGCCCGGCCGGGGTACGCCCGTGCGCCGCCCGGCAGGCGTCGTTCTCGGCGGGCTGCTCCGACAGGTGGACGTGCAAAGGCGCGTCGCGGCGGTGGGCCCAACCGGCGACGGTGGCGAGCTGTTCCGCCGGCACCGCGCGCACCGAGTGGATGGCCGCGCCGACCCGCGCGTGGTCGTTCCCGGGGGTGAACGTGGTGACCCGGTCCGCCCAGCGCAGCGCGTCGCCGTCGCCGAAGCGCCGCTGCGGCCCGACCAGCGGATCGCCGGACACGCTCGCGGTCAGGTAGCAGGCGTCCAGGAGGGTGACCCGGATGCCGGCGTGCGCGGCCGCCTCGACCAGCGCGGCGGACATCACGTTCTCCTCGTCGTACGGGCGGCCGTCGGGCCCGTGGTGCAGGTAGTGGAACTCCCCGACGCAGGTGATCCCGGCCAGCGCCATCTCCGCGTACGTGGCCCGGGCCAGCGCCAGGTACGAGTCCGGGTCGAGCCGGGCGGCGACGTCGTACATGCCGTCCCGCCAGCTCCAGAAGTCGCCCCGGCCGCCGTGGGTACGCCCGCGCAGCGCCCGGTGGAAGGCGTGCGAGTGGGCGTTGGCCAGCCCGGGCAGGGTGAGCCCGGGCAGCCGGACGGCGTCGACCAGCACCTCGACGCCGGCGTCCGGCCGGCTCCCGGCGGTCAGCGGGGTGACCGCGGTGATCCGCCCGCCGTCGGTCTCGATCAGCACGTCCGGGGTGGGCTCGGCGTGCTCAGGCAGCCAGGCGTACTCGGCGAGCCAGCGGGTCAGCGGCATGTCAGCTCCTCCAGCACCCGCGCCAGGGCGGTCACCCCGGCGGCGCAGTCCGCGTCGGTGGCCGACTCGGCGGGGGAGTGCGACACCCCGCTGGGGTTACGCACGAAGAGCATCGCGGTGGGCAGGTGCGCGGCGAGCACCCCGGCGTCGTGCCCCGCCCCGGTGGGCAGCACCGGGGCGTCCAGCAGTGCCGCCAGCCGGCCGGCCAGCCCGCCGTCGAAGGCCACCAGCGGGGTCGCCGACTCCTCGGTCACGGTCAACTCGGTGCCGTCCCGGCGGGCCCGCTCGGCGGCCTTGGCCCGCACCGCCTCGACCAGGCCGTGCAGCGTCTCCGGCTCGGCCGCCCGCGCGTCCAGCCAGCCGGTCACCTTCGACGGGATCGCGTTGGTGGCGTTCGGTTCCACCGACACCCGGCCGACCGTGGCGTGCGCGCCGCGGAGCCGGGCCTCCTTGTTCGCGGCGAGGACCGTGAACGCGTACGTGAGCATCGGGTCGCGGCGGTCGGCCATCCGGGTCGTACCCGCGTGGTTGCCCTCGCCGAGCACGTCGAAGCGCCACCGGCCGTGCGGCCAGATCGCGCTGGCGACGGCGACCGGCGCGCCGGCCTCGACCAGCGCGCGGCCCTGCTCGACGTGCAGCTCCACGAAGGCCGCGAAGCGGCCGAGCAGACCCGCGTCGGCGCCCGCCGGCCGGTCGCCCAGCGCCTCGGCGAAGCTCACCCCGTTCATGTCGCGCAGCCCGGCCGCCCGGTCCACCGCGATCTCCCCGGTGAGCAGCCGGGACCCCAGGCAGGGTACGCCGAACCGGGCGCCCTCCTCCTCCACGAACGCGGCCACCACCACCGGCCGGCCGGGGGTGACCCCGGCGGCCCGCAGCTCGTCGACGGCCAGGAACGCGCTGACGATGCCGAGCGGCCCGTCGTACGCCCCGCCGTGCGGCACCGAGTCGAAGTGGCTGCCGGTGAGCACGGCGCCGCCCACCTCCGGGTCGCCCCACCAGGCGAAGAGGTTGCCGTTGCCGTCGGCGGTCACCGGCATGCCGCGCTGGTCGGCCTGCTCGCGGAACCAGTCCCGCAGCCGCAGCTCCGGCTCGGTCAGCGCGTAGCGCAGGTAGCCGCCGCTGCCGGCGTCCCGCCCGACCGGGGCGATCCCGTCCCAGAGCTGCCGGAACCGACCGGCGAGGTCGGTCACGCCGTCTTCTCCGCCATCGGCACCCGGACGCCGGTTCGCTCGGCGACCTCGCGGGCGGTGTCGTAGCCGGCGTCGACGTGCCGGATGACGCCCATCGCCGGGTCGTTGGTGAGCACCCGCTCGATCTTCTGCCCGGCCAGGGCGGTGCCGTCGGCGACGCAGACCTGCCCGGCGTGGATCGACCGGCCGATGCCCACCCCGCCGCCGTGGTGGATGGAGACCCAGCTCGCCCCGCTGGCGGTGTTGACCAGCGCGTTGAGCAGCGGCCAGTCGGCGATCGCGTCGGAGCCGTCGGCCATCGCCTCGGTCTCCCGGTAGGGGCTGGCCACGCTGCCGCAGTCCAGGTGGTCCCGGCCGATGACGACCGGCGCGCTCAGCTCGCCCGAGGCGACCATCTCGTTGAACCGCACCCCGGCCCTGTCCCGCTCGCCGTAGCCCAGCCAGCAGATCCGCGCCGGCAGGCCCTGGAAGGCGACCCGCTCACCGGCCATCCGCATCCACCGGGCCAGCGACTCGTTCTCCGGGAACAGGTCGAGGATGGCCCGGTCGGTGGCGGCGATGTCGGCCGGGTCCCCGGAGAGCGCCGCCCAGCGGAACGGGCCCTTGCCCTCGCAGAACAGCGGCCGGATGTACGCCGGCACGAAGCCGGGGAAGTCGAAGGCCCGCTCGTACCCGCCGAGCTTCGCCTCGCCACGGATCGAGTTGCCGTAGTCGAAGACCTCCGCGCCGGCGTCGAGGAAGCCCACCATCGCCTCGACGTGCTTCGCCATCGACGCCCGGGCCCGGTCGGTGAACTCGGCCGGCTTCGCTGCCGCGTAGTCCCGGGCGTCGGCCAGCTCCACCCCCTCCGGCACGTACGACAGCGGGTCGTGCGCGCTGGTCTGGTCGGTCACCACGTCGATCTCGACGCCCCGGCGCAGCAGCTCCGGGAAGACGGTGGCGGCGTTGCCGACCACGCCGACGCTCAGCGCCCGGCGCTCCCGCTTCGCGGCGAGCACCCGCGCCACCGCGTCGTCCAGGGAGTCGGCCACCTCGTCGAGGTAGCGGTCGTGCACCCGGCGGTCCAGCCGGGTCCGGTCCACGTCCACGACCAGGCAGGCGCCGCCGTTCATGGTGACCGCGAGGGGCTGCGCCCCACCCATCCCGCCGCAGCCGGCGGTCAGCGTCAGCGTCCCGGCCAGGCTGCCGCCGAACCGCTTCGCGGCGACGGCGGAGAACGTCTCGTAGGTGCCCTGGAGGATGCCCTGGGTGCCGATGTAGATCCACGAGCCGGCCGTCATCTGCCCGTACATGGTCAGCCCGAGCTGCTCCAGCCGGCGGAACTCCGGCCAGGTCGCCCAGTCGCCGACCAGGTTCGAGTTGGCCAGCAGCACCCGTGGCGCCCACTCGTGGGTCCGCATGACGCCGACCGGGCGCCCGGACTGCACCAGCATCGTCTCGTCGTCGCGCAGCTCGGTCAGCGTCCGCACCAGCGCGTGGTACGACGGCCAGTCCCGGGCGGCCTTCCCGGTGCCGCCGTAGACGACCAGGTCGTCGGGGCGTTCGGCCACCTCGGGGTCGAGGTTGTTCATCAGCATCCGCAGCGCGGCCTCCTGCGGCCACCCCTTCGCGGTGCGTGCGGTGCCGCGGGCGGCACGGACGGGCTGGTGCATGTGCGTACTCCTCTCAGCCGAGGAACAACTGGCGACGGACGGCGGACGACTCGAACGCCTCGAGGCGGGCCTGCGTGTCCGCCGGGGAGGCGTCGCAGATCGCCTGAAGGACCACCATGGCCAGGGTCATCGGGGCGGTGTGCAGGTCGAAGACGAGGTCGGTGCCGACCGCGGCGGGAAGCACCAGCTCGGCGTACTCGGTGGCGGGACTGACCGGCGAGTCGGTGATCGCGACGACGGTCAGGCCGGCGTCGCGGGCCTCCCGCAGCGCGTCGAAGGTCTCTCGCGGGTAGCGGGGCAGCACGAAGGCGAGCAGCGCGGTGGCGCCGGCCGCCGCCGCCTGTTCGAGGCGGTCGGTGAGCAGGCTGCCGCCGTCGTCCAGCACCCGCACGTCCGGGTGCACCTTGGCGGCGAAGTAGGCGAAGTACGCGGCCAGCGGCGCGGCGGCCCGCAGCCCCACCACCGGCAGGGGGCGGCTCGCCGCCAGCAGGCGCCCGGCGGTGGCGATCCGGTCCCGGTCGGCGAGCTGCCCGGCCAGCCGGTCCAGGTTCGCCATCTCGGCCCGGACCGCCCGTTGCAGCTCGTTGCCGTCGCCGTCCGCGCCGTCCGCGCCGGCGGTCACCTCACGCAGCCGGCGGCGCAGCGCCGGGTAGCCGTCGTGCCCCAGCGCGACGGCGAACCGGGTCACCGAGGGCTGGCTGACCCCGGCCAGCTCGGCCACCTCGGCGGCCGACAGGTACGCCGCGGCGGCGGCGTGCTGCACCAGGCAGTGCGCGATGCGGCGCTGGGTGGGGGTGAGGCGGACTCCCTGGACCAGGTTGAGCACCCCTTCATTCACCGGGTGAGCCTATGCATGAAACCATTCAGGGCGCAAGGTGCTCGTACCCGCTCGGACCCGGCCACCACGACGAACAGCAGCGGATGAGAGCGGTGACAGGGGAGTGGTCAGGATCGGGGCGTGCTGGCGTAGAGGAAGTCGGTGAGGGCCGGGGCGAAGACCGCGTTAAGCGTGGGCCTGTGGCTGCCACCTCGGATGTGCCACAGCTCGACCCGGGTGGCGTCGCGGCAGCCGACGGAGTAGATCGTCACCCCCGTCTCCGCCCCGGGCAGCCGGGGTTCGAGGTCCAGTCGCGGAGCCGAGGTGTCGGCCTCCGCCGAGCAGTTGTTGATCCGCCGCCAGGTGGCGAGCGTGGTGTCGACCGACGGGTACCGGTGGCCGTCGTTCGTGCCGCCGTCAAACTTGATCATCGGGTCGGCGGTGCCGTGGATCTGCAGCACGCTGACCGGGCGCTGGGGTGTGCACAGTGAACTGTCGTCGTCGACGGCGCCGGCGACGGAGACGATCGCGGTGACCCGCATCGACCGTTCGCAGGCCATCCGGTAGGCCATGAAGCCGCCGTTGGAGTGGCCGACCAGATAGACCCGTGCGGTGTCGACCGAGTACGCCGACTCCACGGCGTCAAGGAGCCGTTCGAGGTACGCCACGTCGTCCACCCCGCTGTTGTAGGAGTCGCAGCAGGCTTCGGTCGCGTTCCAGAACCTCGTGCCGTCCCGGTCGGTGGTGCCGTTCGGCATGGCGTAGAGGAAACCACGGCGGTCGGACTCGGGGGTGAGCTTGAAGTACCGCTCCTGCTGGACGCCGCTGGACCCGTAGCCGTGCAGCAGCACGACGAGGGGGACCTTCCTGGCGGGGTCGTACCCGACCGGCACATGAAGCTGGAAGGGTCGGTTGTCCAGGTCGACGGCTCCGGTGGTGCCCGGTGCCACCGGGGGGTGCCACGTGGCTGCCGGGCCCAGTGAGCCACCGCCGCCGGACGACCCGCACCCGGTCAGAAACGGAAGCATGAATGCGGCAGCCAGCCAGCGTCTCATCCTCACGGGGAGCAATCTTGACATTCCGGCGTCGGCCGAGCGGGCAGCCCCCGGTCCGCCTCCGGTCGCCGGGTGCCCCCTCGCTACTATCCACACCGTCGCTCCGGGGAGGGTGGAATGCAGCCAGGCGGTCCGTTCCAGTTGCTCGAAACCCTGGGGTCGTGCCAGGTGGGTAAGGTGTCGTCAGCCGTCGATGCCCAGGGCCGGGCGCTGACGGTTGCCATCCTCGACGCCACAGTAGCCACCGACCAGCAGTGGAGGAAGGCCTTCGCCTCCACCGCGAGCGCCCTGAGGGACCGGGACGGCAGGCCGAGCTTCCTGCACGCCGACTTCTCGGCCCCGGCGCCATGGGTCGCCTACGCGGCCGACAGCGGTGCCAAGGCCGAGCAGGTCTTCGTCGTCCTCGGCCTGGACTACCGTCCGACCTCGTCACCGGGGCAGACGCAACCCGCCGATCCGAGCACCCTCGAGCCACCCTGGGCGAAGCTGGCCATCAGCGAGCCCACCCAGGCCATGCCGATCGCCGCCAGTGGAACGTCCGCCGGCGCAGGGCAGTACCCGGCCGACGTCGTCGAGGGGCCTGGGCAGGACGACCGGCCCACCTCTGGCCCACGGGTGCCGGTATCGACGCCGCCTTCTCCCGTGTCGGTTCCTCCGTCCGACCCGGATGCGCCGTCGCCGTGGGGCCAGCCGTACTCGACCAGCTATCCACCGCTGAGGCCGGCCGTGCGGGAGCGGCCCCGGCGCACCGGCCTGTGGGTCGGCATCGCGATCGCGGTCGTCGTGGCGCTCGGCGCGGTCGTCGGCATCTTCGTGTGGCGGTCGGCCGGCGACGCACCGAGCCAGGCCGGACCGGACTCGTCCCCATCCGCGGCCGTGTTCAGCAGCCCCGAGCCGATCGCCTTCCCCACGGGCGCACCGCGCAGCCCCGGTGTTGAACCGCCCAAGCCCGGTTCCTGGCCCACGGAGCCGCAGTTCGGCGGCGCCGACCGGGTCAAGGAGGAGAGCCCCGCCGGCCTCGGCTTCACCTTCAAGGTGCCCGATTCCTGGGCCTGCGACGCGCGCCAGCGCGGCCCCGGTTTCGCCAGGTATCTCTGCGGCATCTCGCGTCCCGGTGTCCCCGAGGTCGGCGGGGAGATCATCGTCCGGAACTGCCCGAAGCCCTGTGGCGAAGAGGTGCAGGCCGCGTACCGCAGGGCCGAGGAGGCGTGGGGCCTGCAATGGGTCCAGGCCGAGAACGCGACCTTCGCCGAGGCCCCAGAGGTCGGCGGGAAGGATCGATACGGACTGGTGGTGATCGGTTGGTGGCGGAGCAGCCCCGACGGCGTGGTCGACCGCCAGATCGTCATCCGCATGACCGCGACGGGCGCGCAGGTCGGTGAGGTGCGCAAGGTGGCCAACGGCATCCGGACAACTCTGTCCCTGTGATGGCGCCGGCGGCGCTCCCGCCGGCGGAAGGGGTGCGGTCCAGGGGGCATCGCCCGAGGCCAGCGCTCTGTAATATGTGGTGCCCGCGTACGGTCAGCAGCGAGCTGAGCGCGGTTCCGTTGTAGCGCAACTGGTTTGAAAGGATCGGATGGATCCCACAGTGCCGACGCGATCCGCGACGTGGCGTCCCACAGTCAGCGTCGTCATCCCCTCAGTCGGCAAGCCGGGACTTCGCCGAGCCGTCGAATCCGTGCTCGGGCAGACGCATCCGGTCACCGAGGTCCACGTGGTGCTCAACACCGAGGCCGAGGTGGACGTTCCTGACGATCCCCGCGTTCGGCTGTTGCGCTACCTCGAGCGCCGGAATGGGAATGCCGCCCGCATGGCCGGTGTCCGGAGGTGCGTCGGAGACCTGGTCGCGTTCCTGGACGATGACGACCTCTGGCATCCGACGAAGATCGAGCGCCAGGTGCGGGACATCGCCGAGGCCGGCCTCGCCGGGTCGTCGACATGGATCTCGTCCACCAAGGTCACGGTGGACTTCGAACACGGCTCCGAGACCTGGCCCCGCGCGCCCTACGACCCCGGCCGCAGCCTGGAGAACAACCTGTTGCGGCGGCACCGGGTCCAACGCGGGCAAGCGTTCCTCCCGTCCTCCACGCTCCTCTTCCCGCGGTCGCTTCCGATGACCGTGCCCCTGGACGAGGGGCTGAGTCTGCACCAGGACCTGACCTGGCTCCTTCAACTCTCCCGAAGCCTGCCCGGGCTGGTGGTCCGGCAACTGAACGACGCCCTGACGAGGTACGACGCGATCGGTGACGGTGTTTCGCGCTCAATCTCGCTGACCCGTGAGCTCGACTGGGCGCGCGAGTACCTCAGCTCGGCAACCCCCAGGGACCGGGGTGACTACTACCTGGGATCGGCCATGGCCTATGCCCGCCGGCAAGGGGAGATGGGCGGGATGGTGCGGGTCTTCTCGGAAGGACTCCGGTTCGGGCGACCGGGCGCAGCCGCCGTGGGCTACGCGTGCGGGGCCATGGCCGCGGGCTTGGTGAAGGCCGTGGCGGCGGGTGTGCGACAGCCGCGGCGACGCCGCACGGAGACCGACGAGGGCGCGAAAGTACGCCAGTGGGTCCGACGGTAACGGTAGGGACCGGTTCGTCGGCCGCAGCCATCGCGCGTACCGAATGGCCGGTAGCCCTGAGCGCGGCCGTCTCGGTGACCTGCCTCGCCCTGCTGCCCAAGACTTTCGGCCAGGGCGGCGCGCCGTGGCACGTCGGCATCGCCATCCCGGTCTTCGCGCCATCGACCTGGATGATCGCACTCGTCGTGGCCTCCGTCGTGCTGCTGGCGACGAGCCGGCGGCGGCTGCCATGGATGTCGGTCCTGGTGTGGTGGATCGGTGTCCTGGCCTTGTTCATCGGCATCGGCATCGTGATACGCGGCGGCGCTTCCACTCGGGAGTTGGTCGGAGCGGTGCAGTATCTGTCCGCGCCGGTCGCCTATGCGGTGGGATGTCTGTTCGCCAAGCACAGGTCCGCCGTCCCGGCGCTCAGACTGACCTCCGCCGGAGTCATCGCCGCCCAGTTCGGCTGCGCGGCTCTCCAGTGGCTCGGTGTACCGCTCAACCCCATGGGGACCGTCGAAGCGGCCCGCTTCCTCGGCGACCGGACCAACGGAACGCTGAACCACCCGCTCAACCTCGCGAAGGCCATCGTGCTGGTTCTCGCCCTCTACTACCTCACGACAGGGCCGGACAGCCGCCTCGGCCTCGGCCGGCTTCAGCTCCCCGCGATCGTCGGGCGGTACGGGATTCCCGCCACCGCGCTCGCGACGACCGCCCTGACCGGCAGCCGGACCGGGCTGCTGGCGGTCCTGATGCTGATCGTGATGGGCGAGTTGATGCTGCGCAGGCTGGGCGCGGCAGCGGTCGGTACCGGCCGCAGAAGCCGGCAGTCCGTCATCGGGTTCATCCTGCTCGGCATCGGCGTGCTCGCGGTGGCCCCCGTCTTCATCGTCCGGATGATCGCCGACCCGGCCGGCGGCGCCAGGGCGCAGATCATGTCGAGCGCACTGGAGTTCCTGGCCGGCAGACCGTGGTGGGGCATCGGCCCCAACAACTACGTGGAGGTCGTCGGCCGGATAGATCCCCTCGTGGGGAACGGGGTGCCGGTGCACAACGGGGTCCTGCTCGCCGCCGTCGAACTGGGCATACCGGGCGCGGTCATCCTCTTGATGCCGGCTTCGGCGTTGGCCGTGCTGTGCGTCTGGAAGGGTGTCTTCCGGCCGACCCTCCTTCCGGCGTTCTGCCTCACCTTCACGGTGGCCTATTTCGGGATCGCGGCCACCACGTACGGCGTCATGGCCGAGTCCATGCTGCCGCTGTGGTTCCTCGTTCTGGGAGTGGCGACCGTGTGGCTGGTGGAGGACCACCAGCACCAGGACCAACGACGCGGAGACCGGGGAGGCGATACCCCGACGCGCCAAGGCCACGGGAGCGCGGACCAGGGGGGCGGGGCCCCCGAGGGTGGGGAGGAGAAGCGACACGGCCCGGCCACCTCGGGCATCCCGGTGCCGGCGGGTCCGTCCCGGCGGCCGAACGTGCGCGGGGTGGTGGGCGGCGCCTCGGCTCTGGCCGCCTCCCGCATCGCCGGCAGCGGGCTGCAGGCCGTCGCGATGGTTCTGCTGGCACGGCAGGTGGACCCGCAAGGCTTCGGCGCCTTCGGCGGGTACTTCGGCGCGGTGGCCTTCCTGGCCGTCGTGGCCGACGCGGGCGTCTCGACCGCCCTCCTGCGTTGGCGGGCACTCGGGCGCGACACCGCGGTCAGCGCGGGCCTGCGCCTGAACGTCCTCACCACGATCGGTGGGCTGGTCATCGCCGCGGCGATCGGCCTGAGCCTCACCGCCGGCACCATGGCGCCGTGGATCGCCGTGCTCCTCGCGGCCGGCTGGATGCTGGACAAGAACGTCGAGACGATGTTGTCGCTCGCGATCGCCGACGGCCGGATGGGGCACGCGGTCGTGTCGATCCTGGGCCGGAAAGCCGTGCAGGTCGCGATCTTCGTGACCGCCGTCGAACTTGGCGGCGAACCCTTCGCCTCGCTCGCGTACGGCTTGGTGGTCGCGTCGGTGCTGGGGCAGGTCCACGTGCGTTTCGCGGTCCGGATCTCCGGCTCGGCCGCCGCCGCCGACGTGTGGCGAGCGGTGCTGGACTCGCGGGCGTACCTGGTCAGCAACGTTTCAGCACAGGCGCGGGTCCTGGACGCGACGGTCGTCTCCCTCGTCGCGCCGGGTGCCGGCGCGGGACTGTACGCCGCCGCGTCTCGCATCTTCTCACCGTTCGTATCGATCCCGTCCGCACTCAGCACCGTGCTGGTGCCGCATTCGGCGACCGCGGGGGCCGACGAGGCACGGCGGCTCTTCTGGCGGATGAACCTCGCCGTGGTACTCGTGGTCGGCGCGATCAGCGCCGCCGGGATGGCCGCCGCGCCGTGGTTGGCGGAGCTGTTGTTCGGCGAGATCTATTCGCAGGCCGGTGTCGTCATCGCCGTGATGCTCGCGGGCGTGCCCTCGTTCTGCGCGAGTTCGCCCTGCGGCGCCGTGCTGCAAGGCGTGGGTCGGGGGGCGCTGGTGGCGAAGATCGGCGTGGTGAGCGCCGCCGCGCTGCTCGTCACGGTGGCCGGCGGCGCGGCGCTGTTCGGTGCGGTCGGCGCAGCCGCAGCGGTCTCCCTGATGTATCTCTTCAAGCACGCATCGCTGCTCGTCGTGGGTGATGCCGTGCTGCGGAGCGACCGGGCGATGCCGGTCGTGCCGCACACGGCCGGGCACTCGACGTCGGCGGCGTGACCGATGAACTCCCAGGATCGCGAGCGAAGTGTGAAAACAGTAGCCGTCGTCGTGTCCCACAACTCCGCCCGAGACCTGCCCATGAGCCTGGGCAGCCTGCGTGAACTACCCATCGCCGACGTTGTGGTGGTGGACAACGCGTCGTCCGACGACAGTGTCGAGGTGGCGGCGCAGTACACCCCGCACGTCATCCGTTCGTCCAATGTGGGGTTCGGTAAGGCGATCAACGCGGCGGTGGAGCAATTTCCCGGCGCCGACGCCTACCTGTTGCTGAACCCGGACGCCGCGCTCACGCCCGACTCGTACGCGGAACTCTCGCGGGTGCTCCAGGACGACGCGAAGATCGGAGTTGTCGCGCCTCAGATGCGGTACGCGGACGGCGAGCCCGGCATCTCGGCGGGTCCGGACGTGAGCCTGGCCAAGGAATGGCTCGCCGCGTTGCGCGTGGACCACGTGGTTCCCGGCCGCGTGAAGCGGGAACTCGCCAGGTCGCAGCTGCTCCGCAGCCGGCTCCCCATGCTGGACTACCTCGACAAGAGTGCGTCGGCAGCGGCGGCGGACGTCGCCTGGGTGTCCGGATTCTGCATGCTGGTCCGGGCCACCGCGTTCCGCGACATCAATGGGTTCGACCCTTCCTTCTTCCTCTACTTCGAGGATGTCGACCTCTGCAGACGTCTGCGCGGTGCCGGCTGGCGCGTCGTGTCGGTCGGGACCGCATGGGCCATGCATCGGGAGAGCACGAGCACCGGTGCGGTCGGCAAGAACCGGCTGTACCGCTCGGGCCTGGTTACATACTGCGACAAGTACGGCACCGCGATGGACAGGTTCTCGGCCCGCGCCCTCAGGAGACTTCCGCTATGAAGATTCTTTTCGTCGCTCCCTGGATTCCCTCGAAGATCCGCCCGCGGAGCCTGGCCCTGCTCGAGATTCTCGCCAAGGATCACCAGATCCGTTTCCTCGGCTTGACCAGTTCGGACGAGGAGATGCGGCAGGCCCAGGAACTGCCCGTGGAGTCCACCGTGCTGGTGCCGCGTAACCGGATCACGTCGATGCTCCGTTGTGCCACGGCGCTGCCGACCGGCACGTCGCTCCAGCAGGCATACGCCGACGTGCCCCAGCTGGCGACCGCGCTCGCCAGCGAGCTCCGGCAGTGGCGGCCGGACGTCGTGCATCTCAACGTCTTTCGTACGGTGCACCTCGTGGAGCGGTGCGCGCCGGTGCCGGTGATCGTCGACCTCGATGAGTTCCGCAGCGAGTACTACAGCCAGCTCGCCCAGACCGCCGGCCCGAAGTGGAAGCTGGTGGGCAGGATCGAGGCGCCCCGCATGCAGGCGCGGGAGGACGCCCTGGTGGCTCACAATGTGCCGCTGATGGTGTCGGCGCCCTTCGATCCGGGCGAGGAGCGGCCGAACACGTACGTCGTTCGGAGCCCGTACGACCACCCGGAGGACACGACCCCGCGGGCGACGGAGCCGCGTGTGCTCTTCGTTGGGAGGCTGACCTACGAGGCGAACGTCGACGGGTTGCTGTGGTTCCTCAAGAACTGCTGGCCCGAGGTGCAGAAGCGGGTCCCGAACGCCGTACTCGACATCGTCGGGACCAACCCGCCCGCCGCTGTCCAAGCCTTCCGTGGCAACGGCGTCGAGATCCACGCCAACGTTCCCGACGTCGCCCCCTACTACCCGCGGGCCTCAGCGGCCATCGTTCCGATCTGGCGTGGTACGGGTGTGCAGATGAAGCTGATTCAGGCCCTGGCGGCGGGTGTTCCCACCGTGACCACGCCCGAGGTTGCCCGCAGATCGGGGGTACGGCACGATCACGAGGTCGTGGTGGGAGCGGACGCGCAGGCATGGGTGAGCGAGTTGAGCAATGTGCTCACCGATCAGGCCAGAGGCCAGCGGCTCGCTGCCGCCGGCAAGCGGTGGGCGCTGGACTTCCACAGCTCGAACGCGGTCCGTGAGCAGCTCGCCGCGGCGTACGCAGCCGTGTGGCCGGGCGCTGAGCAGTCTCGTCGGTAGCCTGCCGCGCCGCATCTTCAGCGCTCGTCGCCGACCGGCGGGCCGCTCGACCTAGTGAGGAAGACCATGGAGTCTCACGGTGCCGTCCGGCGCGGCGGGCACGATCGCCTCGTCGTGCTCGACGGTCTGCGCCTGCTCTCTGCGCTGATGGTCGTCGTGTACCACCTCCTGCACGGGGAGGGCGTGCGCGACGACGCCTGGGGGGTTCCGACCGATCAGCTCTTCCCCGGGCTGGCCGGCGCGGCGGCGTACGGCTGGCTCGGGGTGCAGATGTTCTTCCTCATCAGCGGCTTCGTCATCTGCATGAGCAGTTGGGGCCGCACCGTGGGGGAGTTCGCGGTCGCGCGCGTGGTGCGGCTCTACCCCGCGTACTGGTTCGCTGTCGTGGCGACCACCACGGTCCTCGTCCTGTTCCCGGTCTTCGCCACGCACCGGGACTGGACCCACGTCCTGGTCAACATGACCATGCTGCAGTCGCTCATGGGTGTCCCCGACGTCGAGCAGGCCTACTGGACGCTCTCCGTGGAGCTGCTGTTCTACGTGCTGTTCGCCCTCGTGGTGGTGGCGCGCGGGGTGACCGTCCGACGCGTGGTGACGTTCTGTGCGCTGTGGACGCTGGCGTCGCTGGCCGCCCCGTGGTTCAACAACGCCGGGGTCCTCATGTTCCTCGGACGCGGATACGCCCAGTACTTCATCGCCGGAATCGCCTTCTACCTGATGTACCGGTTCGGGGCGAACGCCTTGCTCTGGGCCATTGTCGGGTGCTCGTGGATCATCGCCATCTCCCGCCTGTGGTCCGAGATCGAGACGCACGACACGAGCGAGTTTCCGCCCGCGGCCGCCTGCGTCACGGCCTTCTTCGTCGTCATGGCGCTCATCGCCAACGGTAAGGCCGACCGCATCCGGTGGCGATGGCTGACCACCGCCGGCGCCCTCACCTACCCGCTGTACCTGCTGCATGCGCAGATCGGCCTGACCGTCATCGCCGCGGCCCGGCCGTACCTTCCCGCCTGGGTGTTGCTGGGGGCGACGATCGCCGGGCTGCTGCTGCTCGCGTACCTCGTCCACCGGCTGGTCGAACGCCCGGCCGCGAGGCGGCTCCGGCGGGCCCTCCTCCAGTCGCTCGACAGCATGCGCGCGGCCGACGCCGTGCCCGTCGTGCCCGCCACACGCGCGCCTGCGCCGCTCGTGGCCGAGCCTGCGCTGCCATCCACCGACGAGCCGAGTGACGACGAGATCGCCAACCTCTACCGAGGCACACTTCAGGGATCGCCCGCAGCGCGACTGTGAGATCCTGGCGCGGATGTGGCAGCGGCAGCTGCTGCGTACCTCCGTCACCGACCTGGCAAGCAGCCCCGACTCGCGTGCCTCTTCAAGACTCGGTGCGGCGGCGTGCCGGGCCGACAACGGCGGCCCCGACCCTGACTGCATCCGACCGACGACCAGCGACCGCTTCCCCCGCCCGGCAGCCCGTCCGAGCTAGAGGGTCCTTGCCCACGACCGCCGGGCCGCCGCGAAGCTGCGGCCGCTGGCGGACTGACTGGCGGACTGGCGGACTGGCGGTTGAGCCTGGCCGAGGCGCTGGCCAGCGACGCCCGATAGGCGACCCCTGCGGCCCGGCGGACGGGCGGCAGGGGGTGTCGCGTCCACTACGGGCGGCGGGGCGGGCTCAGCGACCACCACCGCGGAAGACCTCCGCGAGGGTGCGCTGCAGGATCTTGATGTCGAGCCAGAGCGACCAGTTCTCGACGTAGAAGTTGTCGAACCTCGCCCGGTCGGAGATCGGCGTGTCGCCTCGCAGGCCACTGACCTGCGCGAGCCCGGTGAGACCGACGGGGACCCGATGGCGCATCGCGTAGTTGGGGTACTCGACCGAGAACTTTTCGACGAAGTACGGCCGTTCCGGCCGCGGCCCCACCACGCTCATGTCACCCCGCAGGATGTTCCAGAGCTGGGGCAGCTCGTCCAGCGACGTCCGGCGCATGAAGCGCCCGATCGGCCCCACCCGCCGGTCGTTTGCGATGGACCAGTTCGTCTGCGACTCGTGCTCGTCGACCGGGCGCATCGAGCGGAACTTGATGACCTTGAACGGTTCGCCGTACCGACCGATCCGCTCCTGGTAGAAGAAGATGCCGCGGCCGCCGTCGAGGAACGTCGCGATCGCGCAGAGCAGGAGCACCGGGCTCAGCACGATCAACGCCAGCGCGGCGAAGAGCACGTCGGAGGCCCGCTTGATTTTCCACCGCGGACCGGTGAGCGAGGTGTCGCCGATCTTGACGATGGGGATCGCCCCGACGTGGTCGGGGTAGCCGCCCTGGGACCGGGAACCCCAGAGGCGCTGCGCGACCCAGAGGTCGCAGCGCGAACTGGCGGGCCGCAGCAGGATCTCCATCAGGGTGGACTCCGGGCAGTCCGGGTCGGCGACGACCAGGACCTCGCAGTTCAGCAGCCTGGTGAGTTGTTCGAGTTCGTCGAGGGTGCCGATCAGTGGAAGCGACCCGACACCCTGCCGTGACGAGGCGTCGACACAGCCGACGAACCGCAGTCCGTACTGCGGGTAGCGCCGGAGCAGCCGGGCGAGCTCGCCGCCGATCGGACCGCTGCCGATGACGATGGCGTTGTGCTCCACCCACCGACGCTTACGCGCGATGATGAGGAAGTTCCGGCTGAACGCACGGCCGACGATCACCAGGCCGGCGGAGAGCGCCACGTCCTGCATGAACCCGCTGACGTACGGCACCGAGTCGTGACGCTCGGCCGCGATGATGGCCACCACGGCGCCGGATGCCAGGAGCCGCCCGCCGAGGCTCGGCAGCTCGTCCAGGATGCTGACGTGACGGCGGGCCCGGTAGAGCCCGCCGGCTGCGAAGAGGGCCACCGTGAGGCCGGCGTTGACCAGGGTCCCGCGCCAGTAGTTCTGGGTCACCAGCAGTGGCGCGAGCAGCGCGACGACGTCGATGGGCGCCGTCATCATCCAGGCCCGGAGCCCGCGCGTGCGCTTCGAGGCCCGGGAGCTGGCGTAAGGCAGCACCGTGGTCGTGTCGAGACCGGTGGACGTCTCCGCCTCGGCCAGCGTCTCCTTCGGCGACCGGACGGCGGGGATCACCACAGTGATCCCCGCACCGCCGGTCGTGTCGTCCTGCATTGCCACTGGCTGCTGCGATGCTCCGTCGAGGTCCGATCTGGATGCAGCAGGGTGACTAAACGCCGGTAGGCGTGACATGGTTGGTCCTTCCCCCGTGAGAACCCCTGGCCAGGTGTGCAACGCCGGGGGCGATCGAAGGATACGAACCAACCTGCCGCGCCACCAGAGCCGGCAAGGCAGTCCGGAATCCTACTTTCCGGCAGCCACGATGTCGGGGACCGAGTCGCGGCGGACCGCGTCGAAGAGCGTCCTGGCCTTCGACTTGTCTGCGAACACGACGCTCTCGGTGCCGACCCGGCCCGTCCCCGTCACCGGGCAGGTGACGAACGCGAGGTTGCCGCTCCGCAGGCCACGCAGCTCCATCGCCAGGTCCAAGACGGACAGTGACTTGTCCACCGCCACCGCGTTCGACGTGGCCTTCACGAACGAGTTCAGCTTGCCGGGGTTGGCCAGCAGGCCGCCGGAGGCCGCCTTGTCCAGGATCGCCCGGATCACCTGCTGCTGGTGCCGGATGCGCGCGAAGTCCCCGTCGGCGAACTGCTTGCGCTGCCGCGAGTAGTCCAGCGCCGCCTCGCCGTCCATCCGCTGTTGGCCCGGACTGAAGGTGCGGAACGGGGGGTGGATCGAGGTGAAGCTCTTTTCCACGTCGACATCGATCCCGCCCAGGGCGTCGACGATCTCCTTGAAGCCGCCGAAGTCGACCATCGCCACGTGGTCGACGCGGACCCCGGTGAACTTCTCCACCGTCTGCACCATCAGCGGCACACCGCCCCACGCGTAGGCTGCGTTGATCTTGGCGTCGCGGCCGCCTCGGCCCTGGTCGGAGCGCGGGACGTGCGTCCAGGTGTCCCGCGGGATCGAGATGAGCTGGGCGCTCGACCGGTCCTTCGGCAGGTGGGCCAGGATGATTGTGTCGGTCCGCGAACCCCCGGTGTTCTCCGGGTCGCGCGAGTCGCTGCCCAGAATCATGATGTTCATCGCGCCCTTGGCGACCACCTGCGGCCGGGACTCCTCGGGCACCCCGGTGAACGCGTCGACCCGGTCGATGGAGGAGTTGACCGAGCGGTAGTACAGCCCACCCGCGAGGACACCGCCGCCGGCCAGCAGCGCCAGCACCAGCAGCACGATCAGGGCGATACGCCGGCCGCGACGGCGACGTGGAGCCGGAGCGGACGGCTGGCCCGTACCGTCGACATCCTCTTCGGACGCGGAGAGGCGCGGTTCGGAGTCGGCGAGCTGCTGGCGATCTGACATGGCCGCGATGCTACTGACTTCCCTTTGCCTCCGGGGACCCTCGTCCGGACGGTCAGCCCCGGCCACCCGGTCGGGGAATCCAAGACTTTCTTCGCCACTCTTCGCCCCTCACCTGGTACAACCTCGGCGTGGACGCAACGACGCTTCGCCGGGCCATCGCCCGCACCCGCCTCGCGCCGGTCGCCGCCTTCCCAAAGCGGCTCGGCCGCGTCGCCCGGCACGACGCCAGGGTCATCCGCACCTCCGCCCGCTGGCTGTTCACCTCCCGCGAGCACCACAACTACACCTACGAGCTGACCAAGCTGAGCCGCCAGCACCTGACCTGGTTCGTCAGCGTCGTCTGCGACACCCCCGTCAAGCAGGTCCGCGCGTACGTCGAGGAGATCGAGTCCGACGACACGCTGCGCGGCCACATCGAGCGGGCCACCGCCGGCGCCGCCCGCCGCGGCCTGGCCGACAAGCAGGTCCGGTACGCCCGGCGCGTCGGCTGGTACGCCATCGTCCGCGCCATCCGGCCCGGCCACGTCGTCGAGACCGGCGTCGACAAGGGGCTGGGCAGCTGCGTGCTCGCCGCCGCATTGCTGCGCAACGCCGCCGACGGGCACCCCGGGCGGCTCACCTCGCTGGACATCAACCCCGAGGCCGGCTACCTCGCCCGTACCGCACCCTGGTCCGACGTGGTCGACCTGGTCATCGGCGACTCCATCGCCTCCATCGCCGCACTGGACCGGCCCGTCGACCTGTTCCTGCACGACAGCGACCACAGCCGGGCCCACGAGAAGCGCGAATTCGACGCGGTCGAGCCGAAGCTCGCCCCCGGCGCGATGCTGCTCACCGACAACGTCACCCACACCGACGTGCTCGCCGCTCACGCCGAACGCACCGGCCGGCGCTTCCTCGCCTACCGGGAGACGCCGGTCGATCACTGGTACCCCGGCGACGGCATCGGCGTGGCATGGTAGGCCGGTGCGGCTGAGCGCGATTCACACGTACCCCGTCAAGGGTTGTCACCGGCTCGACCACGACGCGGCGCGCGTCGAACCCTGGGGCCTGGCCGGCGACCGGCGCTGGATGGTGGTCGACGCCGACGGCGTCGGCGTCACCCAGCGGGAGGCCACCGACCTGGTCCGGCTGCGGGCCACCCCGCGCGACGGCGGCCTGCTGCTCGCCGCGGCCGGCCACCCCGACCTGGACGTCGCCGAGCCGGCCGGCGACGACGCCGTCGGCGTCCGGGTCTTCCGCAGCCGGCTCGCGGTCG
The DNA here is from genome assembly GCF_059089345.1 of Micromonospora sp. BS32. Taxonomy (NCBI): domain Bacteria; kingdom Bacillati; phylum Actinomycetota; class Actinomycetes; order Micromonosporales; family Micromonosporaceae; genus Micromonospora; species Micromonospora sp. BS32. The sequence continues at coordinate 133,403 of NZ_JBSSHR010000012.1, forward strand.
ACGCGGTACCCGCCGGCGAGGCCGCCGACCGCTGGCTCACCGCCCTGCTCGGCCGGCCGGTCCGCCTGGTCCACCTGCGGCACCCGACCCGGCACGTCGTCCCCGGCGAGCGCGAGCACGACACCGGTGACCAGGTGAGCTTCGCCGACGAGTACCCGCTGCTGCTGGCGGGTGCCGCCTCGCTCGACGCGCTCAACGACCGGCTTGCCGAGGCCGGCGAGGAGCCGGTGCCGATGACCCGGTTCCGCCCCAACCTGGTTGTCGCCGGGACGCCCGCCTGGGCCGAGGACGACTGGGCCGGCCGCCGGCTCCGCGTCGGCACCACGGTCCTCCGCGCCGCCGGGCCGTGCGACCGCTGCGTGGTGACCACCACCGACCAGGAGACCGGGGTACGCGGCCACGAGCCGCTGCGCACCCTCGCCCGGCACCGCAACATCGGCAGGAAGCTGCTCTTCGGCCTGCACCTGGTGCCGGAAGGCCCCGGCGCCGTGGCGGTCGGTGACCAGGTCACGGTCGAGGAGTGACCCTTAGCTCTGTCTTAGTCGGCTTGCCCCGGGTCGGTCGGGTCCGGCAGCATCGACCGGCGTGACCGACGGTAGCGCTCCCGGCGACATCGCTTCCCGCCCCGCGCCCGGCCGCCGCCGGGCACCCCACCCGGCCCGCACCCGGTGGCTGGCCGCGGGCGGCGTCGCCGCGCTCGCCACCGTGCTCGGGCTGAGCCTCGCGCTGCGCTCCGGGGCCGCCCCCGCCTGCGCCGCCCCGCCGGCCCTCGCCCCGGTCGGCCTCACCGGGCCGCTCGACCGGGCCGCACCACCCCTCGGCGGTGCCGTCCACACCGGAAAGGCCACCTTCTACGACTCGAAGGGGGCCGGCGGGAACTGCTCCTACCCGTCCGCGCCGGCCGACCGGCTCTACGTGGCGCTCGGCCCGAGCGAGTACGGCGCGGGCGCCGCCTGCGGCGGCCACCTCGACGTCACCGGTCCGAAGGGGACCATCCGGGTGCTCGTCATGGACCAGTGCCCGGAGTGCGAGCCCGGCCACCTCGACATGTCCCGGGAGGCATTCGCCCGGATCGCCGACCCGGTCCAGGGCATCGTCGGGGTCAGCTACCGCGCGGTCGTCGACCCGCCGCTGCCCGGCCCGCTCACCTTCCGGATCAAGGAGGGCGACTCGCAGTGGTGGTTCGCCGTGCTGGTCGGCGACCACGGCAACCCGCTGCGCTCCGTCGAGGTGCGGCAGGGCTCCGCCGGCACCTGGCGCGCCAGCGCCCGGCAGGACTACAACTACTGGCTGATCGACTCCGGTGCCGGCCCCGGCCCGTACGGGATCCGGGTCACCGACGTGTACGGCCACCGGGTCACCGCCACCGGCATCCGGATGGCGCCCGGCCAGCAGCAACGCTCCACCGTGCGGATGTACGGCGGATCGCCGTCGTCCACCGCACGCGCGGCCGCGCCCACCCGGTCGGCGCCGGCGTGGCCGAGCGCCCGGCCGTCCGCCACCGCCTCGCCCAGCCCGTCGCGCGCCGCCCCGGCCGGTCCGACGGCCACCGCCTCGGCTCCGGCCGTGCTGGACGCGGTGGCCGCGCCCGTGGTGCCGGCGGGGGACGCCCGCCCGGCCGGCTGCGGCGGCTGACCCGCCGCCGTTCGCCGTCGGTCCGTGGGGCCGTCCGCCCCGTCGGTGGCGCCGGCGATCAGTCGGTGGCGCAGGATGTCCGGTGGGTGTCGCCGCCGCCGTCGGGCCGGTCCAGGTCGAGCCACATGAGGATCTCGTCGCGGTCGTCGCCGGGGGCCACCCGGAGCGCGCCGGGCAGGCGGCCGACCTCCCGGTAACCGAGCCGCTCGTAGAACGCCTCCAGCCCGAGGCCGCCGCGCACCGTCACCTGGATCGCCCGCCAGCCGAGTTCCGGGGCGCGGCGCGCCGCCTCCCGCATCAGGTCGAGGCCGTACCCCCGGCCCTGGGTGTCGGGGTGGACCATCACCCGCTTGAGGATCCCCCAGTGCGCCTTCAGGCGGAACCGGTTGTCGGCGAAGATCAGCACCGCGACCGGGCGGTCGCCGTCGTACCCGATCATGAGCCGGTCCGGCCCGTGGGTGACGGCGGCGAGGGTGGCGTCGGCGACCGGTCGGACCTCGGCGGCGGTGACCGGCGCGACGAAGCCCACCGCGCCGCCGGCGTTGGTGACGTCCACCCAGAGCGCGAGGATGTGCTCGCGCAGCTCAGGGGTGAGGTCGGGATCGAGGACGAAGCGCAGGCTCACGCCGGCCATCCTGCGGGAGCGGTGCCGCGGTGAGCCAAAGATCGTGACGCGCCTGACACGGCTGCCTGGTGCGGGAGAGGGGATTCGAACCCCCACGTCCTTTCGGACAATAGGACCTAAACCTACCGCGTCTGCCGTTCCGCCACTCCCGCCGACCCGCTGAGTCTAGAGCGTCGCTCCGTCGCGGTGGTGAGGCCGGCTTCCTTCAATATCGCCAGTACGGTTCGGTGGCTGACCGCCACCCCGCCGCCTGACGACTCCGCCAGGCCCCGCGCGATCCGGCGCGACCCGTACTCGGGATGGTCGAGCGCGTACCGGATCACGGGTTCGGCGAAGCGCCGTGGCCCCGGACGGGCCCGGACGCGGAGCGGAGGCGTGACGGCGCCGGTCTGCCTCAGCCGGCGCCGGAGCCTGCCGACATGGTCCCGCGTGCAACCGAGGCGTCGGGCGGCCTCCGTCGTGGTCAGCTCGCCTACGTCGACGCGCCGGATCAGTGTGAGCAGCTCTTCGCCCCCCCAGTTGTCGCTGGTCGGTCGTGGCCCGATCGGCGGGGGCGAGCGGCCCGGCGGTCGACGGGCCCTGGCTGCTGCGACCCGCGTAGGTGGGCGTCTGGCTGTGACAGTTCGGGCAGAGCAGCCGCAGGTTCGGTGGACGGTTGTCGAGGAAGTCGCCGTTGACGTGGTCAACGTGCAGCACGAGCGGGGCGCCCTGCCAGGTCGAGCCGACGCCGCAGATCTCGCACTGTTGGGGAACGCCGATGGAGGCCAGTGCGCGCCTCAGCCGGAACCCCGGGGTCCGGTAGGCGCCCGGCGCCAGCCTGACCAGTACTTCCGATGAATCGAGGCGCGGACCGGGACGACCCCGGTTGTGCGCGCCGCCCGTGAAGTGGGACGTGTCGACGCCGAACCGTTTCAACTGTCGGCTGATGTGCGCGTGCGACCCACCGCTGAGGCGGATCCCCAGCAGGCGCATCACCCCGGCTGTCGAGTGCGCGGCGGCGGCCGCCTCGGCGAGCGCCTCGGGCGTGTATTTGTACCGGACCACGTACGCACCGTAGTGGCCGGGTCTGACACGCTCAGTCGAGCCCGAGGTCCCGGCGCAGCTTGGCGACGTGCCCGGTGGCCTTGACGTTGTAGAACGCGTGCTCGACCTTCCCGTCCGGGTCGATGACGAACGTCGAGCGGATCACCCCGGTCACGGTCTTGCCGTACATCTGCTTCTCGCCGTACGCCCCGTACGCGGTGAGTACCGCCTTGTCGGTGTCGGCGACCAGCGGGAAGGTGATCGCGTCGCGTTCGCGGAACTTGGCCAGCTTCTCGGGCTTGTCCGGGGAGATGCCGACGACCTCGTAGCCGGCGGACTGGAGCGAGGCGAGCGAGTCGCGGAAGTCGCAGGCCTGCTTGGTGCAGCCGGGGGTCATCGCGGCCGGGTAGGCGTACAGGATGACCCGGCGGCCGCGCAGGTCGGCCAGGGAGAGCGTGTCGCCGGTGTCGGTCGGGAGCGTGAAGTCGGGGGCGGGGTCGCCGGGGGCGAGGCGGTCGGGCGCGGTCATGGCGGTGACCATACCGCCGGCGGGTGACGGTCCGGATGACGCGCGCCGGGACCGGCGGTGATCAACACCATGCCTTGTTGCCACTTCTCGGCAACAAGGAGGTCGTGGAAATAAGCTGAGCCGGTGGACACCCTGGCGATGCACATCTCGAACGGGATCATCAACGGTCCCGTGGCGGGGATCTTCGCGGCCGTCGCGCTCGCCGCGCTGGCGGTCTGCGTGCTGCGCGGCCGGCGCGACCTCGACGACCGGCTCGCGCCGATGGCGGGGCTGGTCGCCGCCTTCATCTTCGCCGTGCAGATGATCAACTTCCCGATCTTCACCGCCGGGGTCAGCGGCCACCTGCTCGGCGGCGCGCTCGCCGCGCTGCTGGTCGGGCCCTGGGTGGGCGCGCTCTGCGTGGCGGTCGTGCTGATCGTGCAGGCCCTGGTCTTCGGCGACGGCGGGGTGGCGATGCTCGGCCTGAACGTGACCAACATGGCGCTGCTCGGCACCGCGGCGGCGTACCTGTTGATCGCGGGTCTGCTCCGGGTGCTGCCGCGCACCCCCGCCGGGCTCGGCGTCACCGCGTTCGTCTCCGCGCTGGTCAGCGTGCTGGTCGCCAGCCAGGGCTTCGTCTTCCAGTACTGGCTGGGTGGCACCACCGACCTGGGCGGCAACATCACCGGCCTGGCCGGCACGATCGCCGGTGTCCACCTGCTCATCGGCATCGGGGAGGGCCTGATCACCGCGACCACGGTGGTCACCGTGGCCAAGGTCCGCCCCGACCTGGTCTACGCCCTACGCAACCTGCGGCCGGCCAGGCCGGCCCCCGTCCCGACCGTGGAGAGTGTCCGGTGAGGACGCGTACCCGGGGGTTCGTCGCGGTCGGCCTGCTGGTCGCCCTGCTGCTCGCCGGCGTGCTGAGCAACTACGCCTCGTCGCACCCGGACGGGCTGGATTCCTCCCTGCTCAGGGGCTGCACGGTGAACGCCGACGGAGAGATCACCGGCGGTTCCTGCCCGGCCCAGCAGTCCAGGGACCACGAGCTGGCCGACGGCCCGCTGGCCGGCTACGGCATCCGCGGCGTCGACAACCGGTTCCTCTCCACCGGCCTCTCCGGGGTGCTCGGCGTCCTGCTGACCTTCGCCATCGGTGGCGGCGCCTTCTGGCTGCTCCGCCGCCGCGGCCCGGCGACCCCCGAGGCCGGTGACCGCCCCGCCGACGACCGCCCCGAGGCCGGCGTCCGGGCCGCCGACGAGGGCCGGCAGCCGACCGGCACCGCCGGCTGAGCGGGGGTACGCGGCATGGGCGCGGGACACGCGCACGTCCTCTACCGGGAGTCGACCTCGCCGGTGCACCGGCTGGCCCCCGAGGTGAAGATCGCGGCGATGGTGCTCTTCACCGTCGCCGTGGTGGCCACCCCGCGCGAGGCGTTCTGGGCCTTCGGCGGGTACGCCCTGCTGGTCGCCGCGGTGGCCGCGCTGGCCCGGGTCGGTCCCCGCTGGCTGCTCACGCGCGCGACGATCGAGCTGCCGTTCGTCCTCTTCGCCGTCGCGCTGCCCTTCCTCGGCGCGGGAGAGCGGACCGAGGTGGCGGGGCTCAGCCTCTCGGTGGACGGCCTGCACGGCGCGTGGAACATCGTCGCCAAGGGCACCCTGGGCGTCCTCGCCTCGCTGCTGCTGGCCGCGACCACCACCACCCGGGACCTCATCCTCGGGCTGGACCGGCTGCGCTGCCCGCAGATCCTCACCCAGATCGCCACGTTCATGCTGCGCTACCTGGACGTGCTGGTCGGCGAGGCCCGCCGGATGCGGGTGGCCCGGGTCTCCCGGGGCGACGACCCGCGTTTCCTCTGGCAGCTACGCGGGTTCGCCGCCGGGGTGGGCGCGCTCTTCCTGCGCGCCTTCGAGCGCGGCGAGCGGGTCTACCTGGCGATGGTGTCGCGCGGCTACACGGGTCGGATGCCGGCCGTGTGGCAGGGCGCGGGGGCAGCCACCACGGGGCAGTGGCTGGCCGGCGCGAGCGTCCCGCTGGTCGCCGTCGGCATCGCCGCGACCGCCGCCGTGCTGTCATGATCGGGCGGGCTGACATCATCGGGGATGTGCAGACCACCGCCTCCCTCGACGTCCGTGGCGTCCGGTACGCGTACCCGGACGGTCACGTGGCCCTGCACGGGGTGGACCTGACCGTGCCGCGCGGCGAGCGGCTGGCGCTGCTCGGGCCGAACGGTGCCGGCAAGACCACGCTGGTGCTGCACCTCAACGGCATCCTCACCCCGACCGAGGGGTCGGTCAGCGTGGGCGGCATGGCGGTGACGAAGGACCGGGGCGACCTGGCCGAGATCCGCCGCCGGGTCGGCATCGTCTTCCAGGATCCGGACGACCAGCTCTTCCTGCCCACCGTGGCGGAGGACGTGGCGTTCGGCCCGGCCAACCTGGGGTTGCGCGGCGCGGAGCTGGCGCAGCGGGTGGACGAGGCCCTCGCCGCCGTCGGGATGAGCGCGCATCGGGACCGGGCGCCGCACCACCTCTCCTTCGGGCAGCGCCGCCGGGTGGCGGTGGCCACCGTGCTCGCCATGCGCCCGGAGGTCCTGGTGCTCGACGAACCGTCGTCCAACCTCGACCCGGCCGCCCGGCGGGAGCTGGCGGAGATCCTGCGGGGCCTGCCGGTGACCCTGCTGATGGTCACCCACGACCTGCCGTACGCGGCGGAGCTGTGCGAACGGTCGGTCATCCTCGACGCCGGCCGGATCGTCGCCGACGCCCCCACCCCCGACATCCTCACCGACGCGGACCTGCTGGCCCGCCACCGCCTGGAACTCCCGTACGGCTTCGACCCCCGCACCGCCCCCCACCGCCCCTGACGGGCCCGGCCGCCCGAGAGGCGGCCACCCGCCACCAACGGGGCCCAAGATCGCACTCTTTCCAGAAGGAGTGGCTTCCCGAGCCGTGGAGGCCACTCTTTCCAGGAAGTTGCGCGGATCTGGCGACGCGGGCGCGGCGGCGGGCGGGCGGGCGCGGCGGGGTTGGGGGGTCAGGTCGTGGGGGTGGCGGGCTCGGGGGCGGCGGCGGGGTCAGGCGCCAGCCGGGACGCGGCGTGCAGGCGGAGGACGCCGACGGCGACGGCGCCCGCGCCGGTGGCGATCACCAGGGTGACCAGCACCCGGGCGGTGGTGCCGGGCCAGGGGAGCGGGGCGACCGCGCGGGCGAGCACGGCGGCGTTGGTGACGCCGGCGAAGAGCGCCAGGCAGGCCCCGGCCAGCGCCAGCGCGAAGTCCGCGGCGGGCCGGCGGGCGAGCGCGTAGAGGCCGGCCGTGATCGCGCCGAGCCCGGTGACCAGCGGCCAGATCTGCCCGGCGAGCAGTCCGGCGAGGACCCCGCCGAGCCCCTCCGCCCCGGCGTCCAGCTCGCGGCCGACGGCGAGGACGACGGCGGCCGCGCCGCCGAGCGCCAGCAGCCCGCCGACCGCGCGCAGCGCCCGCGCCCCGTCGGCCGAGCCGGCCGACAGCAGCCCGGCCGCGCCGATCGCCAGCGCGCCGAGCGCGGCGGCGACCCACCAGGGGTACGGGTCCGGGGGTGGCACCCAGTCCAGCGTGCCCCGGATCTCCAGCGGCTCGGCGCCGTCGCGGACCGGCACCGTCCAGTCCCGGACCCGGTGTTCCCGGCCGGGGTCGGCGGCCACCTGCGCCGGCACCCCGGACTCCCGCCACTGGGCCCGCTGGTCGTGCCAGCGCACCCGGGAGTCGTCGGAGATCCGCCGCCAGGCCGGGGCCGCGGCGGGGTCGGCCTCCGGCGGCAGCGCGGTCCGGCCGGCCAGGGTCCGGTTGAGGTACGTGGCGGGGGAGCGGCTGTTCTCGAACGCCCCGTCCGGGCCGACCCGCAGGTACGGCTCGCCGGAGTAGCCGATCACCTCGACGTCCCGGCCGGTGTGGTTGACCAGTTCCAGCCGGGCGCCCGCCTCGACGACCCGTACCGTCAGGCCCGGCCGGGCCGGGGTGAGGCCGGTGGCCTCGGCGCGGTAGTCGGTGCCGGCGGGCGCGTCGGCGCCGTGCGCGTACGCCGGGGTGGCGAGGGTGACCAGGGCGGTGAGCGCGGCGGCGAGCAGCAGGCCGGTCCGCCGCAGCGGGCTGGGGATCACTTGCCGGCCGCCTCCACGGCCGCGGTGATCCCCGCCGGGGTGCGGTCCTCCACGACCGTGCCGTTGACCTTGATGGTCGGGGTGCCGGTGACGCCGGCCTTGCTGGCGTCGTCGGTCACGTGTTCGGTCCACGCCTTGTACGTGCCGTCCTTGACGCACGAGCCGAAGTCGTCCTTGTTCAGGCCCACGCCCGCGCCGATGTCGATCAGCTCGTCGTTGCTCAGGCCGGCGCTGCCCTCGGCGGGCTGCCGTTCGAACAGCGCGTCGGTGAACTCCTTGAACTTCCCGCCCTTGGCGGCGCAGCCGGAGGCGGCCGAGGAGCGGGTCGAGTACTCGGTGGTGGAGAAGCGGTTGAGGTAGGCCACCGGGTGGAAGACGACCTTGGCCTTGCCGTCGGCGACCAGCTGGTTGATCGTCGCCCCGCTGGTCTGCTGGAACTGCCGACAGGCCGGGCAGAGGTAGTCCTCGTAGAGGTCGAGGGTGACCGGACCGTCGCCGATCACGATGCCGGTGCCGGGCGGGTTCGCGCCGGGCGGGGTGGTGAAGGTGTCCGACTTCTGGCTACGGAAGACGCTCCAGCCGATCAGCCCGGCGATCACCAGCACCACGACCGCGGCGACCGACGTCCAGAGGGTCCGCTTGCGCCGTTTCTCCCGGGCGATCTGTTCCCGGACCACCCGTGCCGCGTCCCGTTGTCCCTTGCGACTACTCATCCTCGTCCTCCACGGGTGGTTCGCCCGCCAGCCAGCCGTCCACGGAGACGGGGGTGCGGGGCCAGCTCAGCAGGAATCCGGCCAGCGCCAGGAATCCCAGGTCCCGGAGGATCTCCGGGAGGTAGCTCGGGGCCTGCCCGGCGGCGAGCTGCCCACCGCTGCCGAAGCAGCCGCAGTCGATGGCCAGGCCGCGGCTCCAGGCCGAGGCGATGCCGGCGACGAAGACCACCAGCAGCGCGGCGGAGACGCCGGCGGCGAGCCGGGTGGCCAGGCCGAGCAGCAGGATCACGCCGAGCGCCAGCTCCACGAAGGGCAGCGCCGCGCCGATCACCGTCGCCGCCTCGTACGGCATCACCTGGTACGCGTTGACGGCTCGGCCCGAGGCGGCCAGGTCACCGACCTTGGCCCCGCCGGCGATCAGCCAGACGGCGGCCAGGCCGAGTCGGGCGGCGACGCCGAGCCAGGGGCGGATGGCGGGCCAGCGGCCGGCCCGGGTGCGCGCTGCGGTCACGATCATTGGTCGTTCCGCCCCCTCGATAAGTTCCACGGCTCAGCCGGCGAGCGCGTCGCCGACGGCGTCGACCAGGTCGGTGCGGGCCCGGGCCACCCGGGACCGGATGGTGCCCACGGGTACCCCCTCCACGGCGGCGGCCTCCGCGTACGACAGCCCGAGCAGTTGGGTGAGCACGAACGCGCCGCGGCGTTCGGCGGGCAGCCGGCGGACCAGGTCGACGGCGCCGAGCTGGCCGGCGGGGTCGGGGTGCGGGTGGCCGGTGTGCGCGTGGGCGGCGAGCCGCTCGTCGAGGCGCCGGCGGCGGACCACCGTGCGCAGGTGGTCGGCGCAGGCCCGCCGGGCGATGCCGAGCAGCCAGGTCCGGGCGCTCGAGCGCCCCTGGAAGGAGGGCAGGGCGCGGAACGCCCGCAGGTAGGTCTCCTGGGTGAGGTCGTCGGCGCTGTCCGCATCGACCAGCGCGGCGGCGAAGCGCCACACCTCGGCCTGGGTGGCGCGGACGAACGCGGCCTGGGCCACCGGGTCGCCGTCGCGGGCGGCGAGCGCCCAGCCCGTCGCCGACTCCCGCCCAGCGCCGTGGTCCACACCGGTACGGCCGGCGGCGGCGGTGTCGCGCGGGGCAGGGATCACGACAGACGAGGTTACGCGGCGTGGCGGTGGTGGGCAGGGCCCTTCGGCCCTTTCCATGGCCCCGCTCACGTCGGGAACTTTTCCCCGCCCCCGCCCGACTACCTGCTCATGAAGTGCGACGACGTACGGGTGGCGCTGTCGGCGCGGCTGGACGGCGAGGACCCGCAGGCCCCGGCGGAGGTGCTGAACGCCCACACCGAGGGCTGCCCCGGCTGCCGTAGCTGGCTGGACCGGGCCGAGCGGGTGACCCGGCTCACCCGGGTCCGGTCGGTGCGGGTGCCCGACCTGACCGCCGAGGTGCTGGCCGCGGTCGCCGCCGACCCGGTGCTGGCCCGGCGCTCCCCGGCGGCCGTCCGGGCGGCCCGCCGGCAGGTGCTGCGCATCGCCGTGGCGGTGGCCGCGGTGGCTCAGCTCGCCGTCGCGCTGCCGCTGCTGCTGGCCGGGCTCGGGGTGGCGGCCGACCCGCACGCCAGCCGGGAGATGGCCTCCTTCGACGTCGCCCTGGCCGTCGGGTTCGCGCTGGCCGCCTGGCGGCCGGAGCGGGCCCGGGCGTTCCTGCCGGTGGCGCTGGTGCTGGCGGTCTGCCTGGCCGGCACCAGCGTGGTCGACATCGCCAACTCGACCACCGCGCTGGTGCACGAGGCCGGTCACCTGGCCGCCGTGGCGCAGGCCGGACTGCTCTGGGCGCTGGGGCGGACCAGCGGCGACACCGGCCGGCCGTGGCGCGCCTCGGTCGTGGCGGGACGCGGGTGAGCCCGGCCGGGACCAGCGCCGGAAGTGCGGTCACGTCCGGGGCCGGGGCTGGCGGTGCGGCGCGGCGGGCGGGGCCGGGTGGTCGACCCCGCGCCCGGTCGGCGAGCATGGCCGGCATGAACCCTGTCGATCGTCGCCGGTACGCGCGGCTGGGCGCCGCCGCCGGCCTGCTGGTCACCCTGGTCGCGCTGCTGCTCGCCCCGGCGTCCCCGGCGAGCGCCCACGCCGTGCTGGCCAGCAGCAGCCCGCAGGCGTCGGCGGTGGTGCCGAGCGGCCCCGCCGAGGTGGTGCTCACCTTCAGCGAGTCGGTCCGCAGGGTGCCCGGCAAGATCCGGGTGATCGCCCCGGACGGCTCCCGCGCCGACCGGGGGGAGCCGTCCTTCAAGGGGTCGGTGGTGACGGTGCCCGTCGACCCGTCCGGGCCGCGCGGCACCTATCTGGTCAGCTACCGGGTGATCTCCGCCGACAGCCACCCGGTCTCCGGTGCGTTCACCTACTCGGTCGGGGCGCCCTCACCGCCGCCCACCGACTCGGGGTCGGACAACCGTGCCGACCCGGTGGTGGGCGCGGCGGTGAAGGTCGGCAAGTACCTCAGCTACGTGGGGCTGCTGCTGGTGGTCGGCCCGGCGCTGGTGCTCGCCGCGCTCTGGCCGTACCGCCTCTCCCGGCGCGGTCCGGCCCGGCTGCTCTGGGCCGGCGTCGGCCTGCTGGCGGTGGCCACCGTGGCCGAGATGTGGTTGCAGGTGCCGTACACCGCCGGTGGGGGACTGTTCGACGTCACCGGTGCGGGCGTCGCCGAGGTGTTCGGCAGCGCGTACGGGGCCGCGCACCTGGTCCGGCTGGGCCTGCTGGCGGCGGCGGTGTTCCTGCTGCGCCCGCTGACCGCCGGGCCGCCGGGCCGCACCGACGGGATCATCCTGGGCGTGCTCGGGGTGGCGGCCCTGTTCACCTGGTCGCTGGCCGGGCACCCGGCGGCCTCCCCGGCGCCGGCGGTGTCGGTGGCGGTCGACGCGGTGCACCTGGGCAGCATGGCGGTCTGGCTGGGCGGGCTGGTGATGCTCGCGGTCTTCCTGCTGCGCCGGGCCGACGAGCGGGAACTGGGGGCGATCCTGCCGATCTGGTCCCGCTGGGCGGCGCTGGCGGTGGCGGCGCTGCTGCTCGCCGGCACCGTGCAGGGGCTGATCGAGGTGGCCACCCCGCGCGCGCTGGTGGACACCGCGTACGGGCGGCTGCTGCTCGCCAAGATCATCCTGTTCGGGCTCGTGATCGGGGTGGCCGCGTACTCCCGGCAGTTGGTGCGGCGGCGGACCGCCGCGGCCCGGCCGGTGCCGGTGCGCCGGGCCATCTGGGTGGAGCTGGCGGTCACCGCGACCGTGCTCGGCCTGTCGGCGACGCTGGTGCAGACCACCCCGGCCCGGACCGTGGCCGCCGAGTCCGGCGGCACCTCCAGCGGCCTGTACTCCGCCATGCTCACCAGCCCGCTCTACCAGTTGCAGGTGGACATCGACCCGGCCGAGAAGGGCAGCAACTCGATGCACCTGTACGCCTACGGCAAGGACAGCAAGCCGCTGCCGGTGGTCGAGTGGAAGGCAACCGCCGCGCTGCCGTCGGCCGGAATCGAGCCGATCGACGTCCCGCTGCTGCCGCTGACCGACAACCACGCGACCGGCGAGATCAGCCTCCCGGCGGCCGGTGACTGGCAGTTCCGCCTCACCGTCCGCATCTCCGACATCGACCAGGCCACGGTGACCGCCACCGTGCCGATCAGGTAACCGAAAGGCGCTCACGCAATGATCCGTCTCCGGCGTCCCGCAACCGCCGCCGCGCTCACCCTCGCCGCCCTCGCCACGGCCGTGTTCGGGCTGGCCGGGCCCGCCTCCGCGCACGTCTCGGTGGACCCGAAGCAGGCGACCCAGGGCGGCTACGGCCGCTTCGCCTTCCGGGTGCCGAACGAGAGCGACACCGCCGCCACCACGAAGGTGGAGGTGGTGCTGCCGGAGAACGCCCCGGTCGGCTCCGTCTCCACCCTGCCGGTGCCGGGCTGGACGGTGGCCGTGGAGAAGCGCAAGGTCGACCCGCCGGTCGAGGTGCACGGCAGCCAGCTCACCGAGGCGGTGTCGAAACTGACCTGGACGGCCACCGGTGACGCCGGGATCAAGCCGGGCCAGTTCCAGGAGTTCCCCGTGTCGATGGGGCCGCTGCCGCAGGTCGACACGATGGTCTTCAAGACCTTGCAGACGTACTCCGACGGCAACGTGCAGCGCTGGATCGAGGAGCCCACCGGCGGCACCGAGTCGGAGAACCCTGCCCCGGTGCTCACCCTGACCGCCGCGTCGGGGTCGCCCACGGCGGCACCGGCGGCGCCGGCCGACGCCGCCGACGAGGACGGTGGCGCGTCCACCGGGCTGGCCGTCGCCGGTCTGGTGGCGGGGCTGGCCGGGCTGGTCCTCGGCGGCCTCGCGCTGGCCCGTACCCGCCGTCCGGCGGCGCCGAAGGCCTGAGCCGCGTTCCCGACCGGCCCGGCGGAGCACCTCCGCCGGGCCGGTCGTCGCATCCACGCCGTCCCCGCTGATATCCGCAGATCACGGCGCTCCCGTCGGTAAGGTCTGCCGGGTACCCGGTCACCGAAGGAGACGAAACGGATGCGGTTCGTGCGCGCGCTCGCCGGAATGCTGCTGTTGGTCGTCGGGATTCCGGCGTTGCTGCTCGGGGGCGGGTTGTGGACGGTCGCCCGGCACGCCGCCTCGGACGGCACCTTCGGCGCCCGCGTCGAGCCGGTGCGCACCGCCGGCCGGGCGGTGGTGGTGGCCGACGTCGACGCGCTGCTGCGCGAGCAGGCGCCGTTCACCCGGCTCGGTCCGGCCCGGCTGCGGCTGACCGCCCGGACCGTGGACGGCCCCGCATTCCTCGGCCTGGCCCCCGCCGCCGAGGTGCGCCGCTGGCTCGCGCCGACCCCGTACGTCACGGTCGACCGGGTGGCGCCGGCCCGCGGTCCGCTGCCGGTCCGGCTCACCGACGCGACGCCCGCCGCCCCCGCCGGGGCCGTCGGCGCGCCCGCGGCCGGCCCGCTCGGTCGGCCCTTCTGGGTACGCGAGGGGATCGGCGTGATCGAGTGGAGCCCCGCCGAACTGGCCGGCCGGGGCCTGAGCCTGGTGATCATGCGGCCGGACGGGCGGGCCGAGCTCGCCCTGGAGTCGCGCGCGGAGCTGCGGGTCGGCTGGCTCGACCCGGCCGCCTGGGCGCTGCTGGCCGGTGGCCTGCTGCTGATCGGCCTGGCCGCCCTGGTGCTGCTGCGCCCGGTACGCCCGCGCGAGGTGGTCTTCGTGGTGGAGCCGGACCAGGTGCCGGTCCTGGCCGGCCGGCTCGGGGTCAGCTCGCTGAGCGGCCTCGGCGTGCCGGAGCCGGAGCCGGAGCGGCAGCTCGTGTCGGTGGGCTCGGGGGTGCCGGCGATCGGCGCGGCGCCGGCCCGCCCGACCACGCTGGCGGACCTGCCGGCGTGGCCGCCGCACGCCCCGGAGAGCGACGCCGGCCGGGACTGACCGGCGGGACGCCGGACGGCCCTCCGCGCTGCCGACGCGGAGGGCCGTCCATCACCGGGGGATCGGTGCTACCCGAGAGACGCCTGGGGTAGGTGTTGCCAGATTAACCCCGGTACGCCGTGGATGGGAACGTCTGTCCATTTGGCGCAACTATCCCCGGGCGGGTGTGGGCCGGGCCTCCCGCCGCACCGGGAGCGTCACCAGCAGCAGCAGCGCGAGCAGCACGTACTCGTTGCGGAACACGAATTCGCCGGGCGAGTCGGTGGGCACCGCCGCGATGCCCCAGTCCTGGAAGGACACCACGCCGTAGATGATCACGGCGGAGGTGCCGACGGCGAGTGCGAGCAGCCCCCAGCGCCGCCGCTGTTCGTCGGTGCCGCGGCCGGTGCGCAGCGCCGCGTCCACCAGCACCACCACGGCGGGGATGAACCAGTAGATGTGGTGGGTCCAGGTGATCGGGCTGACCAGCCCGCCGACCAGGCCGGTCAGGGTCAGGCCGGTGAGTTCGTCACCGGCCCGGGCGGCCCGCGCCGCACGCCACAGGCCGAACCCGGTGACCACCAGCACCAGGGCCAGCCAGACCAGCTGGGGCGGCTTCGCCGGGGCGTCGAGCCGGCTCAGCAGCCCGAAGAGCGACTGGTTGCCGGTGTAGTCGGTGCGGCCGACGCGGTCGGTCGCCCAGAGCTCGTGCGTCCAGAACCGCCACGAGTCCCTCGGTGCCAGCGCCGCCGCCAGCAGGGTCGCCGCCGTCGCGGTCACCCCCGCGACCACCGCAGCCCGCCAGCGCCGGCTGATCAGCAGGTAGAGCAGGAAGATCCCCGGGAAGAGCTTGAGCGCTGCGGCCAGGCCGACGCCCACCCCGGCCCAGGGCCGCCCCCGGGGTACGGCGAAGAGCAGGTCGGCCAGGATCAGCACCACCAGCAGCATGTTGATCTGGCCGAACGTGATCGTCTCCCGGGTGCTCTCCACCGCAAAGACCAGCAGCACCGCCACCGTGAGGGTGAACAGCCGGGGCAGCCCGTACCGGGCGATCAGCGGGGCGACCAGCCAGCGGGTCGTCACGACCACGCCGATGCCGGTGAGGGCCGTGAAGATCGCGATGGTGAGGCCGAGGGGGAGCGCCGCGAACGGCCGGAGCAGCAGCGCGCTGAACGGCGGGTAGGTGAAGTAGAGCTCACCCTGCACCCGGTCCGGCTGGACGTAGTCGTAGAGCGGGTGCCCGGCCGCCCACCAGTCCATCGCCCGCATGTAGATCTTCAGGTCGAAGAAGTCGTGCACCAGGCCCGGCAGATAGAGCGCCGGCAGCACGGCCGCCAGTGCCAGCACCGTGACGATCCGGCGGAGCGTACGGCCGCGCTGGTCGTCCGGGGCGACGGCCGGTGGCGCGACGGATTCGGCTGGCACGGGGAAACCCTAGCGGTCCCGTCGGCCACCGGTGCCGAGGCGCGGAGAGGTGGGCTGCGCGTAGTCTGTCCCGGTGGCTGACCTTCTCGTCTGGATCGACTGTGAGATGACCGGGTTGGATCTCGGTGCCGACGCGCTGATCGAGGTCGCTGCGCTCGTCACCGACCGCGACCTCAACGTGCTCGGCGAGGGCGTGGACGTGGTGATCCACGCCGACGAGGCGGCCCTGGAGGCGATGCCGGAGATCGTCCGCACCATGCACGCCAAGTCCGGGCTGACCGAGGAGGTCCGCCGCTCGACGGTGACCCTGGCCGAGGCCGAGGACATGGTGCTGGAGTACGTGACCAGTCACGTGAAGGATCCGCGCAGCGCGCCGCTCTGCGGCAACTCGATCGCCACCGACCGCGGCTTCATCGCCCGGGACATGCCCCGGCTCGACGCCCACCTGCACTACCGCATGATCGACGTCTCCTCCCTCAAGGAGCTGACCCGCCGCTGGTATCCGCGGGTGTACTTCGGCCAGCCGCAGAAGGGGCTCGCGCACCGGGCCCTGGCGGACGTCCGGGAGAGCATCCGGGAGCTGGAGTACTACCGGCGGACGATCTTCGTACCCCTGCCGGGGCCGGACGTGGAGACGGCCAAGGGGATCGCCGCGCAGCTCTGAGCGGCGTGGCGACCCGCCGGCACGGCGGTGCGGAACCCGCTGGACGGGCCCGCCGGTGGTGTGGCTATTATTAGTCCGCACCCGCCCGGGTCACCGGCGCGGAAGGCATGGTGGCTGTAGCTCAGTTGGCAGAGCACCGGGTTGTGGTCCCGGTTGTCGTGGGTTCAATTCCCATCAGTCACCCCAGACACGGAAGCCCCCTCCTCGCGGAGGGGGCTTCCGTCGTTGCGGGGCCGGTCAGGGGGTCGCCTCGACCGTGGCCTGGACGGTCGGCTCGTCGCCCGCGCCGGCGCTCTGCTCGGCCGCCGGCTGGTACGGCAGGGCGCTGCCCTTGACGTACTCGTCCCAGCTCATGTTCCAGTCGGTCCAGCCGTTGCCGTTCTGGAGCTTGCGCTCGGTGCCCTTGACGGTGATCGGGTCACCCATCCGGGTGTTGGCGAAGAGCCAGGCGCCGTCGGCCATCGAGACGTTGACGCAGCCGTGCGAGACGTTGACGCTGCCCTGCTTCCCCTCGGACCAGGGCGCGGCGTGGATGAACTCGCCGCCCCAGGTGATCCGCTGGGCGAAGTCGATGTCCGTCCGGTAGCCCTCCTGCGGGCCGAGCTCGGCGCGGGTGTCGAAGACCGTCTTGCGCAGCTTCTCGATCACCACCATGGTGCCGCTGGACGACGGGGTGGTCGGCTTGCCGAGGCTGACCAGGATGGTCTTGACGACCGTGCCGTCCTTGGTGACGGTCATCCGCTTGGTCCTGTTGTCCACCTGCATGACCAGCGACGGCCCGATCTTGACGTCCACGGTCAGGTCGGAGCGCCCGTACCAGCCGTCGCCGAGCGGGAGCCCGGCGGCCCGGATCTTGTACGACACGGTGCTGCCCGACCGCCAGAACTCCTTGGGCCGGTAGCGGACCTCGGTGGGGCTGACCCAGTGCCAGATCCCCTCCTGCGCCGGGGTGGAGGTGACCGTCATCCGGCGCTGGAGGTCGTCGCGGTAGTCCCGGGGGATGGCCCGGCCGAACTTGACGATCAGCGGCATGCCGACACCGACCACCTGGCCGTCACCGAGGAAGCTGGTGACCCGGATCTGCTTGTCGGGCTCGGCCATCACGGTGAAGGCGCTGGTCGCCGTGGCCGGCCTGCCGTCGTCACCGGTCGCCGTGACGGTGGCGGTGTACTTCTGGCCGTACTTCAGGGTGTCGGTGGGCAGCCAGGTCTTCCCGTCCGCGGCGAGCGCGCCCTCGACGGCCTCGCCGGCGTCGTCCTTCAGCTCGACGGTGGTCTCCTCGGCCTCCGTCGTGGTGAAGGTGATGCCGGTGGTGGCCGGGACGTCGGTCGCGTCGGCCTTCGGCGCGGTGATGGTGGCCGCGGCCTTCGGGGGTGTCTCGTTCGCACCCTGCCAGCTCGACGGCTTGTCGCCGTCGGAGCCGGTGCAGCCGGCGGTGAGCGTCAGCGCCGCGGCGAGCAGCCCCGCGGCGAGCGCGCGGCGGCGGCCGACGCGCCGGGACAGCTGATCCTGGACAGCTCGCATGATTCCCTCGCAGTCGTGGTCCCCGATGCCCCATCGTCTCTTACTGACGTGGGAAAGCGCCGGCCGGTTGCCGCCCGTGAACTGGAACACGCCGATCGTTGTGTACGAATGACGGTAAAATGAGCGGCTTTGGTGAGGCTGGCTCGTGCTCGCGGGGCCGGCGCGACGGCCGACCCCGCGATGTCGCTCAGAGCAGCGGGCCGGACCCGCCCCTGGGCACCGGCAGGGCGCTGCCCTCGACGAACTCCGACCAGCTCAGGCTCCACGCCGTCCAGCCGTTGCCCGGGTCGACCTTCCGCTCGGTGCCCTTCACGGTGATCGGGTCACCGATCCTGGTCCGCTCGAAGAGCCAGCGGGCGGCCGCCATCGAGACGTTGACGCACCCGTGCGAGACGTTCTGCCGGCCCTGCACCCCCTCTGACCAGGGAGCCGCGTGGATGTACTCGCCGCCCCAGGTCAGCCGCTGGGCGAAGTCGATCTCCGTGCGGTAGCGGTTCGCCGGGTCGGGATCGTCCATGGTGTCGAAGACGGTCTTCTCCTTCTTCTCCATCACCACCATGGTGCCGCTGGAGGAGGGAGTGCTCTTCTTGCCCAGGCTGACCGGGAAGGTGCGGGTCAGCTTGCCGTCCTCGTAGACGTCCATCTTCTTGGTCGCGTTGTCGACCTTCATCACGAAGGAGCGGCCGATCTTCGCGGTCGCCGACCGGTCGACGTTGCCGTACCGGCCGTTGCTCAGCGGCATGCCGGCCAGCGCGATCCGGACGTCGACCGTGGTGCCCGGCTGCCAGTACTCCGGCGCGCGGTAGTAGGCCTGGGTGCCGTTGTAGACCCAGTGCCAGGCGCCCGGCTGCGGCGGGTCGGTCTTCACGAACATCCGCTTCTGCACCGCCGCGCGGTCCTTCTTCGGGATGCCCGGGTGGAACTCGACGACCACCGGCATGGCCACCCCGTACGACTTGTCGTCGAAGAGGTAGAGGCCGGAGTTGATCATCGACTTCGGCTTGCTCATCGTGGTGAACGTGCTGGTGCCCCGGTGCGTCTCGCCGCCGGAGCCGGTGCCGGTCACCGTGGCGGTGTAGCTCGTGCCGTACGCCAGCGGCGTCGACGGCACCCAGGAGGTGCCGTCCCGGCGCATCCGCCCCTCGACCCGGTCGCCGTCCGCCGAGACGAGAGTGACCGAGGACACCTCGCCCCCGCCGGGGATCTTCGCGCTGATCTCGGTGCTGACCGGCTTGTTCGCCGCGCCGTCGGCCGGGGTGACCGACAGGCTGGGGAGCGCCGGTGCGGTGGTCGCCCCGGGGTCGTCGGACGCCGGCGCGCTGGTGCCCGGGGTGGCAGCGCCACCGCCGACGAACGCGGCACCCTTCTTGTCGTCGTCGCCGCACCCTGTCAGTGCCAGCGACGCCACCAGGACCAGAGCGCCCACCATCGCCCCGCCCCGCGTGAACCTGCCCATTCCCACCTCTGTTCTCGCGTGCCTGGCGGACATCGTGCCGTATCCGGAGCCCGACCTTGGTCCCCGAAGCCGCGCGCCAGGGCCTTTAGTGATCTTTTGCCCGGTAAGCTCGACCGAAGAGCGGAGTCGGGTATCGGATTGGAACCCGGCTCAGGGGCCGTGCTAGTGTTCTCTCCGTTGCCAACGAGCGCCGCTAGCTCAACTGGCAGAGCAGCGGACTCTTAATCCGCGGGTTCGGGGTTCGAGTCCCTGGCGGCGCACCAGCAATCATCTGGGCATTCACCCTCACGGGTGGGTGCCCAGATGTCGTTTCGGGGGGTCCCGACAGCAACGGGCCCGGGGTAACCCCTACCCGGGCTGGGAGATCGACTCGCGGTTGATGTAGACGACCTCGGCGGCGAAGGCCAGCAGAGCCAGCACGGTGCCGACGCCGATCGCGAACCCGGACGACAGCCCCGCGAGCCCGGCCAGCAGCGTGACCACGAGCCCCACCAACAGCCCGTTCACCGCGCCCACCATCGCCGCCGTAGTCAGCAACAGCTGCGCCCGCCGGGGTGCGTTACCGACCGCCGCCCAGGTCGCCCGCATGATGCCCTCGCCCTGCACCGCGTCGACGAAGAAGTCGTGGTCGCCGGCCAGCCGGCGATGGTAGTACGCCCGGATGCGCTGGATCCGCGCGAGATCCAGCTCGTTCTCCACCATGTTCTGCACCAGCCGCAGGAATGTGAGCAGCCCGGTGATCACCAGCGTCGGCAGCACCGCCCCGAGGTACGGCCGGACGAACGCGGCGTTGCTGGCGACGAAGCCGAGCCCGATCAGCGCGGCAGAGAGCATGGACAGGAAGACGGTCGCCCGACCAACCGACTCGGTGACGGTCGTGCTGCGGGAGGTCTGAAGCACGAAATGCTCGGTGGTCAGGGCGGTGAGCAGCGCCTGCTCGCGTTCTCCGTCGTCCATGCACCTCACCGTCCGTGGGTTGACCAGGGGTCATCCGTGGCTCAACTCGCCAGCCGCCCGCTCGGTCACGCGGCTCATCGGAGGAACGCGGGTCAGCCCTTGGTGGCAGAACCTCACTCCCGGCCCGAGGAATGAGGCTCGTGGCTGGTCTAGTAGGAGAATGAGCGACCAGAACGAGACAGGCACGGGGCGCCTGGCTGAAGAAGATCTCAAGGTGCTGATCGGTGTAGCTGCGCACCTGGAATTGATCTTCCTGGTGGACGAAGGTCCGCAAGAGGTCTTCGCTGCCCTGCTCGCTCGGCTGCGGCACGACATCGTGCAATGTGGCCTCATCGCCAATGATTCGAAGGCAGACGTGCGTGCCGGTATCCAAGGGCTCAACGTGCGGCTGCGGCGCGCGCTAGGAGAGGACCTTCCGCCCAAGGGCACCACCTGAAGCGGCAGCTCGGCGTCTGCGAATTCGCTCTCCTGTGTAGGGCATGGCGCACACCAGCCGCTACCGGACCATGCTGACGCGCCTCCGCGATGGTCATCGAGGGCGGTCCCTGTCCTGCTACCTCGGCGTGTCACGGCCCGAGACCCGGCGCGACTGTCTGTTGTGTTCATGACGAGGCGAGTCGATCCCCACCGTCGCTGATCATCAAGGCGGCGGCGGGCGGGTGAAGCTCGTGGCGTTACACCTGTTCGAGCCAGTCTTTGATGACAGTGAAGTCGCGTTCGGTCAGGCCGTGACGAGGGTCGACCCGATGCAGCAGGGCCAGGCCGTGGTGATGGGCGGACACCCAGACGCGATCGATAGGGGAGATCTCGTCATCTACCCACACGAAGGGACGCCCCTGCGCCCACTCGACCAGGCCGCGGGTCTTCCAGTGCAGGGCGCCGTCCTCGTCTGAGTCGGGCCAGTCCACGACCGGCAGGGCCGGCAGTCCGAGCAGCGGAGCCAGTACGTCGTTCGCGTCACTCATCCACGTCGTCGCCCACACGAGATCACAGGACAGGGCGGACAGCAGGCGGCCGTGTTCCGGCTCGACCCTGTGCAGCAACGGATGGGCGTCGTCCGGTGGAACCTGTAGGTGGGTTTGGTGGCGCGGCGTGCCCGGCGGTGCCGCCGGTGGCGTTCCGAACGGGATGAGGGTGCCGTCCACGTCAAGGAACAGCAGCGGACGCTGCACGGGGGCGGACATGGCCCAGAGATTAGCCCTCGACCCGTGACCGAGAACCCCCGCGCACTTCCACTAGATCAACGGCGGGCGCCAACTCGTCGGTTCGGTCATCGGCTGACGGCACGGACGGTGGGGAGTGTGGTCGGCGCGCCGGGCCCGGCCACACTCACCTCGGCGTGACCGTGCTCATGGCGGCAGAAAAGTGCGCGTTCAATTGGTCGGCAGGAGCGGTCGCATGAACGTGCGCTCGTACCGCAGGACGCAACCGGAGTCGTCACGGATGTGGTCGGCCGCGACGAACTCCGGGTCGTTGCCGAACTGTGCCCGGTAACGCTCGTAGGCTGCCAGGCTTTCGAAGCTGAACAGCGCTTCGGCCTGGTCGCTGGCTCCCTCGGCGGGCAGGAAGTAGCCGTGGTGCACACCACCGTGCTTGGCCACCAGCCGCATCCACGCGCGGGCGAAGCGTTCGAACGCCTCGATCTGCGCGGGGTCGATGGTGTAATGCACGACGCAGGTGATCACGGCACCACCATACGGGTCGATGTCCGCTGATCCCGGCAGGACCGGGCGTCGAGTGCCACCGCCGCCCGGTGTCTCAGTCGTGCCACTGCTCGGCGAGGACGCGGGCCCGCCGACGGACGCGGGCGACTCCCACCGAGCTGTTGAGCGCCGCGAACGGCGGCCACAGGAAGACGAGGATGGCGAGTTCCTCCGCCAGGAGCGCGCGTTCCAGCACGGGGCGGTCGACCTGCCGAGCATCCAGGTACGCGTCGACCAGCACCGGGGGAACCATGGTGCCGTGGGGTGTGGCCCGGACGCTGGGAAAGGCGAGGTCCGCGGTGGGCCTGCCGATGCCGGCCGCCTGCCAGTCGCAGAACACCAGTGAGCCGGCGGAGTGCAGGAGGTTGCCCGGGTGGCAGTCGCCGTGGACGAGGACCGGCGGCAGCGCGTCGAGCTGCTCGGCGAACTCGACGCGCCGATCGAGGAGCGCGGCGAGCTGAGGGAGCGTGGGAGCCCAGAAGGCGGTGATCCGGTCCGTGTCCGGGTCGGTGAGCGCCGTCCGCAACGCGTCGGGGCGACTCCAGTCGCCACCCGTCGGCAACGGCATGTCGTGCAGGCCGGCCAGCCCCGCGCCGAGGTCCGCCCACATCCGCGCCGTCCACGTCGCAGCGTCCACGGTGTCGCCCGCCGCTTCGAACAGCGCGGCCACACCGTCTTCGGCGTCCAGGCGGTTCAGGAGCCGCGGCGTGCGTACCGGCGCGAGCGGCGCGAGGTCCTGGTAGAAGCGCAGTTCCCGCCGGGCGGCCGCGATCGCCTGCGGCCCCAGCGTGGCCGGCGTGACCTTGAGGTACGCCGTCCGCCCGTCGATCGTGCCCACCACGTGGACGCCGGCGCCGGAGCGGGACTCGAGCGGGGTACTCGACCTCTGGTGGGACACCCGGAACGCATGTCGGACCGTTGCGGTGAAATCGTTCGGCATGCGGGCGACCTCGGGGGCGTCGGGCCGCGTCAGCGTGAGGTCGGGGGGCGCAGCCCGTCGAGGGCGATGCCGAGCACCCGGTCGCGCTGCTCCGGCTGTGGGAACTGGGCCATGGTGAGGCCGCTGAGCAGCCGGACCACGTCGTCGAAGCTGATGTCGTCGCGGACCGCCCCGGCCGCCTGGGCGCGGCGCATCATCGGCTCGCCCGCGGTGTAGATCTCGGTCCGGCAGCTGCGGAAGACCTCGGAGTCGTGCACCAGCTCCTCGGCGAGGGCCCGCTTGGTGGCGACGTAGCCGATGAAGCGGTGCAGCCAGGCGACGAGGGCGTCCCACGGGGGCAGGTCGCCCAGGTCGGCGGCGGACCGGCTGAGCTCCCGGACCTCCTCGACGTAGAGGGCCTCGAAGAGGTCCCTCCGGGTGGGGAAGTTCCGGTAGAGGGTGCCGATGCCCACCCCGGCGCGGCGGGCCACCTCCTCCAGCGAGGCGGCGGCGCCGGCCTCGGCGAACACCTCGCGGGCCGCCGCGATCAGGGCCTCGTAGTTGCGTCGGGCGTCGGCCCGCTTGGGCCGTCGCGCGAAGACGTCGGAAGCCTGCCCCGCGCCGGTCATGACGTACGTCACCTCACCTCGGTTGCAAACGGAGGCAACCCTCCGCTAGCTTAGTGGAGGCACCCCTCCGGAACTGACCGGAGCCTTGCCTCCGGATAGCTTACCCCGGGATTCCGCGCCGTCGACGCCGCGCAGGCGACCGGCCCCACCCGCCCCGACCGAGGAGCCCTCATGCCCGACGTCGCCCAGACCTCCGCTCGACCGTCGTCCGCGACGACCCGCTCACCCGTACCTGATATTGGAGTTCCTGCTGTGACAGAGAGCGTCCGACGCGGCTCGCGCCGGCTCACCTTCCTCGTGCTGGCCGCCGGGGCCGGGTCCTTCTCGCTGCTCCAGTCGTTGATCACCCCGGTACTGCCGACCATCCAGCACGACCTGCACACCTCCCAGAACACCGTCACCTGGGTGCTGACCGCATACCTGCTCTCCGCGTCGATCTTCACGCCGATCCTGGGCCGGGTGGGCGACATGGTCGGCAAGGAGCGGATGCTGGTCGTCTCCCTCGCCGCGCTCGCCTTCGGCTGTCTGCTGGCCGCCGTGGCGCCGAGCATCGGCGTGCTGATCGCCGCCCGGGTGGTCCAGGGCGTTGGCGGCGCCGTCTTCCCGCTCTCGTTCGGGATCATCCGCGACGAGTTCCCCGCCGCGCGGGTCTCCTCCGCGGTCGCCGCCATCTCGGCGATCGTCGCCGCCGGCGGCGGGCTGGGCGTCGTGCTCGCCGGCCCGATCGTCACCGCCCTCGACTACCGCTGGCTGTTCTGGATCCCGATGGCCGTCGTCGGCCTGACCGCCGTCGCCGCGCACCTCTTCGTGCCCGAGTCGCCCGTGCGCACCGCCGGACGCATCGACTGGCGGGCCACCCTGCTGCTCTCCGGCTGGCTGGTCGCCCTGCTGCTGCCGATCAGCAAGGGTGCCGCCTGGGGCTGGAGCTCGGGCCGGGTGCTCGGCCTGCTGGCGCTGGCCGCGGTGCTCTTCGCCGGCTGGCTGGTCACCGAGGTCCGCTCCCGCAACCCGCTGATCGACATGCGGATGATGCGGCTGCCCGGCGTCTGGACGACGAACCTGGTCGCCCTGCTCTACGGCGCGTCGATGTTCTCCGTCTACGCGTTCCTGCCCCAGTTCGTGCAGACCCCGACCGTGGCCGGCTACGGCTTCGGCGCCAGCATCACCCAGGCCGGCCTGCTCATGCTGCCGATGCTGGTCGCGATGTTCGTCGCCGGTCTCCTCGCCGGCCGGCTGGAGTCGGGCTTCAGCCCGAAGGCGCAGCTCGCCACGGGAGCCGCCTTCAACGTGCTCGCCGCCGCGATGCTGACTGTGGCGCACGACACCCGCTGGGAGGTCGGGATCGCCGGCGCCCTGGTCGGCCTCGGTATCGGGCTGGCCTTCGCCTCGATGGCCAACCTGATCGTGGGCAACGTGCCGGCCGGGCAGACCGGCGTGGCGACCGGCATGAACGCGAACATCCGCACCATCGGCGGCGCGATCGGCGCGGCCGTGGTGAGCGGCGTGATCACCGCGCACCCGCAGGCGAACGGGCTGCCCCGGGAGGCCGGCTTCACCCTGGGCTTCCTGGTGCTGACCGGGCTCGCCCTGGCCGCCCTGCTGGCGGCGCTGGTCGTGCCGTCGCCGCGCCGCCCGGTGAACCGTCGTCGGCCGGCACCCGCCCGCGAGGCCGCCCGGGAACTGGTGGCGGTTCCGGCGGGACGCTGACCGTTCCGACCACGCGGCCGCGTGTCCCCGACAGCCGGGGACGCGCGGCCGCGCCGTGATCGTCAACCGGTGGTTGACGCACGGCGACCGTCAACCTATGGTTGACGCATGACGGAGCCAATCCAGGTGACCAATCCCGTGCGTCTCGACGATCTGATCGGGGCGATCAAGAAGGCACACACCGACGCACTCGACCAGCTCACCGACGCGGTGATCGCGGCCGACCACCTCGGCGAACTCGCCGACCACCTGATCGGCCACTTCGTCGACCAGGCCCGACGGTCCGGGGCCTCCTGGACGGAGATCGGCAACAGCATGGGGGTCAGCAAGCAGGCCGCCCAGAAGCGCTCCGCCGCCAAGGCCGATGCGGCGGCCACCCTCGACCCGAGCGCCGGCTTCAGCCGCTTCACCCCCCGGGCCCGCAACGTGGTCATAGCCGCGCAGAACGAGGCCCGGAGCGGCAGTCAGGCCGAGATCCGCCCCGAACACCTGGTGCTCGGGCTGCTCGCCGAGCCGGAGGCCCTCGCCGCCCGGGCGATCGTCGCCGAGGGCGTACCGCTGGAGCGGGTGCGGGAGGCGGCCAGTGCCGCCCTGCCACCGCCGGCCGAGCAGGTGCCCGCCCTGATCCCGTTCGACGCGCAGGCCAAGAAGGCCCTGGAGCTCACCTTCCGGGAGGCGCTGCGGCTCGGGCACAACTACGTCGGCACCGAGCACGTCCTGCTCGCGCTGCTGGAGCAGGAGGACGGCTCGGGCGTGCTCTCCGGACTGGGCCTGGGGAAGTCGGCGGTGGAGGACTGGATCGTCGCCACCCTCGCCGCGATCACGATTCAGCGCTGACCCGACGCCGACGGCCACGATCCACCGCCCACGCGACGAACCGCCGGCGACCGGGACGCCCGGTCACCGGCGGTGTCGTGTCGGCCTGACCGTGGGACGGGTCAGGCGGTGGTGGGGAAGCCGTACCGGGCGGCGTGCTCCGGGTCGGCCGGGTCGACCTGCCGGATGCCCGCGTCGGCGAGGCGCTTGTTGACCTCGTCGAGCCGCTCCCGGACCAGCCGGGCCTCCTCCTCGGTGACCCGGCCCCGGTGCGGCCGACCCGCGTGCTCGATGGTGCCGTAGTCGACCTTCTCCGCGTTCTTGCGTGCCTTGGGCGGGCGGACCCGCTCGGCCGTCCTCAGTAGTTGCGCCATCGGCACGTCGGTGGCCATCGCGTCGAACTCGCTGGCGGTGAGCACCACCCGGCGCGGTTCGCCGTGACCGTGGCGGTCGTGGATCTCCACCACCGCCACGTCGAGGGCCGCGTCGTCGATGGCCTCCACCTCGACCGGGGTGGCGTCCAGCTGTACGGGCCCGGCCACCAGGTCGGGGTGCTCCAGCACGACGACCTTGACCACCTCGTCGTCGGGTCGCAGCACCTCGCCGCTGAAGTCGGAGACGTGGATCGTCTTCTTGCCCATGCGCTGAGCTTCTCCTGTCGGTGGACCGGGTTTCGGACCACAAGACGCTACCCGACAGGTGTGCGAATGCCCCGGTGGGACGGTCCCGGTGTGTCGCCGCCTTCCCGTGCGGCGTCCCGTCGGGTCAGCGGGCGGTCAGGCCGCGCCGGGACGAGGTGCCGGCCGGCAGGCTGTTGAGGTCGCTCCAGGAGAGCGGCGCGTTGGTGGCCCGTCCGGCCCGGGCTTCGCGGTACCGCGGCTGGGCCGGGAACCGCCCGGCGGCCTCGGCCACCCGCCAGGCCCGTTCGGTGTCCTGCTGGTACCGGTCGTTCGGCTGATTCGGCATGCCCTTACCGTCCCAAAGAAACTTGTACATGTATGGAAATAGATATGACGCACGATCGATGCCTCTGGTTCCGGTGTCCAGTCGGCCGTTCGGGTCGACCCATCGGTGTTCTTCGGTACGCCTACCCGCCGTACCGGCATCCCAACCCCTCCGGCGGTCCCCTTGGCTGATACCCCTAGGGGGTATACGGTGGCGACATGGAGAACGTGAATCTGACCCGACTGGCGGTCGCGGCGACCCTGCACTGCCTCACTGGCTGCGCGATCGGCGAGGTGCTCGGCATGGTGATCGGCACCGCGCTGGGCTGGTCCACCCTGCCCACCGTCGTGCTGGCGGTGGCCCTGGCCTTCGTCTTTGGCTACTCGCTCACCATCCGGCCGGTGCTCCGCTCCGGCGTGCCGCTGCGCGCGGCCGTCGGGGTGGCGCTGGCCGCCGACACGGTGAGCATCACGGTGATGGAGGTGGTCGACAACGCCATCGTCCTCGCCATCCCCGGCGCGATGGAGGCGGGCCTGACCAGTCCGCTCTTCTGGATCAGCCTGGTGCTGGCGCTCGCGGTGGCCTTCCTGGTGACCGTGCCCGTCAACCGGGCGTTGATCGGCCGCGGCCGGGGCCACGCGGTGGTGCACCGCTACCACCACGACCCTGCGGCGCACGGCGCGGCCGAGGTGCCCGAAGGCGACGCCGTGCACCACTGAAGGGTGCACCGCGCGCTCCGGTCCGGCGTACGGTGATCATGTCGTGAGAGCCGTGCCCCGGGCGGGCGGAGGAGGTGTGATCCGGTGCTGGACCGGCGTCTCTACCTGCACCTGGTCACCTGGTTGGGCCAGTGGCCGGCCGGGCCCGGGCTGCACGTCGTCAGCTCCCGGCGGCGCGGGCGACCGGCCTGGGACGGGCGGCTCCGCCCGGCGATCGCGGTCCGGGCCGGCGGCAGCACGGTGCTCTCGGTGCCGCCGGAGCGGGTCGAGGCGATCCGGGCGCTGAGCCGGCGGCCGGAGCCCGAGCTGCTCGCCGGGCTCCCGGCCGCCGTCGGCCAGCCGGAGTGGGCGCTGCACCGGGACACGTTCCGGTGGTGTCTCGCCCCGGCTCCGCTGCCTGACGTGGGGGAGTGGACCGCGCCGACCGATCCCGGGTTCCCGGGCTGGCTGCACCTGTTCGACCGGGAGGTGCTGGTGGTCCGGGACAACAACGGCGGCTACCTGGCCGGGGTGGGGATCAAGCGGCACGACGCCTACGGGCACGAGCTGGCGGTCGGGACGGTGCCGGGAGCACGCGGCCGGGGATTGGGTCGCCGGCTGGTCGCCCAGGCGGCCCGCCGGGTGCTCGACGAGGGCGCCGTGCCGACCTACCGGAACGACCCGGGCAACGTCGCGTCCGCCCGGGTGGCGGAGGCGGCCGGCTTCCCCGACCGTGGCTGGTGGTCGTACGGGGTGTACCCGCCGTGACCGGCCATGCGGATGCGGCGGATTCGCCTCGAAGGGCGCAGCGCTGAACCACCGCCGTCCCGGGGCCGCCTGGCGCGGCCCGGGACGGCGGGCGCGGACCGTGGATCCCGGGCCGGATACCACGGTCCGCAGCCTTCCCCAGGCCCCTCCGTGAGCCGGCGCTCCCGCCGGCCAGTCCTGATGGTCGTCACGCTACGTACGGACGGACTTGCGAGCAAGGGTTCAACGGTTGTTTCTGCTTGTCCGGTAGTGGACTTGAGCTGCGGCGGAGCAACTCGGCACCCTTCGTGGGCTCAGTGACGCAGCGTGCGGATCAGGGTGAGCACCTGACCGGTGACCGGGCGCAGCACGCGCAGCCGGGTGAGCCCCACCAGCCGGTCCACGAGCGGCACCGCCCCGTCGATCAGCTGTCGCGTCCGGGCCTGCCCCGGCGACCGGTCGTGCACCCAGTAGAGGACCACTCCCATGTACGCCAGCCAGAGCAGCTCCGGCAGCTCGGCGCGCAGGTCCGGGTCGACCCGGGCGGTGGAGCCCTCCAGCACCTCGCGGAACAGCGCGATCGACGCGTGCCGCGGCGAGGACGACTCGGTGGAGAAGGGGCTCAGCGGCGACTCCGGGTCGGCCGCGGTCTTGAAGAAGGTCCCGGCGAACTCGTGGTACGGGGTGAGCACGTCGACGCCGGCGTGCAGCACCCCGCCCAGCCGCCCGGCGAAGCCACGCTCCCGGTCGAGCACCGCCGCGGCGGCGGCGCGGTGCTCGACCTGGGTCTCCGCGTAGAACTCCTGGATCAGGTGGTCCTTCGAGCCGAAGTAGTAGTAGGCGTTACCCACCGCCACGCCGGCCTCCTGGGCGATGGCGCGCATGGTGGTCCGGGCGTACCCGCGCTCCCGGAACAACCGCAGCGCGGTGTCCAGGATCAGCTGGCGGGTCTGCTCACCACGCAGGGTCGCCGTCTCGCCGGTCGTCGGGGCGCCGGCACCGGTCGTCGGCGCAGTCTGCTCGCTCATCGTCGTCACCGTATCCCGGGTCGGGCCAGGGTTCGCGGACCAGTTCACGGACCGAGGAGGCGGCCGACACCACCCGCCGGGCGAGCGGCAGCAGGTGCGGTCGGGCCAACCGCTCGGCCCGGGCCCGGTGGTCGGCCAGCGCCCAGAGGCAGGCCAGCCAGGCGCCGTCCCCGGCGTACACCTCGCCGGTGTCGGCCACCACGGTCAGATCCCGCAGCGTCGCGTCGTGGTTTAGGCCGGGGAAGCGCCGCCGGGCCGCGGCGGAACCGGCCGGCACGAACTCCAGGGGTACGAGCTGCGGCCGGCCGGCTAGCCAGCGCCGGGCGGCCCGGCAGAGCGGGCAGTGCGCGTCGTAGAGGACGGTGAACCCGCGGACCCCACCGGCCCCGTGCCCGGTGGGGTCCGCGAGGGCTTCCCCCGCGCCGCCGGTCGGCGGGACGCTCATCGCGCCGGCGTCGGCGGGGCCGGGCGGGCCGGTCCCGCGCCGGGTCCGCTCGGCTGCGGGCCGGGGCCGGCGAACTCGGGACCGGCGTACGCGGGGCCGGGCGGCACCGGCAGCCGACCGGCCGGGGCGAGCGGCGGGTGGGTGGCGAACTGGCGGAGTCGGCTGCGGCGGTACCGGTTGAGGGCGAAGACGTTGAAGAAGTGCAGCGCGCCGAGGACCAGCAGCACCAGGCCGATCTTGAGGGAGAGCTCCTCCATCGCCTGGCTCGCCGATGCCACCGGCTCCTCGTGCTTCATCGCCACCGTGACGTAGCCGAGGTTGAGCAGGTAGAAGCCGACGACCAGGAGGCTGTTCACCGCGTTGGCCAGCCGCGGTTCGGCGAAGACGTCCTCCAGGAAGACCAGCCCGTTGCGGGACAGGGCCCGGGCGACCCAGATCGTCAGCCCGATGCTGACGACCAGGTAGGCCAGGTACATCCAGACCTTCACGTCCATCTCGACGCCTCTCTTGAACACGTTCAAATCAAGGACAAGCTCAGCGTAGGGTAGAAGTTGAACGCGTTCAAGAGTGGGCGGCCGGTCGGCGCTGGCCGACGCCGGCGCGGCCCCGGTATGGTCGGGCCGCGGCGATCGGCGCCGTGAACCTTTCAGCGGTGGGGACGGCCATGCAGATGCGGACCTCGCACGCGGAGCCCGGCCGGGCGGTGCTCCGGCCCGTGGGCGAGCTCGAGATGGCCAGCGTCGGCGTCCTGGAGCGGGCCCTCGACGACGTCCTCGACCGGCCCGACCTGGTCGAGATCGTGGTCGACCTCGCCGGCGTCACGTTCATCGACTCCACCGGCGTGGCCGCCCTGCTGGGCGGCGCGGCCGAGGCGGTCGGCCGGGGTGCCAGCCTCCGCATCGCCGACCCGCAACCGGTGGTGGCGCGGGTGCTGCGGATCACCGCCGTCGACGCCCTGCTCGGACTTTCCCCACGGTGACCCGGACGGGACCGCCCCGGGCGGCCCCTGCCGGCGCCCCTGACCGCGCCCGGGTCAGCGGGTGAGCCCGAGCGCCTCCGCGGCGGCCCGCCCGTTGGCGTGGCTCGCGCCGAACGTCGTCACGAAGGCCCGCGCCCCGGTCGGCCGCCACCGGCCCGGCCAGCCCATCTCCACCACTGTCACCGGGTACGCCGCGGCCAGCGCGTCGACCAGCTCGGCGCCGCCCGGCAGCCGGTGCAGGTGCCGTCCGACCAGCACGATCGGGCGCCCGGCGGCGAGTTGACCCAGCGCGATCGGGTCGGTCTCGGCGGCGATCACCCGGACCTCCTCGGCGGCCGCGAGGTGCGGGCCCAGGCCCCACGGCACCCGGCCCTCGGCGATGGTGGAGGCGGTGTGCAACTGCACCACCAGTGCCCGGCCCAGCCCGGTGATGTCGCCCTCCACCCGCAGGGCCCGGCGGGCGGCGTCGTACCCGAGGCCGTCGGGGCCCGGGGCGGGTGGCTCGGCGGCCCGGGTCGAAGCGGCGAGCGCGGCGGCCCGGCCGGCCGCCTCCTCCACCCGGGACCGGTCCAGCCGGCCGCCCGAGATCGCCTCGACGATCTCGGCGGCCACCCGCTCGACCAGCGTGGCGTCCACCTTGGCGCCAACGCAGAGCAGGTCGGCGCCGGCGGCCAGCGCGCGGACCGCGGCCGGCCCCACCCCGCCGGCGGCCAGCGCGGCGCCCTTCATCTCCAGCGCGTCGGTGATCACCGTGCCGGTGAAGCCGTACTCGTCGCGCAGCAGGTCGACCAGGACGGCTCGGCTGAACGTGGCCGGCCCCTCCCCGGTGAGCGCCGGCACCCGGATGTGCGCCGTCATGATCGCCCGGGTGCCGGCCTCGATCACCGCGGCGAAGGGGGGCAGGTCCCGCTCGCGCAGCAGGGCCGGCGACACGTCCACGGTGGGCAGCTCGTGATGGGAGTCGGCGACGGTGGCGCCGTGCCCCGGAAAGTGTTTGGCGCAGGCGGCGACCCCGACGGACTGGAGGCCCCGCACGGCGGCGGCCGAGTGCGCGGCCACCCGGGCCGGATCGGCGCCGAACGAGCGGGTGCCGATCACCGGGTTCTCGTCGGCGGTGTTGACGTCGACCGTCGGGGCCAGATTGACGGTGACGCCGAGCGCGGCCAGTTCGGCGCCGATGGCGGCGTAGACCGCGCGGGTGAGCGCCGGGTCGTCGACCGCGCCGAGCGCGGCGTTGCCGGGGTACGGGCTGCCGGTGGCGTGCGCCAACCGGGTGACGTCGCCGCCCTCCTCGTCGATCGCGACCAGCACGTCGGATCGGCCGGCCCGTAGCGCGGCGGTGCTCGCCGCCACCTGGGCCGGATCGTGGACGTTGGTGCCGAACAGGGTGTGCCCGGCCAGTCCCTCGGCCACCAGCGCGACCGCCCAGTCCGGCGGCACCGGTCCCGGGTACGCGGCGAGCAGCGTGCCGAGCGCGAGCCGGCGCAGTCCTGGATCCAGGCCCACGTGAGTCCCCCTTTCGGTGCCGGACGGCACGAGTGTCGCATCGCGGTGGACGGGTCGTCCGAGTTCCGCGTGGCGGGGTGGCCGATACGCTACGGGCACCCCTTACCAGAGCTATGTGGTCAAGAAGTCGACGGAAACCAGAGGACGTGTCATGAGTGCGACCCGGCTGCCCGGCACCCCCCGCCTGTTGCGGGCGCTCAACGACCGCGCCGCCCTGGAGCTGCTGCTCGAACGCGGTCCGCTGACCCGCGCCCGGCTCGGTGAGCTGACCGGGCTGTCCAAGGTCACCGCCTCGCAGCTGGTGGAGCGGCTGGAGGAGCGCGGCCTGGTCGCCCGGGTCGGCGAGCAGGCCGGCGGGCGGGGCCCGAACGCTCAGCTCTACGCCGTACGGCCGGGCAGCGCGCACGTCGTCGGCGTGGACGTGGGGGCGGAGCGGGTGGTCGCCGCGTGCGCCGACATCACCGGGGCGGTCATCGGCCGGGTCGAGCAGTCCACCCGCGACACCGACGACCCGGTGGGCGTGGTGCACAACGCGGTGGTGCAGGCGGCCAGCAGCGCCGGCGCGCAGCTGGCCAGCGTACGACGGGTGGTGCTGGGCACCCCCGGCCTGGTGGACCCGGCCAGTGGCGACATCACGTTCGCCTTCAACCTGCCCCGCTGGCACCGCGGCCTGCTCGCCGCCCTCCGGGAGGACCTGCACACCCCGGTCGTCTTCGAGAACGACGTCAACCTGGCCGCCGTCGCCGAGGCGCAGTCCGGCGCGGCGCAGGGCGTGGCCGACTTCGTTCTGGTCTGGGTGGGCGCCGGCGTGGGCCTGGCGATCATGCTGGGTGGCCGGCTGCACCACGGCAGCAGCGGCGCGGCCGGCGAGATCGGCTACCTGCCGGTGCCCGGGGTGCCGATCCCGCGGGACGTCTCCCGCCGGGCCAAGCCCGCGTTCCAGCAGCTCGCCGGCGCGGACGCGGTCCGGGCGGTGGCCCGGGAGCACGGGTTCGAGCACGAGGACGCCGCCGGGGCGGTACGGGCGGCCATCGCCGCCGGGACCGCCGGCGAGCCGGTCCTCGACGAGCTGGCCCGGCGACTCGCCCTCGGGGTGGCCAGCACCTGTGTGGTGCTGGACCCGCCGCTGGTGGTGCTGGCCGGCGATGTCGGCCAGGCCGGCGGCGTGGCCCTGGCGGAGCGGGTGCAGCACGAGGTCGCCGCGATCACCCTGGTCCGTCCCCGGGTGGTGCCGACCGGCCTCACCGAGGAGCCGATCCTGCGTGGCGCGCTGCGGACCGCCCTGGACGCCGTCCGGGACGAGGTCTTC
The DNA here is from genome assembly GCF_059089345.1 of Micromonospora sp. BS32. NCBI lineage: Bacteria > Bacillati > Actinomycetota > Actinomycetes > Micromonosporales > Micromonosporaceae > Micromonospora > Micromonospora sp. BS32. The sequence continues at coordinate 166,916 of NZ_JBSSHR010000012.1, forward strand.
GGGTCGACCGTCGGCTGACCGGCCGGCGCGGAGTGCCGTTGCTCCGCCGTCCGCCATGTGAAGGAATTCTTCACTACCCGCCCGGGCGCGGCAAGATCTTGTCGCACCCGGGCGGGTGGCCGGCTCCCCGGCACGGCACTGTCAGACCAGGTCGCGCCGGCGGAACACGGCGAACGCGGCGGCGGTGACCGCGCCGGTCAGCGCCAGCAGCACCAGCAGCGCCGGCCCCGCCGTGATGGCGTAGCTGCCGCCGGCGCAGAACGGGGTGCCGTCGCCGCAGTTCGCCGAGTCGTCCCAGAACATCATCCGACCCCTCAGCCACACCATCAGGTAGCTGGAGAGCAGCAACTGCTCCGGGCGGGGGGTGCCGACGATCTCCATCACCAGCCGCGCGCCCAGCTCCCAGAGCACCGTGTACGCGGCCACCACCCCGAGCGCCGCCGAGGTGTGCCGGCCCAGCGTGGCGACCGCGAAGCCACCCGCGGCGGCGAGCAGCACCACCACCAAGCCCCGGCCCCAGATCGCCCCGAGCGACTGCCAGAACTCCCCGTCCAGCCGGCCCGGCAGGCCGGCCGTCTGCGCGATCGTCCAGAACGTGGCGAGGTAGACCGCCGTCGCCACCACCGACAGCAGCGCCACCACGCCGAGCAGCGTGCCCAGCTTCGCGCCGAGCACGGCGAGCCGGCGCGGCCGCCACAGCAGCAGGTTGACCACCCCGCCGGAGTTCAGGTCGGCGCCGATGTAGGAGGCACCGACCAGGAATCCGAACAGCGCCAGGAACGCGATCAGGAAGTAGAGCAGCCCCCGGGCCTGCTGGGCGAAGACGAAGACGTTGATGAGGTAGTCGGCGGTCACCGGCAGCCGATCCCGCAGCGCCGGGTCCAGTTCGCTGCAGTCCGCCGGCAGGTAGCCGGTGTCCTCGCCGACCGGGATCTCCCCGCTCTTGATCCTCAGGCAGCGCTCGTGGTCCGCCTCCATGCCGCGGATCGTCTCGGCGGCCTGCGACCGGGCGGAGGCCAGCTCGCCCGGCGTCGGTTGGTGCGAACCGGCCAGCGTGGTCGCCGTGGTCACGGCGAAGGCCAGCGCCAACAGCACCACCATGAGCTGGACGAAGCGGCGGGCGGCCAGCCGCTCCAACTCGGCGCGGATCAGGTTCACGCGTCCACCCCCCGGGCGGTCGGCACGTCGAGGTCGATCATCGGCTCGTCGGGTCCCTCCCCGGGCAGCACGGGACCGCCCGGCTGCCTCGGCAGTGTCGGATGCGGCGCGGCGCCGGTCAGTTCCAGGAAGACGCTCTCCAGGTCCGGCCGGATCGGGGTCAGCTCGCGCAGCCACAGCCCCTGCTCGCCCAGCGTGCGGCTGATCAGCTCCGGCTCGTCCGCGCCGCCGACCACCAGCAGACCATCGCGCTCGGCGACCGCCAGGCCGGCCGCCCGCAGCAGCTCGCCGGCCCGCGCCGGCTCGGCCACCCGGATCTGCCACTCGTGCTGGTCGTAGCCCGCCAGCACGTCGTCCACCCGGCCGGCCGCCACCCGACGGCCCCGCGAGATGATCGTCACGTGGTCGCAGATCAGCTGGATCTCGGCCAGGATGTGGCTGGAGACCAGCACCGTCACCCCGGCCTCGGCCAGCGAGCGCATCAGGTCGCGCATCTCCCGGATGCCGGCCGGGTCCAGGCCGTTCGCCGGCTCGTCCAGGATCAGCAGCTCCGGGTTCTTGAGCAGCGCCGACGCCACCGCCAGCCGCTGCTTCATGCCCAGCGAGTAACCCTTGACCCGGTCGTTGCCGCGATCGTGCAACCCGACCTGGTCCAGCACCTCGTCGACCCGGCTGACGGGCACCCCGCCGGCCACCGCGAGCAGCCGCAGCGTCTTGTGCCCGGTGAAGTTGCCGAAGAACTGCGGGCTCTCCACGATCGCGCCGACCCGGCCGGCCACCCGGCCCAGCTGCTCCGGGGCCGGCTCGCCGAGCACGCTCATCCGACCCGCGTCGGCGTTGACCAGCCCGAGCAGGGCGCGCAGCGTGGTGGTCTTGCCGGAGCCGTTCGGACCGAGGAACCCGTGCACCTGACCGGCCTCGACCACCATGTCGAAGCCGTCCACCGCCACCCGGGGCCCGCGCCGCAGGGTACGGAAGACCTTGCGCAGCCCCTCGATCTCGATGACCGCGCTCATCCGCGGCCCCGCCGACTACGGTCGCGCATACGTCCTCCGGGTGTGGTGACCAATGACACGGGGCCTCACCCTAAGGCGGGGCCGCCGCCCGTGGGGGGCACCGCGCGGCCCGCGTGATTGGATGGCACGGTGACTGGTGACCTGATCCCGGGCGTCCCGCGCGCCGCCGCCCCCTCGCCCGTGGACGCGGATCTGGTGGTCAGCCTGGACGGCGTCGGCGTACGACGCTCCGGCACCGCGCTCCTGCACGACCTGGACTGGCGCGTCGAGCTCGACGAGCGCTGGGTCGTGCTCGGGCCCAACGGGGCGGGCAAGACGACCCTGCTCAACCTGGCGGCCGGCCGACTGCACCCGACCACCGGCGTCGCGCACGTGCTCGGCGAGCGGATCGGCCGCACCGACGTCAACGAGCTGCGGATGCGGATCGGCCTCTCCACCGCCGCCCTGGCCGAGCGGGTCCCGGCCGAGGAGAAGGTCAGCGACGTCGTCGTCACCGCCGCCTGGTCCGTGGTCGGCCGCTGGCGGGAGAGCTACGACCGCAGCGACGAGACGAGGGCCCGGACCCTGCTCGGGCAGCTCGGCATGGGGCACCTCGCCGAGCGGACGTACGGCACCCTGTCCGAGGGCGAGCGCAAGCGGGTCCAGATCGCCCGCGCCCTGATGACCGACCCGGAGCTGCTGCTGCTCGACGAGCCGGCCGCCGGGCTCGACCTCGGTGGCCGCGAGGACCTGGTGGCCCGGCTGGCCGAGCTGGCGTACGACCCGGACGCCTCGGCGATGGTCCTGGTCACCCACCACGTCGAGGAGATCCCGCCCGGCTTCACCCACGCGCTGCTGCTGCGCGACGGTGGGGTCGTCGCGCAGGGGCTGCTGGGTGACACGCTCACCGGCGACAACCTCTCCACGACCTTCGGCCTGCCGCTGGTGGTCGAGCGGCACGGCGAGCGGTACACCGCCCGCGCCGCCTGACGCGGGTCACGGACCACGGCGAGGTCCCCGAATCGCCGCCAGGTGCTTCTCGGCAGGAGGTCGTGGTGCGGCAGACCCGGGTGGTCGTGGTGGGCAGCGCGAACATGGACCTGGTCGCGACCGGTCCGACCCTGCCCCGACCGGGTGAGACGGTGCTCGGCAGCGAGTTCGTCATGGTCCCCGGCGGCAAGGGCGCCAACCAGGCCGTCGCCGCGGTCCGGGCCGGCGCCTCCTGCGCCTTCCTCGGCGCGATCGGCTCCGACGCGTTCGGCGTCACCCTGCGCGCCCGGATCACCGCTGCGGGGGTGGACACCGGCCAGCTCCGGGTGGTCTACGGCGCCTCCGGGGTCGCGCTGGTCATGGTCAACACCGTCGGGGAGAACGTCATCCTGGTCACCCCCGGCGCCAACGCCGCCTTCACCGGCCTCACCGACGGCGAGCTGCACGCCGTACGCGAGGCGGACGTGCTGGTCGCGCAGCTGGAGATCCCGGTCGAGACGGTGACCGCCGCGGCGGTGACCGCCCGCGAGGCGGGTACCCGGGTGATCCTCAACGCGGCGCCGGCCCGGCAGGTGCCCGCCGAGCTGCTGGCCGCGGTGGACCTGCTGGTGGTCAACGAACCCGAGGCGCAGGCGCTGACCGGCCGGGGCCGGGACGAGCCACGAGCGCTGCTGGACCTGGTCCCCCGGGCGGTGCTCACCCTCGGCGGGCAGGGCGCGTGGTACGTCGACCGGGACGGCGCCAATGTCCACGTCCCGGCCGTGCCGGTCGAGGTGGTCGACACCACGGCCGCCGGTGACGCCTTCACCGCCGCGCTCGCGGTGGCCTGGGGCGAGGGCCGGGACGTCCTCGACGCGGTGCACTGGGCGGCGGCGGCCGGTGCGGCCTGCGTACGCCGGCTCGGCGCCTCGGTGGCGCTGCCCCGCCGGGCCGAGATCGACGAGCTCTACACCCCGCCGGCCGGCTGACCGGTCGGGGTGGCGGTCACTCCGCCGGTTCGTCGGTCAGGCGCTCGCCCCGGCGGCGCAGCATGCCCAGGCCGGGGATGCCGGCGACGGCGAGCTTCAGGTCACGGGTGACGTCGAGCAGGTCGTGCAGGTCGGGCCCGACCCGGTCCAGGGTGGCCAGGATCGGCAGCACGTCGGCGGTGAGGTGCTGCTTGAGCTTCGGCAGCTCGTCGACCAGCCGGATGGCTGCGGTGACCTCCTCCTGGCTGAGCTCCGCCACGAACCGGTCCGCCATCGGCGCGCCCCGGCGCAGCGCCGGCTCGTACGCCGCCAGCAGCTCGCTGGCGACGCCGGCGGCGCCCTCCGCGACCACGATCGTGCCGGCGGCCCGGCCGGCCACCGCGTCCGCCTCGGCGACCACCGCGCCGGCGGCCCGGGCCACCTTCTCGGCCTCGCCCACCACCACGGCCGCCGCCCCGGAGACCCGCTCGGCCTCGGCGACCACCACGGCCGCGGCGGCGGCGACCTCGGTGGCGGTCTCGATTGCGCCGGTCGCGGCCGCGCTGATCACGGCGACCTCGCGGACCGCGCCCTCGGCGTCGGTGAGCACCCGGTCGGTCCGGTCCAGCGTCGCCTCGATCCGGTCCACCACGCCGTTGATCCGGCCCAGCAGGGCCTCCACCCCGTCGAGCACCGCGAACGCGCGGGCCGGCACGGCGGCGAACGAGGCGGCGGAACCGAACGCCTGGTCGAGGGCGGAGCGGGTGAGACCGACGACGGCGGTCGGGCGGGGGAGCGGAATGGCCATGTGACCAGTGTGCGTCGGGCCGGCCACTGCCGCCGGGCGGCGGGGTGGCGGTCACGTCCGGTGCGCGGGCGTCCCGGCCGGAGTGGGGTTGTCGCCGAGAACCCAGGACCTGCCGTCGACCCACTCGGGCAGGGTGTGCCAGCCGACCCCGGGGTAGTCCCGGCGGAGCCCGGCGACGTCGACGTCCAGGCCGACGGTGGTGAAGTACCGGAACATCGCCGCCAGGTCGGGGGAATACGCCTCGATCCGGTCGGCCGGGTACTCCACGTACCGCAGGTCCCGGCCGCAAGCGGCACCGAGGGTGGCGGCGATCTCGTGGCCGGAGCGCCGGTCGGAGGCGATGTCGATCCGCCGGCCGGCGAACTCGTGCGGCCGGGCGAGGACCAGCGCGGCGAAGGCACCGATGTCGACGGTGGGGATCAGGGCGAGCGGGATCTCGGCGGGCATGGGCCGGCCGTAGACGCCCTCCCGCAGGCCCTGCAGCGTCCACTCCTCGGCGTACTGGTCCATGAAGGCGGCGGGCGCGATGACCGTCCACGGGACGCCGAGGGTCGCCAGGTGCCGCTCGATGCGGTGCTTGCTGTCGAAGTGCGGGATGCCGGTATCTCGGTCGGCGTTGGCGGCCGAGGTGAGGACCACGTGCCGCAGTCTGGCCCGGGCGGCGGCGTCGAGCAGTTCGCGGCCGTCGCGTACCTCCTGCTCGACGTCGGTGCCGAAGGGTGTGGTGACGGCGAAGAGGGCGGTGGCGCCGGCGAGGGCGGTGTCGAGTGAGGAGGCGTCGGTGAAGTCGGCGTAGCGCACCTGCGCGCCGAGCCGCCGCAGCGCGACGGCGGCGGCGGAGTCGGGCCGGCGGGTGAGCGCCAGGACCTGGTGACCGTCCTGGAGCAGGGCGCGGGCGGTGGCCCCGCCCTGGGCGCCGGTCGCGCCGGTCACGGCGATGGTGGAGGGATAAGGTATCTGCGTCACGCAGAGAACGTAACTCAATCGTCTGCGCGACGCAGATTATTTTCTGGAGGGGCGGCATGACCCGAACCGAGCGGCTGGCGGAGCTGGAAGGGGAATCGCGGCGCTACCTCGCCGCGTACGTGCTGTTCAATCAGGCTGTCGCCGACGCGCTCGACATGCACCCGACCGACCTCCAGTGCCTCAGCCTGATCACCATCGAGCCGGGGCCGTTCACCACCGGCCGGATCGCTGAGTTGACCGGCCTGACCAGCGGCTCGGCCAGCCGCCTCGCCGATCGGTTGGAACGCGCCGGGTACGTGACCCGGGAACGGGACACCGCCGACCGGAGGCGGGTGCTGGTCCGTCCCGTGCCTCAGGCCGTACGGCGGCTCGGTGCCGTCTGGGACCGCCTCGGCACCGGCTGGACGGAACTCTTCTCCGACTACACCGAGGCCGAGTTGGCGCTGCTGATCCGGCACATGCGTCGTACCACCGAGCTGAGTCGCACCCAGATCGCCCGCCTGCGCGACGCCACCGACTGACCCGGCTGTCAGCGCTGCCGCCCGCCTGAGGACGGTAGGGTGCCGGCATGTCGGTCCGCCCCCTCGGCGTCGCGCCGGCCGTCCGCCCGGTGGCGGCCCTCGCCGTGCTCGCGGCGCTCGCCCTGGCTCTCGGTGGCTACGGCCTGGTCCGGGCCGGCTCCGGACTGACCACCCGGCACGTGACGGTCGCCGGAGTGCCGCTGACCGAGGTACGCGCCGGGCCCGCGGACGGGCGACGGCCAGGCGTGGTGATCGCGCACGGCTTCGCCGGCTCGGCCCGGCTGATGCGCCCGCTCGCCGACACCGTGGCCCGGCACGGCGCCGTGGCGCTGCTGCTCGACTTCGCCGGGCACGGCGCCAACCCCGCCCGGCTGCCCGGCGCGGCCCGGGACTCGACCGCGTCCCGGGCCACCCTCACCCACGACCTGGACGTCGCCCTCGCCCACCTGCGCGGGCTGCCGGACGTCGACCGGGCGCGGATCGTCCTGGTCGGCCACTCGATGGGAGCGGGGGCCGTCACCCGGTACGCCGCCGACCACCCGGAGATCGCCCGAACCGTCGCGATCTCCCTGCCCGACGCCGCTGACCTGCCGTACGGGCGCCCCCGGTCGCTGGTGCTGGTGGTCGGCGGGGCCGAGTTCCCCAGCTTCCACCAAGCGGCCAAGGAGGCGTTGCGACGCGCCCCGCAGTGGGAGCGGGGCATGACGGTGGTCCCGTTCACCGAGCACATCTCGGTGCTCTTCGCCGGGCAGACCCACGAGGTGGTCGCCGGTTCGCTGCCCGGCCGGGTGGACGGGCCGCCCCCGGAGCCGACCGCCCGGCTGGCCGCCGCAGGGCTGCTACTGCTCGGCTTCGGGCTCGGCTTCGTCCCGCTGGTCCGCCTTATTTATGGCCGGCGCCGAGACGCGTGGCGCGGAGCGCGCGCAGAAGCACCGGCCGCGGCCTGGCGTCCGCTGCTGCTGGCGCTGGCGGCAGCGGGGATCGCGGCGCTCGTCGCCGGGGCGCTGCCGACCAGCCGGCTGCCGCTCGCCGTCGGCGGGTACGTCACCGGGTTCCTCCTCCTCATCGGCCTGCTCCTGGCCGCCGCCGCCCGGTGGTGGCCGGGCCCTCCCCCGGTCGACCCCGTCGCCCCGGCCGTACCCGCCGCGCGGCTCGCGGCCCCGGTGGCGAGCGGGTTCCGCGCCCCGGTACGCGACGTGGTGATGGCGGTCGTGCTGACCGGGTACGCGCTGATCGCCGTCGCCGTGCCGATCCATTTGGGACTGACGTCCGCGTTCCCGGTCGGTGCCCGGTGGTGGCTGCTGCCGCTGGTCGCCGCCGGCTGCCTGGCCCTCCTGCTCGGCGCCGAGCAGGTCACCGCCGGCCGGAGTTGGCGGTACGCGGCGGTCAACGGGATCGCCGTGCTCGCCCTCACCGTCGCCGCCGTGGTCGGGCTGGCGCCCGGCTTCGTGCTGCTGGTGGTGCCGCTCTTCGCGGTGCTCGTCGGCTGGCAGGCCGCCTGGGCGGCGGTGCTGCGCCGCGCCGGTGCGCCGGCCTGGCTGCCCGCCCTGGTCGGCGCGGCCCTGCTGGCCTGGCCGGTCGCCACCACCCTGCCGCTGGGCTGACCGGCCGGTCGGGGGCGGGGTCGCCGCCCCCGACCGGGCAGCTCAGCGGACGCCCTCGAAGCTGACCTGCGGGTCGTTCTGCGCCGGAGCACCCCACACCGCGTCGTCGTAGCCGGCGTCGTCGGCGAGATAGCGCAGGAACCACTCGGTGAGCAGCCGCCGGGCGATCGGCAGCTGGATGGCCCGGGTGATGCCGCCGCTGTCGCAGAAGAAGGACGAGCTGTCCATGAAGCCACAGTGGAAGCCGCCCTTGATGATCCGCAGCTGCTTGGTGGGCGGCTTCGCCTCGTAGATGGGGCGCTGGTGGTCGGCGACCCCGGCGATGGTGTCGCGGTCCCCGGCCACCAGCCGGACCGGGACGGTCAGCGTCGCGGCGGCCGCCTTCGCCGACGGGTTGGTCTCCGCTGCGGCGAGGTTGGCCACCGCGACGACCTTCGGGTTGCGGGCCGCGGCGAGGACGCTCGCGCCGCCGCCCATCGAGTGACCGGAGAGGCCGAGCCGGTCGGCGCGGACGTGCCCGGCGAACCGGGAGCCGGTCGTGGTGTCCTGGGCGACGGTCCAGGTCAGCGCGGCGTTCAGGTCGTCGGCGAAGGCGCCGTGGTCGGGGGAGAACCCGCCCTGGGAGGTGGGGGCGAGCACGATGAAGCCCCAGGAGGCCAGGTGGCCGAGGGTTCCGTAGTACTTCGACACGCCCTGGAGGAAGCCGTGGCCGAAGGCGATCACCGGGAAGCGCCCGGCGGCGACCGGTTGACCGCTGCCCGCGGCGGGGGCCGGGTAGTAGATCCGGGCCGAGAACGAGCGGCCGGCCGCGCTGACCGTGGTGTCGACATAGCCGGCGGCGTACCCGCCGGGTGCCGAGGGATCGGCGGCGGCCGGCACCGGCGCGGCGGCCTGCGGCGGTGCGGCGGCCTGCGGCGGTGCGGCGGTGGCGGCGGTGCCGGGCAGCAGCAGGACGAGGGCCGCCGCGACGGCGACGGCGGGTCTTTTCCACATGACAGCCTCCCCAGGTCGATGAATGTCACTGTCCATCGAGGAGAGCACTTCAGGGCGGCGCTGCCCACCACCCGCTTTCGCAATAACCGGGGTGTTATGACCGGGTACGCGCGACCCGCAGCCCCCACCAGATCAGCGGCGCCTGCAGCGGCAGCCGGCCGTACGCGACGGCCCGCCGGGCCGGCCCCTTGTCCCGCCAGTCCGCCGCCATCTGCACGTTGGCCGGCAGCACCGCGGCGAAGAGCGCGGCGGCGGCCAGCCCACCGTGCCGGCGGGTGGCCGGATGGGCGACCGCGGCCGCCACCGCCAGCTCGGCGACCCCGCTGGCGTACGTCCAGAAGCGGGCCGGTCCGGGCAGCGCGCGGGGCACGATCCGGTCGTAGGAGCGGGGCCTGGCGAAGTGGGTGAGGCCGGCGGTGGCCAGCAGGCCGGCCAGCGCGGCCGCCTCGCCGCGACGGGTGCTCATCGATGCTCTCCCTGCTGTTCGACGGCGCGCTGCACGGCCCGGTAGATCTGCCCGAACCGTAGCGCGTCGGGGGTGCGCACCAGCATCTCCTCCTGCCCGTGGTGCTGCACCCACAGCTCGTGCACCCGGTTGCCGCGTTCGTAGGAGCGGTCCAGCCAGCTCAACGGCAGCTCCAGGAACGGGGTCAGGGCCAGCGCGCCGACCGCGCAGGCGGCCAGGATGACCAGGGCCAGCTTCCAGTTGCCGCGGTCCTGCGCCGACCAGGCCAGCGACACCACGCAGACCAGTGCGACCAGCGGGGGCAGCGAGAGCAGCAGGACCAGCACGCCCCGACCCAGGACCCGACCCCGCACGGCCAGGCTGGTGGCCCCCTTGGCGTGCCAGACGTACGTCACGTCGGAGATCCGGACCGACCGCCCGCCGGCGAGGATCGACTCGGAGGTCACCTGGACGCGGTCGTCCCGGTAATAGAGGGTCATCACTAAGCCTAACCACCCGCGGGCAACTGCCGTCCCCTCCCCGGTTCCGCCCCGGCCCCGCGCTCGGTGACCCCGAACCGGCCCATCCGGACGCTACAAACTTGATGACGTGAACGAATCACGCCGCCTGCGGCGCTCGCGACGAGCACCCGCTCCTGGATGGCCGACCTGTCCGGCCACGCCCCACCACGGCACACCCGCCCACGTCTCAGGTGATTCGCCTACGTCATCAAGTTCGTAGCGTCCGATGGGACGCCTTCGCCCGCCGCCCGCCGGCCCGCCCGCCGCCCGCCGGCCCGCCCGCCGCCCGCCGGCCCGCCCGCCGCCCGCCGGCCCGCCCGCCGGCCGCACGGCTCGGCCTGGCGCACGGCTTGGCCTGGCGCGGGGGGAAGGCCGGGGCCGTGGGGAACGGGCGCCGCGGCGGCGGCGGCGCCGCGGCGGGGGGACGGCGTAGCGTCGGGGCGCATGGGGGACGGTGAGCGGGAGCGCAACGTCGAGACGGTCCGCCGCTACCTGCGGACCTTCGTCACCAAGGATCTCGACGAGTTGGCCGAGGTGGTCGCCGAGGACGTGGAGATCTACGGCTCGGGCACGGCGGTGCGCGGCCGGAGCTTCGTCGAGGGCGCCGTGCTGTCGCCGGGGCTGACGGTGCTCGACCAGGAGATCGTCGAGCTGTACGCGGCCGACGACCGGGTGGTCGTCTCCTTCGCCCAGACCTACCGGCGGGACGCGACCGGGGCGACCGCGGTGCAGAGCGGCTGCAAGATGTACCGGCTGGCCGGCGGCCGGATCGTCCAGTTCTGGGGCGAGCAGGATCTCTACGGCCTGCTGCGCGGGCTCGGGCTGCTCCCCGACGGGCCGATCCGGTTCTGAGCCGGGCGCGGGGCCGGGCCGGCGTTCTCCATCGCCCGCTGCACCGCCCGGTAGATCTTGCCGAAGCGCAGCGCGTCCCCGGTCCGCAGCAGCAGCACGGGGTGCCCGCGCCAGCGGGCCCACATCTCCCACTGCCGGCTGCCCCGCACGTACGACCGGTCGAGGTGCTCGAAGAGGAAGTCGGCGAGCGGGCCGACGGCCAGTCCGACCAGCACCGAGGCGCCGACGATGGCGACCGTGACCGTGAGGGAACGGTGCAGCCAGACGGCGAGCGCCACGCCGAGCAGCGCGGCGACCAGGGGCCCGGCCAGCGCCACGCCGATCGCGCCCCGGCCGGCGAGGACCCGCCAGGAGCGGTCGCCCCGCCGGTGCCAGACCATGCCGATCTCCGCGAGCGGGTAGGCCCGCCCGTCGACCCGGATCGCGGTGGAGTCGATCCGCACGGACCTGTCGTCGTAGTACGTGATCATGGCTGGACTCCCGGGATCGGGGCTGACACCAGACTACGTACCCCAACGACCGGGCCGTAAGGTTGGCACGCGACTTCGACGAGGAAGTGAGGGCAGCGTGAGCGAGTTCGTGCGGCTGGAATCCAAGGACGGCATCGGCACCATCCGGCTGGAGCGGCCACCGATGAACGCCCTCAACACCCAGGTGCAGGAGGAGTTGCGCGCCGCCGCCGCGGCCGCGACCGCCGACCCGGGCGTCCGCGCCGTCATCGTGTACGGCGGGGAGAAGGTCTTCGCCGCCGGCGCGGACATCAAGGAGATGGCCGACATGTCCTACGTGGACATGTCGGAGCGGGCGGCCGACCTCTCCAGCGCGCTCGGCGCGATCGCCCGGATCCCCAAGCCGGTGGTCGCCGCAATCACCGGGTACGCCCTCGGTGGCGGCTGCGAGCTGGCGCTGGCCTGCGACTGGCGGGTGGTGGCCGAGGACGCCAAGCTCGGCCAGCCGGAGATCCGGCTGGGCATCATCCCCGGCGCCGGCGGCACCCAGCGGCTGGCCCGCCTGGTCGGCCCGGCCCGCGCCAAGGATCTGATCATGTCCGGCCGGATGGTCGACGCGCAGGAGGCGCTGCGGATCGGCCTGGCCGACCGGGTGGTCCCGGCCGCCGAGGTCTACGAGGCCGCGGTGGCCCTGGTGACGCCGTTCCTGACCGGGCCGGTGCAGGCGCTGCGGGCAGCCAAGCTCGCCGTCGACGGCGGCCTGGACATGGACCTGAACTCCGGCCTGGCCTGGGAGAGCCAGCTCTTCGCGGCGCTCTTCGCCACCGACGACCGGCGCGAGGGCATGGCCGCCTTCGTCGAGAAGCGCAAGCCCGACTTCACCGGGCGCTGAGCCGGGCCGGGTCGGCGGCGCCCGCCGCGCCGCCGACCCGAGAACGGTTCACATCGTCGGTACCGGCCAGTAGCGTGTGACATTCGGTCATGGGACGAGGGGAGCGGCGATGACGCAGCGGGTCGAGGGTCACGGCGGAGAGTTGGCGCTGGCCGCCCTGCGCGCCCACGGCGTACGGGAGATGTTCACTCTCTCCGGCGGGCACGTCTTCCCGCTCTACGACGCGGCGCACAAGGCCGGCTTCCCGATCTACGACGTGCGGCACGAGCAGTCCGCGGTCTTCGCCGCCGAGGCGGTGGCCAAGCTTCAGCGCCGCCCCGGTCTCGCCGTGCTCACCGCCGGCCCGGGCGTCACCAACGGCATCTCGGGCCTGACCAGCGCGTTCTTCAACGCCTCCCCGGTGCTGGTGCTGGGCGGGCGGGCCCCGCAGTTCCGCTGGGGCTCCGGCAGCCTCCAGGAGATGGACCACCTGCCGCTGGTCGCCCCGGTCACCAAGCACGCCGAGACGGTCTTCAGCGCCGACGACATCCCGCGCGCCGTCACCGCCGCCCTGGCCGCCGCGCTCACCCCGCACCGCGGCCCGGCCTTCCTCGACTTCCCGCTCGAAGCGGTCTTCTCCGTCGGCGACGCCGAGCTGCCCGCGCCGGCCACCGTCGACCCGGTCGAGCCCGACCCGGACGAGGTGGCCCGGGCGGCCCGGCTGATCGCCGCCGCCGAACGGCCCGTGATCATCGCCGGCTCGGATGTGTACGCCGGTGACGCCGTCGCCGCGCTCCGCGAGGCCGCCGAGGCCCTCCAGGTGCCGGTCTTCACCAACGGCATGGGCCGCGGCGCGCTGCCCCCGCAGCACCCGCTCGCCTTCGCGAAGGCCCGCCGGCCCGCCCTCTCCGGCGCCGACGTGGTCGTGGTGGTCGGCACCCCGCTGGACTTCCGGCTCGGCTTCGGCGACTTCGGCGAGGCGACCGTGGTGCACATCGTGGACGCCCCGACCCAGCGGGCCTCGCACGTGCGGACCGCCGCCAGCCCCGCCGGCGACCTGCGGCTGATTCTCTCCGCGCTGGCCGACCATCCCGGCGACCGGACCGACCACACCGACTGGATCGCCCAGCTGCGCACGGCCGAGGACGCCGCGAAGGCCCGCGACGCGAAGGAGATGGCCGCCGAGACCGACCCGATCCGACCGGCCCGGGTCTACGGCGAACTGCGCAAGGTCCTCGCCACCGACGCGATCACCATCGGCGACGGCGGCGACTTCGTCTCGTACGCCGGGCGCTACCTCGAGCCGGCGCAGCCCGGCACGTGGCTCGACCCCGGCCCGTACGGCTGCCTCGGCACCGGGATGGGCTACGCGATGGGGGCCCGGGTCACCCACCCCGACCGGCAGATCTGCGTGCTGATGGGCGACGGTGCCGCCGGCTTCTCGCTGATGGACGTGGAGTCCCTGGTCCGGCAGAAGCTGCCGGTGGTGATCGTGGTCGGCAACAACGGCATCTGGGGGCTGGAGAAGCACCCGATGCACGCCATGTACGGCTACGACGTCGCCGCCAACCTCCAGCCCGAGCTGCGCTACGACAAGGTCGTCGAGGCGCTCGGCGGCGCCGGCGAGACGGTGGCCAAGGCCGCCGACCTCGGCCCGGCCCTGGCCCGGGCGTTCGACGCCGGGGTGCCGTACCTGGTGAACGTGCTGACCGATCCGGCCGACGCGTACCCCCGCTCGTCGAACCTGGCCTGACCGGCGCCGCGACCGCCGCCGCCGGGTGACCGGCACGGCGGTCGCGTTCTGTCAGCAGCTAAATCAGCGGAATGTCAGCGGACGTCACCGTACCGTCAGACCCGTTGTTCATCGTGAGGTGACCAGCGACAACGACGGGAGTTCGGATGACGTACGCGATCCGCGCCGAGGGTTTGGTGCGCCGCTTCGGCGCCACCACCGCCCTGGCCGGAGTCGACCTGGAGGTCCCCACCGGGACGGTCTTCGGGTTGCTCGGCCCCAACGGCGCCGGCAAGACGACCGCGGTGCGGGTGCTCGCCACCCTGCTCGCCGCCGACGAGGGGCACGCCACCGTCGGCGGCTACGACGTGCGGCGCGACGCGCACCGGGTGCGCCAGCTGATCGGCCTCACCGGTCAGTACGCGTCGGTCGACGAGACCCTCACCGGCACCGAGAACTTGCTGCTCATCGGCCGGCTGCTCGGCATGGGCCGGGCCGAGGCCCGGGCCCGTGCGGCGCAACTGCTGGCCGACTTCCAGCTCACCGACGCCGCGAGCCGGGCCGCCAAGACCTACTCCGGCGGCATGCGGCGCCGCCTCGACCTGGCCGCCAGCCTGGTCGGTCGGCCGCAGGTGCTCTTCCTCGACGAACCCACCACCGGCCTGGACCCGCGCAGCCGCAACGAGCTGTGGGACATCGTCCGCCGGCTGGTCGCCGACGGGGTGACCGTGCTGCTCACCACGCAGTACCTCGAGGAGGCCGACCAGCTCGCCGGCGAGATCGCGGTGGTCGATCACGGCCGGGTCATCGCCCAGGGCACCCCGGAGGAGCTGAAGGCCAAGACCGGCGGGCAGGTGCTCACCGTCCGGCCGGTGGACGCGACCGACCTGCCCACCGTGGTGGCCGTCACCCGCGAGGTGGCCGGGGTGACCCCGGAGGTCGCCCAGACCACCGTGACCGTGCCGGTGAACGACCCCGGGGTGCTGCCCGCCGTGGTGCGCCGCCTCGACGACGCCGAGGTCGCGGTGGCCGAGCTGGCGCTGCGCGGCTCCAGCCTCGACGAGGTCTTCCTCTCCCTGACCGGCCATCGGGCCGAGCAGGACGCCCCGGCCGACGACGCTCTGGAAAGGACCCCGGCATGACCGCCGTCACCGCCGCCGCCCCGCGGCTGGCCCCGGCCCGCCGGCTCGGCCTCACCGCCGGGCTGCGACACACCATGACGCTGGCCTGGCGCAGCCTGGTGCAGATCAAGCACAACCCGATGGAGCTGCTCGACCTGAGCATCCAGCCGGTGATGTTCGTGCTGCTCTTCACGTACGTCTTCGGTGGGGCGATCTCGGGCAGCCCCGGCGACTACCTGAAGTTCGCGCTGCCCGGCATCATCGTGCAGAACGCCTTCTTCGCCACCATGACCACCGGGTTCGGGCTCAACAACGACCTGACGAAGGGCGTCTTCGACCGGCTGCGGGCGCTGCCCATCGCCCGGTGGTCGCCGCTGGCCGGCCGAATCGTCGCCGACACGGTCAAGCAGGCCTGGTCGGTGGGGCTGCTGATCGGGGTCGGCGCGCTGCTCGGCTTCCGGCTGGGCAACGGCGTGGTCGGGCTGCTCGGGGCGTTCGCCCTGCTGCTGGCCTTCTCGCTCGCCG
Organism: Micromonospora sp. BS32; assembly: GCF_059089345.1. Classification (NCBI taxonomy): domain Bacteria; kingdom Bacillati; phylum Actinomycetota; class Actinomycetes; order Micromonosporales; family Micromonosporaceae; genus Micromonospora; species Micromonospora sp. BS32. The sequence continues at coordinate 182,414 of NZ_JBSSHR010000012.1, forward strand.
TCGCCTGGATCTCGGTGCTGGTCGGGGTGCTGGTCAGCGAGCCGGACAAGGTGCAGATCTTCGGCTTCATGGTGATCTTCCCGCTGACCTTCACCAGCAACGCGTTCGTACCCACCGAGACCATGCCGTCCTGGCTCCAGCGCTGGGTCGAGGTCAACCCGGTCACCATCCTGGCCGACGCGCTGCGCGGCCTGCTGGTCGGCGGCCCGGTCGCCGGGCCGGTGGCCCAGTCGCTGCTCTGGGCGGCCGGCATCGCGGCGGTCTTCGCCCCGCTCGCGGTCCGTGGGCTCAAGCGTCGAGTGTGATTCGCACCAGCTCCCGGGCGCTGCCCAGCCGGGCGTCCCGGCCGCCCGCGTACGCCTCGGCGAACTCCGCTTCGCCGAGCGTCGCGCGGGCGGCCCGGGCCACCCGGAGCGCGTCGAGGGCACTGCGGTCGTCGCCGCCCCGGATGCCGTCGGCGCCGCCCAGCAGCCGGGCCGCCGCGCCCGGTCGACCGGCCCGGAGCGCGTAGTCCGCGTACCCGATCACCACGATCGCCACCACCGGCGCGTCCATCGACTCGACGGCCAGGTCGAGGGCGCGGTCCAGGTACGCCCGCCCGGCTGGCAGGTCACCCTGCCCGACGGCCACGTGACCGAGCCCGGTGGCGATCATGGCGCGCCACTGCGGGACGACGTGGCGGGCCCCGGTCAGCCACTCGGCCCGCCCGGCCCACCACGCCGCACCCGCCCAGTCCTCCCGGTCCCGCAGCACCTCGCAGTACGTCGCCGCCACCCCGGCCAGCGCCTCGTCTGCACCCACCCGCTCGGCTTCCCGCTGCGCCTCGGCCAGCAGCGCCAGGGCGTCGTCCCGCTCGCCGAGCAGCCAGTACTCGTGCGCCAGCCGGGCCTGCATCTGCGGCAGGTCCTCGGCCGCGCCGAGGTCGCGTACGTCGTCCACCGCCCGTTGCAGGTGGGCCACCGCGCCCCGGTGGTCACCGTCCCGGGTGATCAGGTCGGCGAGGGAGAAGCGGGTGGTGGACAGGCCCCAGCGCTCACCCACGGAGCCGAACAGTTCCAGGGCCTCGACGAACCGCGCCCGGGCGGATGCGGGCGGGCCGCCGGTGTTGAGTTCCATGTGCGCGTGCATCAGCCGGGCCGCCCCGCCGACCCAGGGATCCCGGTCGGCGAAGAGCCCGGAGATCGCCTCGAACCCGGCCCGCGGATCCCGCACGTCGCTCATCGCCGCCATCGGGCCGACCAGCCGGAGGAACGGTGACGCGTCGTCCAGCCCGGCGGCCAGAACGGCGCCCCGACGCAGCCACCGCTGGCTCAGCGACAGGTCGGCCCGGGCGCTGAGCACGTTCATCGACCCGACCGCGTACGCGACGGCGAGCGCCGGGGTCGCCGGGAGCCCCTGCTCGTCCGCGAGCGCGAGCACCTCCTCGGTCAGGTCGGCGCCCTCGGCCCGCTGCCCGCGCAGCCACCAGTACCAGCCGAGCGCGGCGGTGAAGCGGACGGCCGTCGCGGCGTCCCCGCTGCCGACCGCCCAGCGCAGGGCCGCGTGCAGGTTGTCCTGCTCGACGGCGATCCGGCCGAGCCAGCGCAGCTGGTCGCGGCCGCGCAGCTCGCGATCGGCCCGCTCGGCCAGCGACAGGAACTCGGCCGTGTGCGCCCGCCGGACCGGGTCGGCCTCGCCCGCCTCGACCAGCCGGTCCCGGCCGTACTCCCGGATGGTCTCCAGCATCCGGTAGCGCGGCTCCGCGTCGCCGACGGTCAGCACCAGGGACTTCTCCACCAGCGCGGAGAGCCGGTCGAGGACGTCGGCCGGGGCGAGGTCCGTCCCGGCGCAGACCCGCTCCACGGTCTCCAGGGTGGCGCCGCCGGCGAAGACCGACATCCGTCGCCAGAGCGCCCGCTCGCCCTCGGGGAGCAGCTCCCAGCTCCAGTCGACCACCGCGCGCAGCGTCTGGTGCCGGGGCAGCGCGGTGCGGCTGCCGCCGGTGAGCAGCCGGAACCGGTCGTCCAGCCGGGCGGCGACCTGGCCGGCGGTCATCGCGCGCAGACGGGCCGCGGCCAGCTCGATGGCGAGCGGCATCCCGTCCAGCGCCCGGCAGATCCGGACCACCGGACCGACCGTGGTGGCGTCGACGGTGAAGTCCGGTCGGGCCGCGGCGGCCCGGTCGGCGAGCAGCCGCACCGCCGGGTACGCCAGCGCCACCGGCGGCGTGGCGTCCGGGGGCGGCAGGGCGAGCGAGCCCACCGGGTGGATCGCTTCCCCGGTGATGCCCAGCGGCTCCCGGCTGGTGGCCAGCACCCGCAGGTCGGGGCAGGTGGCCAGCAGCCGGTCGACCAGGCCGGCGGCGGCGTCGAGGAGGTGTTCGCAGTTGTCCAGCACCAGCAGCGCGGTGCGGTGGGCGAGGGCGCCGGCGAGCCGGGCCGTCGGGTCGGTCACCTCGCCGGCGGCCGGCACCCGGGCCCGGGCGAAGAGGGCCTGCTCGCGGAGCCCGAGGGCGGCGAGCACGGTCTGCGCCACCTCGGCCGGGTCGGTGACCGGGGCGAGTTCGACCAGCCAGACACCGTCGGGGAACAGGTCGACGAGGCCCCGGCCGGACTCCACCGCCAACCGGGTCTTGCCCGCGCCGCCGGGGCCGGTGAGGGTGGCCAGCCGGGTCCGGGCGAGCAGGTCGCGGACCTGGTCGAGGGCGTCCTCGCGGCCGACGAAGCTGGTCAGCCCCGCGGGGAGGTTGTCCCGCCCGAGCGGCGCCGGGCCGGCCGGATCGGGCGTGGACCGCCGCCGCTGGCCGGCTGCGCCGACCGCTGCGCCGCTGTCCGCGACTGCGGTGATCTTGGCGGGCGTGGCTGCGCCCGCGGTTGCGACGGTGCCGGCCACGGGGGCGGTCCCGGCCTGGGGTGCGTCGGCTGACGCCGCGCGCGGCGGGGCGGGGCGGTCGGGGTGGTGGCCGGCGGGGTGCTCGCCGCGGAGCACCGTGAGGTGCAGCGCGGCAAGTTCCGGGCCGGGATCGGTGCCGAGCGTCCCGGCCAGCGCGGACCGCAGCCGCTCGTACCCGGCCAGCGCCTCGGCGGAGCGGCCGGCGGCGTGCAGCGCCCGCATCAGCTGCCCGGTCAGCCGTTCCCGGAGCGGATGGGCGGCCACCAGCTCGCACAGCTCGGGCACGAGGACGCTCGGGTCCTCGACGGCGAGCCGGGCCTCGATCAAATCCTCGGTGGCGGCCAGGCGCAGCTCGCCCAGCCGGGCGACCGGCCCGCGGGCGAAGTCGTCGTCGGCGACGTCGGCGAGCGCGGGGCCGCGCCACAGGGCCAGCGCCTCGGCCAGCCGGTCGGCGGCTCGGGCCGGGTCGTCCGGGAGCAGCGCCCGGCCGGCCGCCGTCATCGTCTCGAACCGGTGCAGGTCCACCGCGTCCCGCCCGACGGCGAGCCGGTAGCCGCCCGGGCCCGCCTCGACCGGCAGCCCCGGTACGGCCCGACGCAGCCGTGACACCAGTGCCTGGAGGGCGTTCGCCGCGCCCGCCGGCGGCTGGTCGCCCCAGAGCCGGTCGACCAGCCGGGGCACCGGGACCCACCGGCCGGGTTCCAGCGCCAGCAGGATCAGCAGCCGGCGCAGCCGGGCCCCGCCGACCTCGGCGGTGCTCCCGGTGTCGGCGTGGACCTCCAGCGGCCCGAGCAGGCTGATCCGCACGCCGATGATTCTGCCGTCCCGCCGCAGGTCGGTCAGACCTCGGGACGGTCCTCCTCGCGCGGCGGGTCGCCCTCGCGGCGCCGCAGGTCGCCCTCCCGCCGCCGCAGGTCCTCCTCCCAGCGGCGGAACATCTCCTCGTCCTGGCGGCGGGACCGCTCGCCGAGCGAGTCGAGGAACTCCGGGTCGTCGTCCGGAGCGAGGGGGCGCGGCCGGCCACGCGGGGCCGGGTCGTCGCCCGCCACACCGGGGCGGGCCGGCGCGGCCGGGCGGCCGGCGAGGAACCACGCGATCGAACCGACGAGCGGGAAGAAGAGGATGACCAGCACCCACAGCAGCCGGGGCAGCCCGCGGGCCGCGCCGTCGGCGGTGGAGAGACAGCTGATCAGGGCGCAGACCGCGAGAACGATCTGGACGAGGAAGAGCAGGACGTACAGGCGGGCCATGGGTCAATCATGGCGCACCGCCGCCCGTCACCACACCCCGCGCAACACCAGCGGCACGGCGAGCGACGCCAGCCCGGCGGTGGCGAGCGCGACCAGCGGCAGGGCGCGGGAACCGGCCCGTAGCGGGCCACGCCCGGCGGCCCGCTCCCAGCACACCACGAGCGCCCCCACCCAGAGGGCCAGCACGGCCGCGGCGAGCAGCGCGCCGACCGGGTCGCCGGTGAGGGCGCGCCGGAGCGCGAGCACGGTCACCACGGTCAGCGCCAGCGCGGTCCGTCGCCAGGCCAGCCGGGTGCGCTCGGATTGCAGCCCCGGGTCGCCGGTCACCGGCCGACCGCCCAGACCAGCACCGCGACCACCAGCAGCAGCGCGCCCAGCGCCACCAGCAGGGCGAGGACGGCGGGAAAGCGGGAGGCGGGCAGTTCGTCGCCGAGCCGGATGGCCCGCTCGGTACGGGCCCAGTGGTCCACGGCCCGGACCGCGACCGTGCCGCCGAGCAGCAGCAGCGCAACGGCGATCGCCTCCCGTAGGTGGCGCAGCGGCAGCGGCGGCAGGAACTGGGCGGCCGCGAGACCGCCGGCGATCAGCGCCAGGCCGGTACGCAGCCAGGCCAGGAAGGTCCGCTCGTTGGCCAGGGAGAAGCGGTAGTCCGGGGCGGTGCCCACGGACCGGAGTTCCGACGGGTCGAACCACCGCCTGATCGCCTGCCACACGGGACGATTATCCGCTTTGTGCCCGGCCTAGCCTGGACGGATGACCGATCTTGATGCGCGCACGCTGCGGGACGCCTACGACACCCAGCTCCGTCCGGAGATCCCGGACCCGGTGCCGGCCGGGGTGACCGTCGAGCGGGACGGCCCGCTGTTCCGGGTCGTCGGCCTCGACCAGGGCGGCTTCCTCACCTACCGGACCCTGGACGGGCTGGCCGGCGCCGAGCTGGACGCGCTGATCGCCCGCCAGGTCGAGTACTTCCGGCAGCTCGGCATGTCGGTGGAGTGGAAGCTCGCCGCCCATGACGAGCCGGCCGACCTCGCCGAGCGGCTCGTCGCGGCCGGTTTCGTGCCGGAGGACCGGGAGACCGTGCTGCTCGGGCCGGTCGCACCGCTGGCCGGCGCCGTGCCGGTGCTGCCCGAGGGGGTACGTCTGCGCGAGGTGACCAGCCGGGAGGACCTGGAGCGGATCGCGGCCATGGAGGAGGAGGTCTGGCGGTCCGACCGCAGCCACCTGGTGACCGGGCTGGAGAAGGAGATCGCCGCCGATCCGCAGTCGATCACGGTGGTGGTGGCCGAGGTCGACGGTGAGGTGGTCAGCGCCGGCTGGATCCGGTACGTGGCCAACACCGGCTTCGCCGGGCTCTGGGGCGGCTCGACCCTGGAACGGTGGCGGCACCGGGGCATCTACCGGGCGCTCGTGACGTACCGGGCGCGGCTGGCCGACCAGCGGGGGACGACGCTGCTGCAGGTGGACGCCTCGGAGAACAGTCGGCCGATCCTGGAGCGGCTCGGCTTCGTCCCGGTCACCACAACGACCCCGTACGTCTACACTCCGTGATCATGCAGCAGTTGACGGAGGACGAGCAGCTGACCTTGAAGATCGGCGCCTTCGGGGCCGTGTTCCTGGTCTCCAACGCCGACCCCGGGATGTTCGCCATGATCCGGGAGAGCTTCGCCGCGTCCGGGGCGCTGGGCGGCGCCAGTGGGCTGGTCAAGGAGGCGCTCACCGTCGGCCCGCTGCCCAGGTTGCCCCGGGACTCCGCGCTGGAGGTGGAGTCGGTGGTGCTGCCGGCGCTGGGTCGGGCCGTCGACATCCTGCGGGAGAAGTCGCCGGGTGACGTCGCGGCGTACCGGGACGTGGTGCTGACCGCCGCGGACCGGGTGGCCCAGGCGCACCAGGGGGTGGCGCCGGCCGAGGCCGCGGTGATCGAGCGGATCAGGGGAGCGCTGGCCGAGCCGGCCTGAGCCGGATTCCCGGAGCGGAATCCGGCGCTGCGGGCACCGGTGAGCTGTGTCACTCTGAGGCCCCGGGGAGGCGATGCTACTTGCGGGTAACATTGCGCCGTGGGCAACTGCACAGCAGTCCGCGGTTGACCGAGCGTTAAGTCACGCGGGAGGCTGCGCCCGAGACCGGGCGAGCAATCGCAACACCAAACAGGAGGGTCGTCGAAGCGCGATGAACATCGTCGTACTCGTCAAGCAGGTGCCCGATTCGGGCGCGGACCGCAACCTGCGTACTGACGACAACACCGTCGACCGCGGTTCGGCGAACAACGTCATCAACGAGATGGACGAGTACGCCATCGAAGAGGCGTTGAAGATCAAGGAGGCGCACGGCGGCGAGGTCACCATCCTGACCATGGGTCCGGACCGGGCGACCGAGTCGATCCGCAAGGCGCTCTCCATGGGTCCGGACAAGGCCGTGCACGTCGTCGACGACGCCCTGCACGGGTCCTGCGCCGTGGCCACCTCGAAGGTGCTCGCCGCCGCGCTCGGCCAGCTCAACGCGGACCTGGTGATCTGCGGCGCCGAGTCGACCGACGGCCGGGTCCAGGTCATGCCGCACATGATCGCCGAGCGGCTGGGCGTCGCCGCCCTCACCGGCGCGCGCAAGCTCACCGTCGACGGCGCCACGCTGACCGTCGAGCGGCAGACCGAGGAGGGCTACGAGGTGGTCACCGCCTCGACCCCGGCCGTGGTCTCCGTCTGGGACACCATCAACGAGCCGCGCTACCCGTCCTTCAAGGGCATCATGGCGGCCAAGAAGAAGCCGGTGCAGACGCTCTCCCTGGGTGACCTCGGCGTCGCCCCGACCGAGGTGGGCTTCGACGGCGCGACCAGCGCCGTGCTGGAGCACACCAAGCGCCCGCCGCGTTCCGGTGGGGCGAAGATCACCGACGAGGGCGAGGGCGGCGTCAAGCTGGTCGAGTTCCTCGCCACCGAGAAGTTCGTGTGAGAGGTCTGGACATGTCTGAGGTTCTCGTCGTCGTCGAAGCCACCAAGGAATTCGGCGTCAAGAAGGTCACCCTGGAGATGCTCACCCTCGCCCGCGAGCTGGGCACCCCGAGCGCGGTCGTGCTCGGTGGCGCCGGCGCCGCGGAGGCGCTGAGCGCCAAGCTCGGTGAGTACGGCGCGGAGAAGATCTACGCCGCCGAGGGTGAGGAGATCGACGGCTACCTGGTGGCCCCGAAGGCCACCGTGCTGGCCGAGCTGGTCAAGCGGGTCCAGCCCGCCGCCGTGCTGCTCGCCTCGGCCCAGGAGGGCAAGGAGATCGCCGCCCGGCTGGCCGTCAAGCTGGAGAACGGCATCCTGACCGACGTGGTCGGTCTGGCCGCCGACGGCACCGCGACCCAGGTCGCCTTCGCCGGCTCCACCATCGTCAAGTCCAAGGTCACCAAGGGCCTGCCGCTGGTCACCGTCCGGCCGAACTCGGTCAACCCGACCCCGGCGCCGGCCACCCCGGCCGTCGAGCAGCTCACCGTGTCGGTCACCGACGCGGACAAGCTGGCCAAGGTCGTCGACCGGGTCGCCGAGCAGAAGGGCTCCCGCCCCGAGCTGACCGAGGCCGGCATCGTCGTCTCCGGCGGCCGTGGCGTGGGCAACGCGGACAACTTCAAGCTGGTCGAGGAGCTGGCCGACCTGCTCGGCGGCGCCGTCGGCGCGTCCCGCGCGGCGGTCGACTCGGGCTACTACCCGCACCAGTTCCAGGTCGGGCAGACCGGCAAGACCGTCTCCCCGCAGCTCTACGTCGCGCTGGGCATCTCCGGCGCGATCCAGCACCGGGCCGGCATGCAGACCTCGAAGACGATCGTCGCCGTGAACAAGGACGGCGAGGCCCCGATCTTCGAGCTGGCCGACTTCGGCGTGGTGGGCGACCTGTTCAAGATCGTCCCGCAGGCCGCCGAGGAGATCCGCAAGCGCAAGTGAGTACGCCGTCGGGGCGCCGCCGCGCGGCGCCCCGACGAGAGGAAAGAGCCGCCGTCCGGACCCGGACGGCGGCTCTTTCCTGTTGCGGACTTCCCGTGCGGTGGGAAGGGAGCTGATCGGCGGGCCGGGGAGCTGAGCCGGCCCGCCGATCAGCCCGTCAGGGCGCCCCTCAGCAGACTGTCGCCGGAGTGGGCGGGCTTGTTGTCGTACTGCTCGGCGGAGACGTCGACAACCGAGTATGCCTGAAGATCGACGTTCGGTGGCAACGGGAGGAGGGCGTCTCCCGACCGGCTGCGCAGCGTGCCGATCGAGAACATCTCCATGTTCTTCGGATTGATCAGCCAGACCTCGTAGTACCCGGAAACGTTCGGCAGATTCGCCACGTGCAGGTGCACCTTGCCGTCGGTGAGGACCCGGGCGTCGCCGTTGGCGTCCTTCGGGGTCGTCCCGTACGCCGCCAGCGGAGCGCTGGCGAGTACGGCCTGCTGCGGCGCGGGCCGGTCGCGGTCGACCACGGCGAGCGTGCCGACCACGCCCACCGCCGCGGCGGCGGCGGCCGTGACCAGGGTGGTGGCCCAGCGGGACCAGCGCCGGCGTCCGCCGGCGCCGATCGGCACCGCGGCACTGGGAGCCGCCGGCAGCTCGCCGGTCGGTCCCGCGCCGTTCGACTGCCGGCGGGCCTCCGTCAGCGACGGCAGCGCCTCCGCGGCGTTGATCTCGGCCATGATGCCCTGCCAGATGTGCTCCGGCGGTTCGGGCAGTTCGCGCAGGCCCTGGGTTTCGGCGCCGAGCCCGGCGACGTGCTGGAGGGCCTGAAGCTCGCCGCGGCAGACGGCGCAGGTGCCGAGGTGATCGGTCTCGCCGTGCTCCGCCTCGCTCTCACCGAGCGCCAGAAAGACCAGCCGGTCGTGGTCCAGGTGCTGCACCGTCCACCTCCCATCTGCGTTTCAAGCTCGCCATACCGCGTCGGATGTGACTCTTGACCGTCCCCAGCGGCACCCCGGTCACCGTGGCTATCTGCTGGTGCGTGAGGTCGTCGTAGAAGGCCAGTTCCAGCATGCGTCGCTGGTCGTCGGGGAGCCGGGCCAGCTCGTCGGCGACCACCAACCGGTCGACCACCGCGTCCGGGTCGGGCCCGGTGGGAGCCGGTTCGGGCAGCTGCCGGACGCTTTCGACCACCCTGGTCTCCCGGGCCGCAGCGCGGAGCCGGTCGATCACCTTGCGCCGCCCGATGCCGAGCAGCCAGCCGATCAGCGAGCCCTTGGCCGGATCGAAGGTGTCCCGCCCGAGCCAGGCCGCGACGAAGGTCGCCTGCGTGACGTCCTCCGCGTCGCTGCGGTTGGCCAGCGTGCTGACGGCCAGGTGGAGAACCGCGCGGCCGTATCTGTCGTACGCCTCCCGCAGCGCGCGCTCGTCGCCCGCGCGGAACCGTTCCGCGAGGTCCTCCGGCGGCGGGGGGTCCGGTTCGTGTCGTACCGCCGTCACCGGGCGGGTCGCCTTCCGTGGGGCATGCCCGACTGTAGCTCCCGTCGTCATCGCCCCACCTCCCCGGTCCGTGTGGGTGCCCACTCTTCTCACCTCCTCTTCGTCGCCGGAGGCCGTTCCGGATGCGGCGCGGACGAAGAAAAAGAAAGTGGATCCGGCTGCATCCGGGGCTCGGGGGCGCGGCGTATCCCGTTCTGCAAGCCAGGCCTGACGAATCAGTACGAACTACCAGGAGGCAGACATGCAGCTCTCGATCTTCCGTCGGGTCGCCGCGGGTGGCGCGGTGGCCGCCCTGACGTTCGCCGGCGTCGGCGCCGCCACCATGAGCCCGGCCTACGCCGCCTCGTCGAAGGTCTCCGTCGTGCACGGCATCCCGGACACCCCGGTCGACGTGTACGTCAACGGCAAGAAGACCCTCGACAACTTCAAGCCGGGCGACGTGGCCGGCCCGCTGAGCCTGGCCGAGGGTGAGTACGACATCGCGCTGACCAAGCCGGGCGAGTCGGTGGACAAGGCCATCCTCAAGGTCGACGACGCCGAGGTCCCGGGCGGGGCGAACATCAGCCTCGCCGCGCACCTCGACGCCGCGGGCAAGCCGAAGATCACCCCGTTCGTCAACGACACGGCCAAGGTGGACGCCGGCAAGGCCCGGCTGATCGTCCGGCACACCGCCGCCGCCCCGGCGGTGGACGTGCGGGCCGGCGGCACGCCCGTCTTCGAGGGCCTGACCAACCCGAAGGAGGCCAAGGCCGACGTCGCCGCCGGCACCGTCAAGGCGGACGTGGTGCTGGCCGGCACCGACACCGTGGCGATCGGCCCGGCGGACCTCAACCTCAAGGAGGGCACCGCCACCATCGTCTACGCGATCGGCTCGGCCGAGGGCAAGAACCTCGACCTGGTCGCGCAGACGATCACCGGGCTGCACTCGGCGCCGGGTGGCGTGCCGAGCGGCACCGGCGGCCAGGCCGGCACCGGCGTGGACACCTGGTGGTACGTGCTGGCCGGCGCCGGCGTGCTGCTGCTGGTCGGCGGCGGGGCGCGGGTGGCCACCGCCCGGACCGGTCGCAAGTGACGGTGCGCAACCGCGGGGCGCTGGCGGCCATGGCCGCCGGCGTCACCGCGCTCACCGTCGCCACCCTGGTGGCGTGCGGGTCGCAGCCGGCGGAGGACGTCGGATCCGACGAGGCCGCGGCCCTGGCCAGCGCCACCCCGACCCCGACGGCCGCCGCCGGCACCACCTCCTCGGTGCCGGTCGCGGCCGGTGAGCTCCCGGCCGGGGAGGAGATTGTCCCGCCGGTGAAGCTGCGCATCCCGTCGATCGACGTGACCGCCAGGGTCAATCCGGTCGGTATCAACCAGCGGACCGACGAGTTCGAGGTGCCGCCGAGCGTCGACACGATCGGCTGGTACCGGCACGGCCCCGGCCTGGAGGCCGACGCCGGCTCGGTGGTCATCGCCGGGCACGTGGACAGCGCCGACCAGGGCAAGGGAGCGTTCTTCCGGCTGCGCGAGCTCGGCCAGGGCGACACCCTGACCGCCACCGGGGCGGACGGGAAGCCGCGGGCGTACCGGGTGGTGGCCCGGGAGGAGTACGCGAAGACGAAGATCCCGCTGGAGCGGTACTTCGCCCGCGACGGCAAGCCCCGGCTGACCCTGATCACCTGCGGCGGGCCGTTCGACGCGAAGACCCGGCACTACCGGGACAACATCGTGGTGACGGCCGTGCCCGCCTGAGCGGCGCCCGAACCCCGCGGGCGTCGTCGGCCGGCCCGCACCCCGACGGGCCGAACGGACCACCGGGGCGGGGAGGACGCCCTCCCCGCCCCGGCGCCGGCCGTCTCCGGGCGGTCCGGCGTCCGGCGGGCCGGCACTCGGCCGTTAGGCTGAACGGTGATGGCATACCTGGATCACGCGGCGACCACTCCGATGCTCGACGAGGCGTTGGAGGCGTACGTCGCCACCGCCCGCGAGGTCGGCAACGCGTCGTCGCTGCACGCGGCGGGTCGCCGTGCCCGGCGGCGGGTGGAGGAATCCCGCGAGCGGGTCGCGGCCGCGCTCGGCGCCCGCCCCTCCGAGGTGATCTTCACGGGCGGCGGGACGGAGAGCGACAACCTCGCGGTCAAGGGCATCTTCTGGGCCCGGCGCGGCGGCGACGCCCGACGGGCGCGGGTGGTCTCCAGCGCGGTCGAGCATCACGCGGTGCTCGACGCGGTGGACTGGCTCGTCGACCACGAGGGCGCCGACGTGGGGTGGCTGCCGGTCGACGCGGCCGGCCGGCTCGACCCGGAGCGGCTGCGCGCCGAGCTGGCCGCGCACGCCGACCGGGTCGCCGTGGTCACCGCGATGTGGGCCAACAACGAGGTCGGCACCGTCCAGCCGGTGGCCGAGCTGGCCGCCGTGGCGGCCGCGCACGGGGTGCCGTTCCACACCGACGCGATCCAGGCGGTCGGCCAGGTCCCGGTGGACTTCGCGGCCAGTGGCGTGTCCGCGCTCACCGTCACCGGGCACAAGCTCGGCGGCCCGACCGGCGTGGGCGCGCTGCTGCTGGCCCGGGACGTCGCCGCCACCCCGCTGCTGCACGGCGGGGGGCAGGAGCGCGACGTGCGCTCGGGCACCCTGGACACCGCCGGCATCGTGGCCTTCGCGGTCGCCGTCGAGGCCGCCGTCAAGGGCCAGCAGGAGTACGCCGCCCGGGTGGCCGCGCTCCGCGACGACCTGGTCCGGCGGGTCCGTGAGGCGGTGCCCGAGGTGGTCTTCAACGGCGACCCGGCCGACCGGCTACCGGGCAACGCGCACTTCTCCTTCCCCGGTTGCGAGGGCGACGCGCTGCTGCTCCTGCTCGACGCCCAGGGCATCGCCTGCTCCACCGGCTCGGCCTGCTCGGCCGGGGTGGCGCAGCCCTCGCACGTGCTGATCGCGATGGGCGCCGACCACGACCGGGCCCGCTCCTCGCTGCGCTTCACCCTCGGCCACACCAGCGCCCCCGCCGACGTCGACGCCCTGATCGCCGCACTCCCCGCCGCGGTCGACCGGGCCCGCCGCGCCGCCGCCCTCCGTACCCCCCGCTAGCCAGACCGGGGCCCGCACGGGATGTCGTGACCGTTCCGGCTCGTCGACAATGGTCGACATGACGGTGCGATACGACGAGGTGCTCGGCCCGCTGCGCGCGGCGTACGACGCGAAGGCGGCCTTGCGTGACGGACTCATCAAGGAGCCGTGGAAGCTGGCGGAACGGCAGGCGTTCCGGGACCGGCTGGCGCCGGGTGCGCGGCTGCTGGAGATCGGCGCCGGCACCGGGCAGGACAGCGCCTACTTCCAGCAGGAGGGCTTCTCCGTCGTCGCGTCCGACCTCTCGCCGGTGATGGTCGAGCGCTGCCGGGCCAAGGGCATCGAGGCCCACGTCACGGATTTCCTGCACCTGGATTTCCCGGCCGGCTCGTTCGACGCGGTGTTCGCGATGAACTGCCTGCTGCACGTACCCGACCACGACCTGCCCGCGGTCCTCGCGGCGATCCGAGCGATCCTGCGCCCCGGCGGGCTGTTCTTCATCGGCGTGTACGGAGGCAACGAGAGCGCTGAAGGCCCCATCAGCGACGACGATCACGAGCCGCCGCGTTTCTTCTCGTTCCGCACCGATGAGCAGCTGCTCGGCTTCGCCGCCGCGTCGTTCGACGTCGTGGACTTCCACCCCGTGGACGTCGGCCGCGGCCACCGTTTCCAATCACTGACCCTGCACCGCCCACCCCCCGGCTAACCCCCGCCCCGCCCCGCCCCGCTCCCGGGATTTTGCAGTTTGTGCCCTCGGTTCGGGGCGGATGTCGCCTTCGTCGGGGCCGGAAGTGCAAGATCGCGGGAGCGGAGCGGGGCGGGGCGGGGCGGAGCGGGGCGGAGCGGGCGGGGGAGGGAGGG
>NZ_JBSSHR010000013.1:0-188780 GCF_059089345.1 Micromonospora sp. BS32
CGAACGCCAGACCAGCGATACCCAGAACACTCTTACGCAGCATGGTGGTCTTCATGGAGAAAGCTCCTTCGGGGGTTGGCCCACACACGCGAGGGGGATCAGCGCGCGGGGCAAGCACCACGAACAGGGGCGCTCAAAGCAAAGGGGGAAAGTCTCAAGGTCCGGCAGGCTTGACAAGCCGGGGGGCTCGGGCGCCGGGACCATGTGTAACGACCGCCGGCCCGCCATCATTCCGGGGCTTGGCCATCCACCCGGCCGCGCCGGAGGGGCTGCTACTGCGGTCGTACGGGACATGTAACGACCCCGGGCCGGCCACGATTCCGGGCTCAGGGTGCCGCCGATCACGGGACGCCCACTCCAGACCGCACGAAGCCGCCACCGGTCAGGCCTCCACAACCGGATACCAAGCCACGATTCCACCCACCCGCCCGCCACCACACACACCGGCCGAACGGCGCAGCGGGGACTTCGGGTGCATTACTTGTCGTCGGGGCAGCACGTACTGCACCCGAAGCCGCTCCGGGCCATCCCGGGGCCGCGGGGCCGGCACTCCCGGGGCGGGCACTCTGGTGGGCGCCTGCCCGGGGCCGAGCACCCCTGGCGGCGCTCCCCAGGCCAGGCGGTCCCCCGAGGGCGGGCACTGTCGGGCGGTGGCCGGTTCGAGGGCGGCGTCCGGGGCGTACCCGGAAGGCGTCCCGTGGCGTACCCGAAAGGGCGGAAAGCGGACGCGGCGCCGCCGCGCGGTGGCCGCCCACGGCGCAGGATGCGGCACGCGCCGGCAGGTGGGAGGCGGGGAAATCCGGATCCGGCGTTACCCTGAGACCATGCAGGCCACCATGCCGACCGCCCACCTGGCCCGCCCGGGCCGTCCCGCGGTGGTGGCGCGCACCCTGGCGGAGCTGGCCGGCCCCACCCGGGGGGTGGTGGAGCTGCCGGTGCGGTTGATGTGGAACGCCGACCGCACGTTCGACCTCGCCGACCCGGACCAGTTGCTCTGGATGTACGAGAACGTCCTGCGGGAGACCACCCGCGCCGAGGACCTGCGGCACCTGATCAACGGGCGCACGCTGCGCCGGGTGTGGCGGCGGCTCAACCTGCCGCGCGGCGTCCGGCAGGCCTGGGAGAGCCGGCACCGGGGTCTGCGGGTCGCGTGACCCACCTGCACGACTTCTACCGGGAGGTGGCCCGGGTGGCGCTGACCGCGGCCGGGCCGCACCGGTTCGTGCTCGGCGGCGGGGTCGCCTGGGCGGCACACGGGCTGGTCACCCGCCCCACCGAGGACGTCGATCTCTTCGCGGACGTGGAGGGCGCCGCCGCGGCCGCCGCCACCGAGGTCCGCGCGGCGCTGGAACGGGCCGGCTTCGCCGTCGACGACGCCGACCCGGACAGCGAACTGGGCGGCCTCTTCGAAGGCTTCGACCGGGACCTGAAGGACTTCGTGGTGACCCGGGGCGACCGGCAGATCCGGTTGAGCCTGGCCCGGCTGGACCGGCACCGCTCCCCGGTGGTGATGGACCTGGGCCCGGTGATGGACGTCCGGGACCTGGTGGCCAACAAGACCGCCGCCCTGGTCAACCGGCGCGAGGTACGCGACTACATCGACGTCTCCTCGGCGCTGGACCACTACCGGGTGGCCGAGCTGCTGGAGCTGGCCCGGCAGGCCGACCCGGCGCTCGACCCGGACGACGTGCGGGAGGCCGGGCGCTACCTGGACCGGGTGCCGGACCAGCGGTTCGCCCGGTACGGCCTGGACGCCGCGCAGGTCGCCGCGCTGCGCCGCCGAATGGCCGACTGGCCCCGCTGACCGGGCGACGAGGGCGACGACCGGCCGGCGGGGCGTGCCTTGCTCACTTGGTCGGCCGGCCGCCGGTCACGCCGAGGATCTCCCCGGTGACGTAGCTGGACTCCTGCGAGGCGAAGAAGACGTACGCCGGGGCCAGTTCGGCGGGCTGCCCGGGGCGGCCCATCGGGGTGTCGGTGCCGAACTGCTTGACCTTCTTCTCCGGCATGGTGGCCGGGATCAGCGGCGTCCAGATCGGGCCGGGCGCGACGGCGTTGACCCGGATGCCCTGCTCGGCCAGCTGGGCGGCGAGACCCTTGGTGAAGTTCGCGATGCCGGCCTTGGTGGTGGCGTAGTCGAGCAACTGCGGGGACGGGTCGAAGGCCTGGATCGACGTGGTGTTGATGATCGCCGAGCCCTCCTTCAGGTGCGGGATCGCGAGCTTGCAGAGCCAGAACATGGCGTACAGGTTGGTCTTCAACACCCGGTCGAACTGCTCGGTGCTGATCGCCGAGATGCCGTCGTCCTGGGACATCTGGTAGGCGGCGTTGTTCACCAGGATGTCGATGCCGCCCAGGTCGGAGACGGTCCGCTCGACCAGGTCCCGGCAGTGCTGCTCCTCGCGGATGTCGGTACGGACCGCCACCCCCCTGCGGCCGGCCTCCTCGACGAGCCGGACGGTCTCCCGGGCGTCCGACTCCTCCTCCTCGGCGAGGTAGGAGATGACGACGTCGGCGCCCTCCCGGGCGAAGGCGATGGCGACCGCCCGTCCGATCCCGGAGTCACCGCCGGTGATCAGGGCACGCTTGCCCTCCAGCCGCCCACTGCCCCGGTACGACTCCTCGCCGTGGTCGGGCTTCGGGCCCATCTCCTTCGTCGAGCCCGGCGCCGGCTGCTGCTGGGCGGGCTGGCCCTCCTGCTGGCCGTACTGGTCGGTGGGGTCCTGCGGGGTGTACTGGTCCTGGCTCACGGCGGTACTCCTCGGTACGTCCATTTGTCCGATCCGGTCCTCATCCGCGCTACCCCGACCGGACGGGGAGAAACGACCGGACGGGGCGTCCGGGGTGGCCGACGTGTTACAAGCGGGTGCCCCTTGGTGCCGGTGGGATGAAACACCTCGGCCTGCTGTGGCGGGAGGGACAGCAGGGTGGTTAGGGTGCGCAACGGCGCCCACGAGGCGCGTCCACCCCCATGGAAAGGCACCTCATGACCTCCTCCTCCGGCGCCTCGCGCCGCCAGGTGCTGGCCGCCGCCGCCGCCGCGGCGACCGCGCCGCTGATCGCCGGCGCCCCCGCGCGGGCGGCCGAGTCGACGGGCCCGAAGACCTGGGACCTGACCATCCTGGGCACCTCGGACACCCACGGCAACGTCTACAACTGGGACTACTACAAGGACGCCGAGTACGACGACAGCAAGCACAACGACGTCGGCGTCGCCAAGCTGGCCACCCTGGTCAACCAGATCCGCGCCGAGCGGGCGGGCAAGGCCACCCTCGTCCTCGACGCCGGTGACACCATCCAGGGCACGCCGCTGGCCACGTACTACGCCAAGCAGGAGCCGATCACCAGCACCGGTGAGACGCACCCGATGGCCAACGCCATGAACATCCTGAAGTACGACGCGGTGACCCTGGGCAACCACGAGTTCAACTACGGCCTGCCGCTGCTGGCGACGTGGATCTCGCAGCTGGGCTTCCCGGCGCTCGCCGCGAACGCGGTCAACGAGGCCACCGGCAAGCCGGCCTACCTGCCGTACGTGATCAAGAAGGTCTCCCTCGGCGGCTGGGACTCCCCGACCATCAACGTCGGCATCCTCGGCCTGACCAACCCGGGCGTGGCCATCTGGGACAAGGGCAACGTCGAGGGCAAGCTGGTCTTCCCCGGCATGGTCGAGACCGCCGCCAAGTGGGTGCCGATCATGCGGGACCGCGGCGCCGACCTGGTCATCATCTCCGCCCACGGCGGCGACAGCGGCACCTCCAGCTACGGTCCGGAGCTGCCGAACGAGAACCCGGTCGCACTGATCGCCCAGCAGGTCCCCGGCATCGACGCGATCCTCTTCGGTCACGCCCACAACGAGGTCGTGGAGCGGTTCGTCACCAACACCGCCACCGGCGCGCAGGTGCTCACCGCCGAGCCGTCGAAGTGGGGGCAGCGGCTGACCCGGATGGACTTCACCGTCCAGAAGGTGCGCGGCACCTGGAAGGTCGTCACCAAGGGCGCCACCATGCTGAACACCAACACCGTGGTGGAGGACCCGGCGGTGCTCGCGGCCGTACGCGGCCAGCACAGCAAGACCGTCGACTACGTCAACACCGTCGTCGCCCAGTCCTCCGAGGAGCTGTCGGCCGCCGAGTCGCGGTACAAGGACACCCCGATCCTGGACTTCATCAACCACGTCCAGACCGAGGTCGTCACCAAGGCCCTCGCCGGCACGTCGTACGCGACGCTGCCGGTGCTGTCGATCGCGGCGCCGTTCAGCCGGACCGCGGTCTTCCCGCAGGGCGACGTGCGCATCCGCGACGTGGCCGGCCTGTACGTCTTCGACAACACCCTCGAGGCCGTGGTGCTCACCGGCGCCGAGCTGCGGGCCTACCTGGAGTACTCGGCGAAGTACTTCAAGACCCTCGCGGTGGGCGCGACCTTCGACCCGGCCACGATCAGCGACCCGCTGGTGCCGGACTACAACTACGACGTGATCTCGGGCGTCGACTACGACATCGACATCTCCAAGCCGCTCGGCCAGCGGATCACCCGCCTGGTGCTGCCGGGCACCGACACCCCGGTCGCGGCGGACGCGCAGTTCGTCATCGCGGTGAACAACTACCGGCGCAGCGGCGGCGGCAACTTCCCCGGCATCGTCAAGACCCAGGTCTACAACGAGCAGCAGGAGATCCGCCAGCTGCTCATCGACTGGGCGCAGGCGAAGGGGACGATCAACCCGGCCGACTTCTTCGTGCCGAACTGGAAGCTGGTCCGCGAGGGCGTGCCGGTCTTCTGATCCGTACCACCGTGACGGGCCGTGGGGGTCTCCCCCGCGGCCCGTCCGCGTTCTCAGCCGCCCGGGCCGAGGCGCAGGTTCCAGTCGTCCGGGTTGCCGGCCGGCTCGGGGCGGTCCCGGCGCGGGTCGGTCTCGGTGAACTCCACCCGGTCCTCCGGGCGGACCGCCGGGGGCAGCTCGCCGAAGCGGACATGGCGCAGGAAGGCGTACTCCTCGTCGGTGAACGACTCGTCGTCAGCCATGCCCGCATTGTGCGCCCGCCCGTCCACTGTCGCATCAACCTCCCGGTCGGGGGTAAGCCGGCCCGACGAACGGCGTCGGCGACCAGGTGGAGGACGACATGCGCGCGGTACGGATGACCGCCCCCGGGGTGCTCGAACAGGTCGAGGTGCCCACCCCGACCGCCGGCCCCGGCGAGGTGCTGCTCGCCGTCGGCGCGGTCGGCGCCTGCCACTCCGACCTGCACATCCTCGACGCGCCGCCGGGGCTCTTCCCGAGCCCGATCACGCTCGGCCACGAGATCGCCGGCACCGTGCACACCCTCGGGCCCGGGGTGACCGGCTGGTCGACCGGGGACCCCGTCGCCGTGTACGGCATCATCGGCTGCGGCACCTGCCGGGGCTGCCTGCACGGGCGGGAGAACGAGTGCCGCACCGTCCCGCCGGGCGGCATCGGCCTCAGCCGCGACGGCGGTCTCGCCGAGTACGTGGCGGTGCCCGCCTCCCGGCTGCTGCACGTGGGCAACCTGGAGCTGGCCCAGGCCGCGCCGCTGACCGACGCCGGGCTCACCCCGTACCACGCGATCGAGTTGGCGCGCCCGGCGCTGCGCCCCGGAACGTCCTGCGTGGTGATCGGGATCGGCGGGCTGGGGCACATGGCGGTGCAGATCCTGGCCGCCACCACCGCCGTGCGGATCATCGCCGTGGACAGCAACGTCGCCGCCCTGGACCTGGCCACCCGGATGGGCGCGCACCACGTCGTGCAGGCCGGCCCGGAGACGGTGGAGAAGATCCGTGAGATCGTCGGACCGGCACCGGACGGCGCCGACGTGGTGATCGACTGCGTGGGCGTCGATCCCACCCTCACCACCGCCCGTTCGGTGGTCTCCACCGGCGGCCGGCTGCTCCTGGTCGGCCTGGGCGGCGGCACCCTACCGGTGCGGCCCGTCGCCGACGAGCCGCCCACCATGCCGCTGGAGACCAGCGTGGTGATCCCGTTCTGGGGTACCCGGGCCGAACTTCAGGAGGTGATCGCCCTGGGGCGGGTGGGACTGCTCAACGCCGACGTGCAGATCTTTCCCCTGGACCGGGCGCCGGAGGCGTACGACCTGCTGCGGCGTGGCGAGATCCACGGCCGGGCCGTGATCGTGCCCTGAGCCGCCGGGGCGCTCAGGGCTACCGGCGCGCCGCCGGCAGCCGGTCCAGCAGCGCCATCGCGGCCCGCACCGGGGCCCGGTCCAGCGTCCCGTCGAAGCTCGCCCGGCCCTGGCAGAACCGCACGAACATCGACCAGCCGGCCGGGGTCGCCAGCAGGGCGTGGAAGACGTCGGGCCGACGCTCGAACACCTCCAGCAGCCGGTGCCCGGCGCGCATCGACGGCACCAGCCGCGCGTGTACGTCCCGCTCGTAGCGGCCCGGGTCGCCGGCGGCCACCGCCTCCCCGGCGAGGGTGCCGGAGCGCAGCGCGAAGCTGATCCCCTCCCGGCTCCACGGCTCCAGCAGGCCGGCCGCGTCGCCGACCACCAGCACCCGGTCGCGCCGCAGCGGCGAGTCCTCGGCCCGGCACCGGGTCAGGTGCCCCGAGTCGTGCTCCGGGTCGATGTCGGACAGCCCCAGCCGGTCGACGAATCGGCGCAGGTAGTCCCGCGTCCGTTCCCCTTCGCCGCGCGCCGCGATCACCCCGACGGTCAACGTGTCGGCCTTGGGGAAGACCCAGGCGTAGGAGCCCGGGACGGGGCCCCAGTCCAGCAGCAGCCGGCCCTGCCAGCGCCGCGCGATGTCGGGCGGGACCGGCAGTTCCCGTTCCAGGCCCAGGTCGACCTGGCGGAAGCGGACCCCCACGTGCCGGGAGGTGATCCCGGAGGAGCCGTCCGCCCCGATCACCGTCCGGGAGGTCACCGAGGTGCCGTCGGCCAGCCGTACGCGTACCCCGTCGGGGTCCTGGTCGAGGCCGCGGACGGCGACACCGCCGCGGACCTCGGCCCCGGCGGACACCGCGGCCGCGCGCAGCCGGTCATCGAACTCGTCCCGGCGCACCATGGACACCAGCGGCGTGCGGTGCCGGCGGGTGAAACCACGTCGCCCGTCCCGGGTGAAGGTGACCCGGTCGACCCGGTCGTGCGCCGGCACCTCGATCCGACCGGCGACGGCGGAGAGCGAGGTGCCGATCAGGCCCCCGCCGCAGGTCTTGTAGCGGGGATGGGTGGCCCGGTCCAGCACCAGCGTGCGGACGCCCGCCGCGGCCGCGACCCGGGCGGCGGCGAGCCCCGCGGGGCCGGCGCCCACCACCACGAGATCCCAGATGATCACGCCGTCAGCCTAGGCCAACCCGGCGCGGCCGGCCGCACACGACCGCCCGTCCGGGTGGGCATTGTCGGACATCTGGCGGGTAAGCCGCGGTACCCAGACGCCCCGCCGGACCGGGCGGGTCACAGCAAGGAGGTCACCATGCAGCAGCTCCGTCTGTCGGAGATCGAGGTACGGGTGTACGAGGCGGTGACCGCGCTGGAGACGCGCGGACAGGTGCCCTATCCCGACCTGATCGCCGCCGAATCCGGCATGGCCGAGGAGGAGATCCACGCCCCGCTTCACCTGCTCACCGAGAAGGGCCTGTTGCACCGGGAGGACTCGCCGATGGCAGGGCTCGACTTCGGCCCGCGGTGGTGTGCCCGCCAGATGGCGTGACCGTCCCGTCCGGTTTGCCGGGGAGCGGCCCGGGTAGCGGTCGGACATGCATGATCGATCGACCAGCGATCGCGGTTCGACGGTGAGCACCGCGCCGTCGCCGGACGGGGACCGGCGCCGGTGGCAGGCCCTCGGCGTCGGACTGGTCGCCGCGTTCATGACGCTGCTGGACGTCAGCATCGTCAACGTCGCGGTGCCGTCGGTGGAGAAGGCGCTGCACGCCAGCCCGAGCGACCTGCAGTGGGTGCTCTCCGGGTATGCGCTGACCTTCGGCCTGATCCTGGTGCCGGCCGGCCGGTTCGGCGACGCCCGCGGGCGGCGCAACGCCTTCGTGCTGGGCATCGCCCTGTTCACGCTCACCAGCGCGCTCGCCGGCCTGGCGACCTCCCCCGGCTGGCTGGTGGCCGCCCGGCTGCTCCAGGGCGCCGCGGCCGGCATCGTGAACCCGCAGGTCACCGGGCTGATCCAGCAGCTGTTCCGGGGCTCCGAGCGGGGCCGCGCCTTCGGGCTGCTCGGCGCCACCATCGGCATCTCCACCGCCGTCGGCCCGCTGCTCGGTGGGCTGCTCATCCAGCTCGGCGGCGAGGCGCACGGCTGGCGGTGGGTCTTCTTCGTCAACGTGCCGGTCGGCATCGTCGCGGTGCTGCTCGGCTGGCGGCTGCTGCCGTCCCGCCCCACCGGGCAGCCCGACCGGCACCGACTCGACCCGGTCGGGGTGCTGCTGCTCGGCGTCGGCGTGGTGTGCCTGCTCCTGCCGCTCGTGCAGCGGGAACAGTGGCACAGCGGCTGGAAGTGGGCGCTCGTGCCGGCCGGACTCCTGCTGCTGGCCGGCTTCGGGCTCTGGGAACACCGGTACGCCCGCCGGCAGACCCCGCTGTTCGACCTGCGGCTGTTCGGGGTGCGGTCGTACACCCTCGGCGCGTTGATCGCGCTGATCTATTTCGGCGGGTTCACCGCGATCTTCTTCATCTTCACCCTCTACCTGCAGAACGGCCTCGGGTACAGCGCGCTCGTCGCCGGCCTGGCGATCACCCCGTTCGCCCTCGGGTCCGCGCTGGCCTCCGCCCTCGGCGGCCGGGTCGTCAACCGGTTCGGCCGGCCGCTGGTCGGCATCGGCCTCGCCGTCGTGGTGCTCGGCCTCGGCGCGGTGGTCGTAGTGCTGCGCGGTACCCCGTCCGGCTCGGTACCGCTGCTGACGGCGGTGCCCCTGCTGCTCGCCGGGCTGGGCAGCGGCCTGGTCATCGCTCCGAACCAGACGCTGACCCTCGCCGAGGTGCCCGTTCCCCAGGCCGGCAGTGCCGCCGGGATGCTGCAGACCGGTCAGCGGATCGGTTCGGCCGCGGGTATCGCGGCGGTCGGGTCGGTGTTCTTCTCGTCGCTGTCCAGCACGCGCGGGGACTGGTCGGCGGCCTTCCGACACTCGCTGCTGCTGGCCACGGGCATCATCGCGCTCGCCCTGATAGCGGCCCTACTCGACGTGGCGCTGAGCCGCCACGCGAACCACTCCTCGTCGCACCGCCCCGCGCGCTCCTCGGCCACCGACCGCCCCTGACACCCCGCCCTCGACTCCTCGCCCTCGACTCCTCGCCTCGTTGATCATGGGGTTACCGGCGGTGTGGATCTCCTCCACTACCGTCAACCTCATGATCAACGCGGGTGGGAGGGCGGAGGTGGGGAGATCTTGGACGGTTGGCGTCAGCTGGGGACCGTAGCCGTCCAGGATTCGGATACGCCGCTGGCCGGCACCCCGTGAGGGGTGCCGGCCAGCGTTCGTTGGCTTGTGGGGTCAGCTGTTCCAGTGCGCGGCGACGAGGTCGGCGGCCTGCTGCTCCCACTGGGCGTAGGCGTCCGGGTAGGCGGAGACCTGCACGGTCTGGGCGGCTTCGGTCAGCGGCATGTCCTGCCAGCCGTCGATCTGCTTGAGGCCCTTCTGGAAGGCCATCGTGGAGTAGATCGGGTCGGTGATCTGCTCCGGGCTGCCCCAACCCGAGGACGGGCGCTGCTGGAACAGGCCCAGCGAGTCGTGGTCGTTACGGTCGCCGAGGTGGCCCAGGTTCTCCAGCTTCGACTCCTGCAGGCTGGTGGCGATGGAGATGACCGCGGCCCGCTCGTCCAGACCCGACTTCTTCGTCGCCGCGATGATCGCCTTCACGTTCGCGGTCTGCTCATCGTTCAGATCGATGCGCGACTGCGCGCCCTGCACACCGTGCGGGATCAACTTGGCCTTGTCCACACCCGGCTTGTCGGCCTGCACGGCCACCGCGACGGGCTTGACGTCCACCGCCGGGGCGGCGTGCGCCTCGGCCATCGGACCGGCGAACACGCCACCGGCGAACGCCAGACCAGCGATACCCAGAACACTCTTACGCAGCATGGTGGTCTTCATGGAGAAAGCTCCTTCGGGGGTTGGCCCACACACGCGAGGGGGATCAGCGCGCGGGGCAAGCACCACGAACAGAGGCGCTCAAAACACAAAGGGGGAAAGTCTTCGTCCGGCTGGCTTCACGAGCGGGGGCTCGGGCGCCGGGACCATGTGTAACGACCGCCTGCCCGCCATCATTCCGGGGCCACCGCATCCATCCGGGCGGGCCGGAGGGGCCTGCTACTGCGGTCGTACGGGATATGTAACGACCCCGGGCCGGCCACGATTCCAGCCTCAGGGTGCCGCCGGTCACGGGACGGCACTCACCATCGGGCGCAGACGGGACATCGGCGCGGCCGCACCACACCTCGGGACCCGACAAGCAGCACCGCCCCCACCTCGGGACCGGACACATCACACAGACGACGCACCGGCAGCTCGGGTGGCGGGCGTTCTCGCGGACGGCACCGACTGCACCTGAAGCGGCTACCGGCCGTTGCGGCACGGCACGCGAGGAAGCCGCCTGGCTTGTCTGCGGCGGGACGCAGTGTCGGGAACGATCCGGCGAAGAGCGGTATGACTCCGCGTCATATTCATGACGCTCCGTCATATCGCTCATCACCACATCGCTGGCCTCACGCGACACGCCCGTTTAGCCGGTACCGAGGGACCCCGCGACGACGCGACCGGCCGGCCCCCTCACGGGGACCGGCCGGTCGATGCGTTCAGGTGATCACCAGAGCTGCTGGACGATGTCCGCCGCCTGCTCCTCCCACTGCGCGTACGCGTACGGGAAGGCCGAGACCTGGACGGTCTGCGCCGCGGCGGTCAGCGGCAGGTCCTGCCAGCCGGGCACGTTCCTCAGCGCCTGGAAGAAGGCCCGCGAGGCGTACTTCGGGTCGGTGACCTCCTCCGGCGTGCCCCAACCCGACGACGGACGCTGCTGGAACAGGCCCTGCGAGTCGTGGTCGTTGTACGCGCCGAGGTGACCCAGGTTGTAGAGCTTGGACTCCTGCAGCGAGGTGGCGATGCCGATCACCGCACCCCGCTCCCCCACGCCGGTCTCCTTGGCCTCCTTGATGATGGCCTTGGCGTTGGCGAGTTGGGCGTCGTCGAGCGGGACGCGGGACTGCGC
Source organism: Micromonospora sp. BS32 (assembly GCF_059089345.1). NCBI lineage: Bacteria > Bacillati > Actinomycetota > Actinomycetes > Micromonosporales > Micromonosporaceae > Micromonospora > Micromonospora sp. BS32. The sequence goes on from NZ_JBSSHR010000013.1 coordinate 11,181, forward strand.
GCCCTCGACGCCGTGCGGGATGAGCTCGTCCTTGCTCGGCTTGCCGGACGGGACCTCGGCGGTCTTGCTGCCCATGGTCAGCCCCGACTCGACAGTGGTGGCCTGCCGGTTCTTGCCGGTGGCCAGGTCGATGGCGGCGACGGCACCCGCGTGCGGTCCGCCGGTGATGGGGGCGGCCACTGCGGCAGGTCCGAATGCCAGGCCGCCGAGGGCGGCGATGCCAGCGATGCCCAGTGCGGTCCGGCGATTCTTCGCGATGGCCGGGAGCCATCGAGTGAAGTCCTGCTTCACGATGGTTGCCCTTTCGATCGTGTCGACGCGCTCCTTCAGTGAGCGCCCCTCGGGGGAACAGCTCCGCCGACGGGGGTTTGCATGCCGGCGGTACGGGGGACACAACCAGCTTCGCGTGTCGGTCATTCCGGAAATGCCGGGGCCCCGCTGAGGCTGCGGCCTGGCTCACCTCCGGTCCGTGCGTCCCGGGTCGAACGGGACGAACGGGCAGGTCAGGTGCGGGGTGCGCCGTACCGGACCAGGACGTGCCAGAGCTGCTTCAGGTGCTGGAGGGTGTCCGCCGTCGGCCCCCGGTCGGCCCAGCGGTGCGGCTCGCGGACCACCGAGGCTGCCGCCCGCCCGACCAGCGCGGCATCGATCAGCTCGCCCGGTCGGGCGAACTCGGCGTGCACGCGGGCCGCCAGCGGCGGGATCGCAGGCCCGCGGAACTCCGGATCGACTCCCTCGACCGGTAACGCGAATCCACCGTGGAACACCAGGTCGAGCCGGTGCCGCCGGGCGATTGTCGCCAGCGCGTGCCCAGTGTCCGTATCGCGGAACGAGGGGTCGACCACCAGCGCCGCGACGTCCCGACCCAGGCCGACCCCGCCGTGGATCTGGGCCTCCACGTAGTCGTCGAGGGCGCGGCCGGCCGCGCCCGGCCGCCAGGGTGCCCACGCGTGCCGGTCGAGCAGGACCCGGGTCAGGCCCGCGACGCCCAGGCCGGTGACGCCCAGACAGGACCCGTCGCCGCCGGTCGCCGCCAGCAGGGCGGCCAGGATCGGCTCACAGGCGTCCGCCGTACCCAGGTCCCGGGCGCCGACGGAGCTGTCCCCGAAGCAGAGCGTCGCCCGGCCCAGCACCTCCGGCCGCAGCACCAGGTGGCAGGAGCCGAAGCGGGGGCACGCGCCGTCCGGGTGGCCGAGCAGATTCAGGCCGCCGTAGACCGGCCGGTCCGCCGGGCGTACGCCGGCCCTGTGGTACGCCCCGCCGAACAGCCGCTCCTCCCACCGGTCCCGGTCCCCACCGGGGTACGCGGTGAGCCCGCCGTTGGAGATGCCGGTGACGAACTGGCTGCGGTACATGCCCTCGTCGGCGAGCGCGCCGGCAACCGTGCGCCCGTCCGCCAGCAGCCGGTCGGGGTGGAAGTTCACGGTCAGTCCACCGTGTGCGGCGACCGCCCGCACCAGTTCCTCGGGCCGACAGGTGACGGCGGATGCGGCCAGGTGCCGGGCGATCACCGCGAGGGCGGCCGGGCGGTGACCCGACGCCGCCTCGCGCACGTGGGCCAGCGCGGCCGCCTGCGCGGTGGTGAGAGATGGCGCGTCGGGCCGGCTCGTCCGGGAGGTGACGGACATGGAGAGCATCGTGGTCGCCGTGATCATGACCGGCAACCCGATTCCTGCCGAGGTGGGGTTACAGTGAGTTCCCGCCGATCGAAGGACGAGTATGCGCATGCGGTGGGATGTCCGGTGACCGGGTCGTACGAGTTGCGACCGGTCGGCCGGGTCGAGTCGCCGCTGACCGACCTGGACCGCGCCCCGAAGCAGGGCGACGAGGGCGCGCCCGAGGCCTGGCTCGTCTTCACCCCCGCCGTCGCCGCCGGCCTGCGCGACCTGCGACCCGGCACCGACGTGCTGGTGCTGACCTGGCTGGACCGGGCCGACCGGGACGTGCTTGCGGTGCATCCGCGCGGGGACCGGAGCAGGCCGGAGACCGGGGTGTTCAGCACCCGCTCCCCCCACCGGCCCAATCCGATCGGGCTGCACCGGGTACGGGTGCTGGCGGTCGACGGCCCGCGGGTGCGGGTCGCCGACCTCGAGGCGGTGGACGGCACGCCCGTGCTCGACGTCAAGCCGGTGCTCGACGGGGAGCGCTGAGCTCGCTCGTCAGTGCCCCCGGGCGAGCCACTCGTCGAGGTGCGGGGCCTCCGCGCCGATGGTGGTGCTGTCGCCGTGCCCGGTGTGCACCGCCGTCTCCGGCGCCAGGGTGAGCAGCCGCGTACGGATCGACGCGATGATGGTCCCGAAGTCGCTGTAGGACCGACCGGTGGCGCCCGGGCCGCCGGCGAAGAGGGTGTCGCCGGTGAAGACCGCCGCGAGATCCGGGGCGTGGAAGCTGCACGCCCCGGGGCTGTGGCCGGGGGTGTGCAGCACCCGCAGGGTGGTGCCGGCGACGTCGACGGCCTGCCCGTCGGCCAGTTTCCCGTCCGGCGCCACGTCGGGGTGGACCAGGTCCCAGAGGACCCGGTCGGCGGGGTGCAGCAGCACCGGCGCGCCGGTCGCCTTCGCCAACTCGGGGGCGACCCGTACGTGGTCGTCGTGGGCGTGAGTGGCCAGGACGGCGACCACCCGGCGATCGCCGACGGCGCGCAGGATCGCCGCCACGTCGTGCGGGGCGTCCACGACGACGCACTCGGCGTTGTCGCCGACCACCCAGACGTTGTTGTCGACGTCGAAGGTCTGCCCGTCGAGGGAGAAGGTGCCGGCGGTGACGGCGTGGTCGATCCGGGCGGTCACGGGAAGACCACCACCGAGCGCAGCACGTCGCCGTGGTGCATCCGGGAGAACGCCTCCTCGACCTGGTCCAGCGCGATCTCCTCGGTGACGAAGGCGTCCAGGTCCAGGCGGCCCTGCAGGTAGAGCTCGGTGAGCAGCGGGAAGTCCCGGCTGGGCAGGCAGTCGCCGTACCAGCTGGACTTGAGCGCGCCGCCGCGGCCGAAGACGTCCAGCAGCGGCAGGTCGACCGTCATCTCCGGGGTCGGCACGCCGACCAGCACGACCGTGCCGGCCAGGTCGCGGGCGTAGAACGCCTGCTTCCAGGTCTCCGGCCGGCCGACCGCGTCGATCACCACGTCGGCGCCGAAGCCGCCCGTTGCGGCCCGGATCGCCTCGACGGCGTCCTCAGCCGAGGCGTTGACGGTGTGGGTGGCGCCGAACTTCCGCGCCCACTCGAGCTTGCGAGCGTCGGTGTCCACCGCGACGATCGTCGTCGCGCCCGCCAGGGCAGCACCGGCCACCGCGGCGTCGCCGACGCCGCCGCAGCCGATCACCGCCACGGAGTCGCCCCGGGTGACGCCGCCGGTGTTCATCGCCGCGCCCAGGCCGGCCATCACGCCGCAGCCGAGCAGGCCCACCGCGGCGGGCCGGGCGGCCGGGTCGACCTTGGTGCACTGACCGGCGTGGACCAGCGTCTTCTCGGCGAAGGCGCCGATGCCGAGCGCAGGGGCGAGTTCGGTGCCGTCGGTCAGGGTCATCTTCCGGGCCGCGTTGTGGGTGTCGAAGCAGTACCACGGGCGGCCGCGGCGGCAGGCGCGGCACACTCCGCAGACCGCCCGCCAGTTGAGCACCACGAAGTCGCCGGGCGCGACGCCGGTCACGCCCTCCCCCACCTGCTCCACGATTCCGGCGGCCTCGTGCCCGAGCAGGAACGGATAGTCGTCGTTGATGCCGCCCTCGCGGTAGTGCAGGTCGGTGTGGCAGACCCCGCAGGACTGGACCTTCACCACCGCCTCGCCCGGCCCCGGGTCGGGCACCACGATGGTGGCGACCTCGACCGGCGCGCCCTTGCGCCGCGAAATGACTCCCCGGACTTCCTGGCTCACGCGATCCTCCTGCCTGCGGTGGCGATGACCTCTCCGCGAACCTACCGCCGATCACCGCGGGCGGCCCAGCGGTGCCGGGCGGATTGGGGTGGCGTACGTCGGGTAGGCGGGGGCACGGTCGCGTCGCAGGGACGGGAGGGCAGATGAAGCTGACACATGCGCCGTTACGGCTCAGCATCGGTGCGTTCATCCTCAATTCGGGGCTGGGCAAGCGGACCCTGGAGGGGGAGGCCGCCGAGGCGGTACACGGGATGGCGGTGGGGGCCATCCCACAGCTGCGGCAGGTGGAGGCGGCGCGCTTCGCCATGCTGCTGTCCCGAGCGGAGATCGCCCTGGGCGCCGCCCTGCTCATCCCGTTCGTGCCGTCGCTGCTGGGCGGTCTGGGGCTGACCGCGTTCGGCGCCGGGCTGGTGCAGCTCTACGTCAAGACGCCCGGACTGCGGGAGCCGAACAGCCTGAAGCCGACCCAGGCGGGTATCGGCTTCGCCAAGGACGTCTGGCTGGTCGGCGCGGGCCTGACCCTGGTGCTGGACTCCCTCACCCACCGCCGGCGCTGACGCAGCGCCCGCGGCCGGAGCCGGGAGGGCGGTCGTCACGCGCCGGGGGCGGCCCCCGCGGGTACGGGCGCGGCCGCGCGCTCGGCGGCGTGCCGGCGCCGGGCGGCGTTGCGGTAGCGCAGCACCTGGACCACGCCGAGCGCCCAGAGCAGGTACTGCACGGCGAAGGCCCAGCGGAACGCGTCCAGCGGCGGGGTGGCAGCGCCGGCGGGCGTGGTCAGGTCGAGCACCACGCCGACCGCGAGGATCAGCACGATTGACGCGACGAAGCCGCCGACGTTGACGATCCCGGTCGCGCTGCCGATCCGGTGCACCGGGTTGAAGGTGCGCGCGTAGTCGAAGCCGATCACCGAGCCGGGGCCGTTCACCGCGAGCACCAGCACCAGGGTGACCAGCAGCCAGCGCGGCGCCGGCCCCGGCCAGGCCAGCACCACCGCCCAGATCGCGGCGGTGGCGGCGGTGATGGCAAAGACCAGCACCGAGCGGCGGAACGGGTGCCGGGCGCAGAGGTGCGCGATGACCGGCCCGCAGAGCAGCGTGGCGACCGTCATCAGGGTGAGCAGGGACGCGGCGGCGGTCGGCGACATGCCCTGGCCCTGCACCAGGAACGGGTAGCCCCAGAGCAGCGCGAAGACCGCGCCGGAGAACTGGGTGACGAAGTGCGTCCACAGGCCCAGCCGGGTGCCCGGCTGGGACCAGGCGGCGGCGAGTTCCCGCCGTACGGTGGCCAGGCTCGGGGCGACGGCGGTGGCGTGTTCGACGTGCGGGGTGTCCCGTACCGCCACGGCCACCGTCACCAGCACCGTCGCGCCGAGCGCGGCGGCGGTCAGGAAGGCCGGGGTCCAGCCCGCGTGGTGCAGCAGCGCGACCAGCGGCACCGCGCCGAGGATCGCGCCGAGCTGGCCGAGGGTGCCGGTGAGCTGCACCAGCAGCGGGTTGCGCCGGCCCGGGAACCAGAACGCCACGATGCGCAGCACGCTGATGAAGGTCATCGCGTCGCCGAGGCCGACCAGCACCCGGGCGGCCACGGCGAGGCGTACGTCGGTGGCGACGGCGAAGCAGAGCTGGCCGGCGACCATCAGCGCGCCGCCGACGAGCAGCAGCCGGCGGGAGCCGTACCGGTCGAGCAGCACCCCGACCGGCACCTGCATGGCCGCGTAGACGGCGAGCTGGGCGACGGAGAAGGTGGCCAGGGCCGAGGCGTTGATGTCGAAGCGGTGCGCCGCGTCCACCCCGGTCACGCCCAGCGAGCTGCGGTGAAACACGGCGGCCACGTAGGCGAGGACGGCCACCGCCCAGATCAGCGCGGCGGAGCGGCGGGCGGTGGTCGGGGCCGCGGTCACCGCAGGGTCCGCAGCACGGTGGCGGCGTTGTCGATGTGCGCGCTGACCGCGTCCCGCCAGGCCTGCGGGTCGTCGCCGTCGAGGGCGGCGAGCTGGGCGGCGTGCTCGCCGAGGGCCACGTCGGCCCAGCCGGGCGAGAGCCGGAAACTGGCCTCGCCCATCCGCAGCTGGCGGTCGCGCAGCCGGTGGTAGAGCTCGGCGAGGATCTCGTTGCCGGCGGCCTCGACCACGCTGGCGTGGAAGGCCCGGTCGGCCTCCATCAGCGCGCGCAGGTCACCGGCGGCGTGCGCCTCGCGCATCCGTTGCAGCCAGCCGGCGAGCACCGGGCGCAGGGTGTGCCGCTGCGGCCAGACCCGGTCGGCGGCGTGCAGCTCGACCAGCCGGCGGGCCTCGACGACGTCGGTGATCTCCCGGGCGGAGACGGGACGGATCAGCGCCCCGCGCTTCGGGTAGAGCGCCACCAGGCCCTCGGCCTCCAGCCGGAGCAGCGCCTCCCGGACCGGGGTGCGGGAGACCCCGGCGGCCTCGGCGATCTCGCCCTCACTGATCAGCAGGCCACCCGGGTAGACCTGCTCGAGGATTCCCTGCTTGAGGTGCCGGTAGGCGCGTTCGGCGGCCGACGGCGCGGCGACCCGCGCCGGCGGGCTGGGATGCGTCATGTATCTATGATGCGTCCCTCATGGTGCGGCGGTCCGGCGGGTGGGCGGGAGGTGTGGCAGGCCACACCGGCCCTCACCCCGAGCAAGCGGAGCGGAGGGTGATCACGCCGTCCACGCCGAGGTCGAAGCGGGTACGGAACGGCTCACCCAGGCGGTCGACCAGCTCGGCGAGCCAGTGGGCCACGGCCGGCTCCGCCGGCTGCAGCCGCATCCGGTTGATCCGCACCGGGACCAGCCGCAGCCGGACCAGCCGGCCCGCCGCGAACGTGGGCAGGTGCAGCAAGCGCAGCTCCGGCCGGTACGAATCCTGCCCCCCGATCCCCTCGTAGTCGTCGATCAGGTCCCCGCAGCCGTAGAGGATGAGCCCGCCCCGATGGACCTCGATCGGGCGCGGATGGTGCGACGAGTGGCCGTGCACCAGGTGCACCCCGGCCTCGACCAGCCGGTGCGCGAAGCCCACCTGCTCGGCCGGAACCTGGTAACCCCAGTTCGATCCCCAGTGCACGGAGACCACCACCAGGTCACCAGGGCGGGCCACCCGACAGATCCGGTCGGCGAGCGCGGCCGCCGACGCCTCGCTCGTCTCCGGCAGGTACGCCACTCCGGGTCGCCGCTCGGTCGCCGCCCACTGCGGCGGGATGCCGCTGGACGGCGTGCCCACCGACCAGAGCAGCAGCCGCCGGCCGCCGCCCAGGTCGAGCCGGGCGGGACGCCACGCCTCGACGTCGTCCCGGCCCGCTCCGGCCGGCGTGACGCCGATCCCGCGCAGCCCGTCGAGGGTGTCGGCGAGCCCCTCCGGGCCGAAGTCGAGCACGTGGTTGTTGGCCAGCGCGCAGACGTCGAGCCGGGCCGCGCGGAGGCAGTCCAGATTGTCCGGGTGCATCCGGTAGTGGATGCCCTTCGCGGGGGCGAACTCCCCCCGCCCGGTCACGGAGGTCTCCAGGTTGACGATCCGCGCGTCGGGTCGCAGGTCGTCGAGGATCCGCAGCGCCTCCCCCCACGGCCAGTCCGGCGGAGCCGGGCGCGGGACCGGACCGGAGGCCGCCTCGGCCAGCTCCACGTACCGGCGGGCGTCGGTGACGGCCTGCTCCCGCAGCTCAGGCGAGCCCGGTCGGGGCAGGATCTGGTCGACGCCGCGGCCGGTCATCACGTCGCCGCCGAGGAAGAGGGTCACCCCGTCACCGGACATGGCGCTGCCTTCCCGTCCGGAGCGCCTTCGCACCCCGTCGGCGGCGGGAATCGCGCGCCGGCCGAGTGAGCGGTCCGGATCGGGGTACCACGGCCGCCATGAGGCAGGACGTGACGGTGGTGGTGGCCACCCGGAACCGGCGCGAGCAACTGCTCGACGTGCTCTCCCGGCACCCCGGGCCGGTCATCGTGGTGGACAACGGGTCCGACGACGACACTCCGGAGGCGGTCGCCGCGGTCTTCCCCGAGGTCCGGGTGGTGGCGCTGGCCGCCAACCGGGGCGCGGGGGGCGCCCGCAACATCGGGGTGGCGCTGGCCCGTACCCCCTTCGTGGCCTTCGCCGACGACGACTCGTACTGGGCGCCGGGGGCGCTGGACCGGGCGGCGGAGATCCTGCGGGAGCATCCCCGCACCGGGCTGCTGACCGCGCGGGTGCTGGTCGGCCGGGAGGGCCGGCCGGATCCGATCTGCGCGGAGATGGCCGGCGCGCCGCTGGGCGCCCCGCCGGGCGCGCCGGGCCCGTCGGTGCTGGGCTTCCTGGCCTGCGCGGTGGTGCTGCGCCGCGCGGCGTTCACCGCCGTGGGCGGCTTCGCCGAACGGCTCGGCACGTACGGCGAGGAGGCGCTGCTGGCGATGGACCTGGCCGCCGCCGGCTGGCAACTGGCGTACGTGCCGGAGCTGGTGGTGCACCACCTGCCCCTGCCGGCGGGCCGGGACGCGCGGGCCCGCCGCCGGATGGAGGCGCGCAACGCGGTCCTCACCGCGGCGCTGCGCCGCCCCCCGCGGGTGGTGCGCGACGTCGTGGCGCGGACCTGGCGCGACCGGGAGCGGCGGGCCGGACTGCTCGACGCGGCCCGGGAGCTGCCCTGGGTGGCCCGCCGGCGCCGGCGCCTGCCGGCGGGCGTGGAGGCCGACCTGGCGGTGCTGGAGGGCCGCGCGTCCCGCCGGCCCGCGCCCGCCTCCGCCGCGATGGCCCTCTCCCCCGCGGACTGAGGCCGTCACCCGACACGCACCACCCCGCCACGGCGCGTCAACGACCGACTCGGCACAATCGACACATGGGTCCCCGCCGGTGGCTGCTCGCCGATCAACTCGGGCCGCACTTCCTGAACGACGACAACCAACCGGTGCTGCTGATCGAGGCCGCGGAGCTGTTCCGGGGCCGGCCACTGCACCGGCAGAAGGCGCATCTGATCCTCAGCGGGCTACGCCACCGGGCCGCGGAGCTGGGCGACCGGGCGCTGCTGCTGCGCACCAGCAACTTCCGGGCGGCACTGGCCGAACTCGACGCTCCGGTCGAGGTGTGCCACCCCAGCGCCCGGTCGACACTGCGGTTCGCCCGCTCGGTCGAGCAGGTGCGGGTGCTGCCGCCGCGCGGCTTCGTCACCGACCGCGCCGACTTCGCCGCCTGGGCGGACCGGCCCCGGCGCGGGCAGCTGCGGATGACCGACTTCTACCGGCACGCCAAGCACCGGCACGAGATCCTCGTCGGGCCGGGCCCGACCCGCAGCGCCGCCGCCCGGTCCCGCCCACTGGACGTGCCACCACCGCCCCCGATCGTCGAGGACGACATCGACGCCCAGGTCCGCGCCGACCTGGACCGCTGGGAGCAGGACGGGGTGCGCTTCGTCGGCCGGGACGCCCCCCGCGGCTATCCGGCCACCCACGCCGAAGCGCAGCAGCGGCTGGACCACTTCCTGCGGCACCGGCTGCCGGAGTACGGCCGCTTCGGCGAGGTGATGAGCGCCGGGGACCCGCTGCTCGCACACAGCGCGCTCTCCTCGTCGTTCAACCTCGGGCTGCTCGACCCGGAGCCGGCGATCCGGCGCGCCGAGGCGGCCTGGCGCGACGGCGACGCCCCTGCCGCGGCGGTGGAGGCGTTCGTCCGTGGCCTGCTCGGCTGGCGCGAGTTCCTGTGGCAGCTGTACTGGTACTTCGAGCCGCAGTTCCGGGGGATGGACTGGCTCGCCGCGACCGAGCCGCTGCCCGACTGGTTCGTCGAGCTGGACGCCGACGCGGTGCAGGCGCGCTGCCTGGCCGACGTGCTGGCCGGGGTGCGCGACCGGGCCTGGGCCCACCACGCCCAACGGCTGCTGGTGCTCGGCAACTACGCGTTGCAGCGCGGCTGGCGCCCCGCCGAGCTGGTGGACTGGTTCCAGCGGTCCTTCGTCGACGGCGCCGAGTGGGTGATGAACGCGACGGTGGTCGGCATGAGCCAGTACGCCGACCTGGCCCGGGTGGACACCCGCCCGTACGCGGTGGACGGTCGGTACATCGACGAGCTCAGCGACTACTGCGGTGGCTGCCGGTACCAGCCGGACCGGGCGCTGGGCGAGCTCGCCTGCCCGTACACCGGTGGGTTCGAGGCGTTCCTGTACCGCAACGGCCAGAAGCTGGCCGGCGACCCGCGGCTCGCCGCCGAGCTGGCCGCCCGGGACGACCCGGAGCACCGGGAGACGGTGCTGGCGCAGGAGGAGAAGCGGGGCGGCACCCCGCCGTGACTCCCGCGCCGGCACCGCTCCCGGTCACCGTCGGCCGGCTGCGGCCTGCTCGCCCGCCTCGGCGGCGGCCAGGAAGTCGACCAGCAGCCGGTGGAACTCCTCGGCCCGCTCGATCTGCGGCATGTGCCCGCACCCGGTGAACAGGTGGGTGTGGGCCCGGGGGAAGCGCTGCCGGGCCGCGTCCAGGTGCGTGGCGGGCAGGATGAGGTCGCGGTCGCCCCAGACCACCAGGGTGGGGATGTCGTGCCGGGCGACCTCGGTCAGCAGTTCCTCGCGCCACTGTGGCCGGACGCCGCGCACGGTGCCCAGGTCGGTGACGAGTTCCCGCATCACCCGGCCGGTGTACGGCTGGCGGGCCACCTCGAGGGCGTGGGCGATCCGCTCGTCGGTGGCGAACGCGGGGTCGGCGAAGATCGCCCGTTCGGTGCGGCGGGCGATCCCCCGGCTGGGGCGCGACAGGAGCCGGGCCAGCGGACGCAGGGCCATCAGCCGCAGCGCGATCGTCACCTCCTGGCCGAAGCCGGCGCTGCCGACCAGGGCGAGGCTGGCCACCCGGTCCGGGTGGTCCGCCGCGAACCGCATCGCCACGGCCCCGCCGAGGGAGTTGCCGACCACGTGCACCGGCTGGTCGACGCCGACGGCGTCGAGGTAGTGGTCGACGAAGCGGCCCAGCGCCGCCAGGGTGCAGGCGCCCGCCATCGGTAGCGAGCCGCCATGGCCCGGCAGGTCGACGCTGTACACCCGGAACCCTCGGGCGAGCAGCTCGTGCTGCTCGGTGAAGTCGCGCAGCGTACGCCCGATGCCGTGCAGCAGCAGCACCGGCGGCCCGTCGCCGTCGATGCGGTGGCGGACCCGCCGGCCGTCGACGGTGACGTGCCGGGGGCGGGCAGGGGTCGCGGCGCTCATGCCGGGTCCGCCGCGGAGACGTCGGCCGGGGCCGGGGTGGCGGCGGCGCGGCCGCTGGCCTGGGCGGCGGGCTTCCCGGCGCCGGCGTTGAGCCCGATGACGAGCAGCCGGTTGTACGAGGCCGGGGCGAGCCGGGCCAACAGGTCCGGCAGCTTCGCCGACCAGCCGATCAGCACCCGGCCGCGGCGCTTCTGCACGCCGCGCAGGATCACCTCGGCGGCCTTGGCCGGCGGGATGGAGAGCAGCTTCTCGAACTGCCGCAGCCCCGTCTCGTACTCCTCGGGGGCCACGCCGCTGCCGATCCGCGCGTTGCTGGCGATCCGGGTGGCGATGCCGCCGGGGTGGACCGAGGTCACCCCGACGCCGTCGTCGACCAGTTCGTGGCGCAGCGCCTCGGTGAAGCCGCGGACGGCGAACTTGCTGGCCGAGTAGGCGGCCTGGCCGGCCGGGGCGATGATGCCGAAGAGGCTGGAGACGTTGACCAGGTGCGCACCCGGCTCGGCCTTGAGCGCCGGCAGCAGCGCGTGGGTCAGCTGCACCACGGCCTGGAAGTTGATGTCGAGCACCCAGTTGAACTCGTCCAGGGTGACCTGGTCGAAGCGGCCACCGAGGGCGACCCCGGCGTTGTTGACCAGCAGCCGGATCCGCGGGTGCGCGGCCAGCAGTTCGGCGGCCACCCGGGCGGTCGCGGCCCGGTCGGCGAGGTCGACCACGTGGGTCTCCACCCGCCGGTCGGGGTGGGCGGCGCGGATCGCGGCGGCCACCGCGTCGAGCCGGGCGTCGTCCCGGTCGAGCAGGACCAGATTGCTGCCGCGGGCGGCGAGGCCGTGCGCGACGGCCTCTCCTATTCCGCTGGCGGCGCCGGTGACCACGGCGGTCCCGGCACGGAAGTCAAAGGGTCGCACGCGGCCTCCTTGCTGCGCGGATGGTGCAATGGCGGTGGTGTGGTGGTGCGCGGGCGCGCCCCGGTCAGCCGACCGGGGCGCCCTCGGTACGGGTGTCCGGCGTGGACGGCGCCGGGGTGGCCCGGGAGAACCGCACGCCCTCGTCGGCGAGCCGGCCGTGCCGCATCAGCACCACGTCCCGGGTGTAGTTCTGGTAGAGCCGCCACGGCGCGCGGGCGCCCTGCTTGGGCAAGGCGTCGACGCTGCGCAGCACATATCCCGACTTCAGGTCGATGATCGGCTCCAGCTCGCCGTCGGTGGGGGCGACCGGGGTGACGATCTGCTGACCGGTGGCGTCCAGGTGGCGCAGCAGCCGGCAGACGTACGTGGCGACCAGATCGGCCTTCAGCGTCCAGGAGGCGTTGGTGTAGCCGATCGTCATGGCGAAGTTCGGCACGCCGGAGATCATCATGCCCTTGTAGGCGACGGTCCGACCGAGGTCGACGTCGACGCCGTCCACGGCGAGGGTCATCCCGCCGAAGGCGAGCAGGTTCAACCCGGTGGCGGTGACGATCACGTCGGCCGCCAGTTCCTCGCCGGAGCTGAGCCGCAGACCCGTCTCGGTGAAGGTGTCGATGGTGTCGGTGACCACCGAGGCGCGGCCGGCCTTCACCGCGTCGAACAGGTCGCCGTCGGGCACCACGCAGAGCCGCTGGTCCCAGGGGTTGTAGCGGGGCGAGAAGTGCCGGTCGACGTCGTAGCCCACCGGCAGCCGGCCCTTGGCGGCCCGGCGCAGCAGCCCCTTGACCACCTTCGGCGCGCGCCGGCTGAGCTGGAAGTTGGCGGTGCCGAGCAGCACGTTCTTCCAGCGCACCACCGGGTAGACGGCCTTCTCCGGCAGCCAGCGGCGCAGCGTGTCGGCGACCACGTCCCGCGAGGGCAGGGAGATCACGTAGGTGGGTGAGCGCTGCAGCATGGTGACGTGGGCGGCCTTCTCGGCCATCGCCGGCACCAGGGTCACCGCGGTGGCGCCGCTGCCGATCACCACCACCCGCTTGCCGGTGTGGTCGAGGTCCTCGGGCCAGTGCTGCGGGTGCACCAGCGTGCCGGCGAACCGGTCGGCGCCCGGGAGCTGCGGGGTGTAGCCCTCGTCGTAGCGGTAGTAGCCGGAGCAGGTGAAGAGGAACGCGCAGGTGAGCACAACCTCCTCGGCGGTGTCGTCGCGCCGGGCGTGGACCGTCCAGCGGGCGGTCGCGCTGTCCCACTCGGCGCGGACCACCCGGTGGTGGAAGCGGATGTGCTCCTCGACGCCGTACTCCCGGGCGGTCTCCCGCACGTAGCCGCGGATGGACTCGCCGTCGGCGATCGCCTTCGGGTTGGTCCACGGCTTGAACGAGTAGCCGAGGGTGTACATGTCGGAGTCGGAGCGGATGCCCGGGTAGCGGAACAGGTCCCAGGTGCCGCCGATCGCGCCGCGGGCCTCGAGGACCGCGTACGTCTTGTCGGGACAGTTGCGTCGCAGGTGCACGGCCGCGCCGATGCCGGACAGGCCGGCACCGACGATGAGCACGTCGACGTGGTCGGAGGCCATCGCATCTCCCGGGTCCGGGGCAGAGGATCGGACACTATCCACCATCGTCGACGTCCGTCAACACCCTGTCGAGAGGGATCGACACCGCGTCCGGTCGGTGTAGCATCGACGCCCATGACGACCGCCCGCACCCCCGCCGGGACGGGGCGTGGCCGGCGGGCCGCGCGTTCCGCCGGCGATGAGCGTGAGCTGGCCATTCTCGGCACCGCCGAGCGGCTCCTCGGGGAGCGTGCCTTCGCCGAGATCTCCATCGACGACCTCGCCCGGGGCGCCGGCATCTCCCGGCCGACGTTCTACTTCTACTTCCCGTCCAAGGACGCGGTACTGCTCACCCTGCTCGACCGGGTCACCGAGGAGGCCGACGCCGCCGCCGGCGACGTGCTGGACCGGCTCGCCGATGACCCGCGGGCCCGCTGGCGGGAGCTGATCAGCCGGTTCCACGCCATCTTCGGCGCGCACCGGGCCGTGGTGCTCGCCTGCGCCCAGGTCCGCGGCACCAACGCCGAGGTACGCCGGCTCTGGGCCAACGTGCTGCACCGGTGGGTGCAGGCGGTCGAGGCGGCGATCGAGGCGGAGCGCCGCCGGGGCGCCGCTCCGCCCGGCCTGCCCGCCCGCGACCTGGCCGTCGCGCTGAACTCGATGAACGAGCGGGTCCTGTACGCCACCTTCGCCGGTGACGGGCCGGCGGTGGCCGAGCGGGACGTGGTCGACGTGCTGCTCGACGTGTGGCTGAGCGGCATCTACCGACGCACGGATCCGCCCCCGCGCTGATCCCCCGTCCCGTCAGCCGGCCCGGGTGAACTCCATGACCCAGTTGGTCTCCCAGCTCCGCTCGCCGTCGGTGGAGAACGCCTGCTCCCAGCGGCAGGAGGTCGGCGTGATGCCCGACCAGACGAACCGGCACCGGATCGGGCGGCCCTCGTCGGTGTCGTCGGCGAAGAAGGTGCCGACGCCGTCGGCGAACCGGCCGACCATCGGCGGCACCTCCAGCACCCCGCGGCGGCTGTTCATCCAGTAGATCGACCAGTCGCCGGTCGCCGGGTCCAGGATCCGCAGGCTGGAACCGGAGAAGCCCTTCGTCGGGCAGGTCATCTCGTCGAAGCTGCCCGCGCCGTCGAAGAACCGGTGGGCCACGCTGGTGCCCGGGAACTCGTCCCAGTCGTCGCCGCCCACGTGCCGGCGCACCAGGCGCCGGTTCACCACGTCCCACCGGCCGACCAGGAAGTCGAAGTCGCCGCTCACCGGCCCACCGGCCCTTCCGCGCGCTGGTCGGCCAGGTAGCCGTCCAGGTCGGGCCGGTCGGGGGCCAGGACGTGCCGGACCCAGGCGGCCCGCTCGTGCTCCAGCACCCCCAGCTCCCAGACGCAGCCCACCCCGGGCCGGTCCAGCGGCACGAAACGCGCCGGGTTGTCGTCCGGGCAGCCGAGCACCGGCTGGCCGGCGACCGCGATCCGGCACTCCACCACGTTGTCCCAGAACCAGGTGTACGCCAGCAGGTAGGCGCCGAGGTCCGTGCCCCGGTGCAGCACCACCCACCCGGCCGGCGGCGTGCCACCGTCGGGCGACGACAGCAGGCCGGGCAGGACGGCGTACGCGGCCCGTTCCACCTCCGGCGTGATCGGCTGGTCGGGCTGGTCGATGTGGTAGCGCTTGAGCTGGCGGCCGGCGATCGTGGTCACGCCGGGCACCCGCAGCTCCTTGTCTCGAAAGGCCATGCCGGGACGGTAGGCCGGGTCCCCTGACAGCTACTGTCAGTGGAATGCGCGCCAGTCGCCTGCTGTCACTCCTGCTGCTGCTCCAGACGCACGGTCGGCTGACCGCCGCCGACCTTGCCCAGCGGTTGGGCGTGTCCACCCGCACCGTCTACCGGGACGTCGAGTCGCTGCACGCGGCCGGCATCCCGCTCTACGGGGAAGCCGGCCACGCCGGTGGCTACCGGCTGGTCGACGGCTGGCGTACCCGGCTGACCGGGTTGACCGCCGAGGAGGCCGAGCGGCTCTTCCTCGCCGGACTGCCCGGCCCGGCCGCCGAGCTGGGCTACGGCGCCGTGGTGGCCGCCCTGCAACTGAAGTTGGACGCGGCGCTGCCGCCGGCGCTGCGGGACCGGGCCGACGCGGTGCGCCAGCGCTTCCACCTGGACACCCCGAACTGGTACTCCGACGGCGACGCCTCGCCCCACCTGGCGTCCACCGCGGAGGCGGTGTGGCGGCAGCACCGGGTACGCGTGCGCTACCGCAGCTGGCGGCGCGGGGAGCGCACCGCCGTGCTGGCGCCGTACGGCCTGGTGCTCAAGGGCGGCCGGTGGTACGTGGTGGCCGACGCCGGGCGCGGGCCGGCCACCTACCGGGTCAACCAGATCCTCGCGCTGACCGCCCTGCCGGAGTCCTTCACCCGGCCGGCCGACTTCGACCTGGCCGCCTGGTGGCGCGGGCAGGTGGCCGACTTCCGGGCCGGACTGCACCAGCAGGAAGCGACGGTCCGACTGTCGCCACGCGGCCGGGAGCGGCTGCGGGAGGTGGCCAGCGAGCTGGTGGCCGCCGCCGCCGAGACGTCCGCCGGCCCGCCGGACGCCGACGGGTGGGTGACCGCCGTGGTGCCGATCGAGTCGCTGACTCACGCCCACGGCGACCTGCTGCGCCTCGGCGCCCAGGTGGAGGTGCTGGCGCCGACGGAGCTGCGCGAGATGCTGGCGGCGACGGCCGTCGAACTGGCCGCGCTCTACGCCCATTGACCGTTGCCCGGCACGGTCACCGACCGCGCAGTACCGCACCGATCGTCGCCACCCCCTCCTCGATCTCCCCGGCGGTGTTCGCCGCGTAACCCAGCACCAGGCCCGGCGGGTACGGGCGCTGGGCGTGCCAGGACAGCGGCTGGGTCTTCACGCCGCGGCGCAGTGCCGCCGCGGCGAGCTCCCCGTCGACCAGCCCACCGCCGAAGGTGACGGTGAGGTGCAGCCCGGCGGCCGCGCCGTGCACTGTCGCGCCCGGCAGGTGCGCGGCGATCGCCCGGGTCATGGCGTCCCGGCGGCGGACGTGCCGGCGGCGCAGCAGCCGCAGGTGCCGGTCCAGGTCGCCGGTGGTCATCAGCTCGGCCAGCACGAGCTGCGGGAGCACCGCGTTGCCCAGATCGGCCATCCGCTTGGCGGCGACCAGCGCGTCGTGCTGGCGGCGCGGCACCAACACCCAGCCGGTGCGCAGCGCGGGGGCGAGCAGCTTGGAGACGCTGCCGGTGTAGCAGACCCGGTCGGGCAGGGCGCCGCGCAGCGCCGGCACCGGCGGGCGGTCGTACCGGTGCTCGGCGTCGTAGTCGTCCTCCAGGATCAGCCCGCCCCGGCCGGCCCAGTCGAGCAGCTGGCGGCGCCGCTCGCCGTGCAGCACCACGCCGGTGGGGAACTGGTGGGCGGGGGTGAGCAGGACGGCCGGGTGCCCGGCGGCGGCCAGCTCGGCGACCCGCAGCCCGCGCCCGTCCACCGTCACCGGCGGCGTGTCCAGCCGCCAGTTCGCCAGGTGCTGGCGGACACCGAGCGAGCCCGGGTCCTCCACGGCCACCGTGTGCACCCCCTGCGGGTGCAGCACCTGGGCGAGCAGGCCGAGCGCCTGGGAGACCCCGGCGACGACCACCACCTCGTCGGGGTCGACGCGGATGCCCCGGGTGCGGGCGAGCCGTTCGGCCACGGCGCGGCGCAGCACCGGGGTGCCGCGCGGGTCGCCGTACCCGAGGGCGGCCGCGTCCAGCCGACGCAGCACCGCGCGTTCGGCCCGCAGCCAGGCCGCCCGCGGGAAGGCCGCGAGATCGGGTACGCCCGGGGTCAGGTCGATCCGGGCGGGGGCGGTGCGCAGCGCGTCGAAGATCGCCGTGCCGGGTCCGGGAACGAAGAGCGCCTCGGGCGAGGGCGGTACGACCGCTGTGGACGTCGAGGCGACCACCTCCGGGGCGGCCACGACGACGGTGCCGCCCCGGCCCCGCCCCGCCACCCGCCCCTCCTCGGCCAACCGCTGGTACGCCTCGGTGACCACGCCCCGGGACACCCCCAGATCGGCGGCGAGCACCCGGCTGGCAGGCAGCCGTCCACCGCGCGGGATCCGGCCCTCGGCGATCGCGGCACGCAGCTCGCCGGCGAGCCACTCGGCCCGGCCGCCGGGCGGGGCGGCGGCGACGTCGAGCTGGAGGAAATCGGAGCCGGCGGTTATGGACTCCTCGGAGACGTGCGGTTTGGCTCTGGCCACCGGACCATTGTCACCGCAGGGTGGAGGTCGTGACCATCGCCTTCCTGGCCACCACGCTGGTCGTGGTCGCCACCCCCGGCACCGGGGTCGTCTACACGCTCTCCGCCGGGCTGTCCCGGGGCCGCCGCGCCGGTGTCGTCGCCGCGCTCGGCTGCACGCTCGGCGTCGTACCGCACCTGGCGGCGGCGCTCACCGGTCTCGCCGCGCTGCTGCACGCCAGCGCCACCGCGTTCCACCTGGTCACCTGGCTCGGCGCCGGGTACCTGCTGGTGCTGGCCTGGGCGACGGCGCGGGACCGCTCCGGATTCGCGTCCGGGGCGACCGACGCCGCCCCACGCCCGGCCCACCGGGTGATCTTCTCGGCCGTGCTGGTCAACCTCTTCAACCCCAAGCCGACGCTCTTCTTCGTGGCGTTCCTGCCCCAGTTCGTACCCGTCGAGGCGCCCGACGCGCCCGCGCGGATGCTGGCCTGCGGCGCGGTGTTCATGCTGGCCACCTTCGTGGTCTTCGCCGGGTACGGGATCTTCGCCGGCGCCGTGCGCGACCGGGTGCTGGCCCGGCCACGGCTGACCGACTGGTTGCGCCGCGCCTTCGCCGGGTCGTTCCTCGCGCTCGGCGTCTCCCTCCTGCTCGCCGACGGATAGGAATCATCGTCATGCGCTTTCAGCACTCCCCCGCCGTCCGCTCGGCCCACCCGGAACTGGTGGCCGGCGTTCTCGCCGCCGAGGGGCTCACCGACCATCCGGCGGTGGACGACCGGATCGAGCACTTCGCCACGATCGCGCGGAACCGGTTGGCCGGCGGGACCGAGAGCGGCTTCCCGGAGATCCAGGCCTGGCGTCGGACGTTCGCGGCGATGGGCCTGCCGCCGACCCGGTACCGGTGCGCCGCCGAGTCGCTGCTGCGCCGCTACCGCCGCGAGGGGTCGCTGCCCCGGCTGCACCCGCTGGTCGACCTCTGCAACGCGGTCTCGCTGGCGTTCGCTGTCCCGGTCGGGGTGTTCGACCGGGACCGGATCGACGGCGACCTGGTCGTCCGGCATGCGCGCGGCGACGAGGAGTACCTGACCTTCGCCGGCGACACCGAGCGGCCCGACCCCGGCGAGGTGATCTTCGCCGACGACGCCGGCCGGGCGCACGCCCGGCGATGGACCAACCGGCAGAGCGGCTGGTCGGCGGTCCGCGACGGCACCCGTGACGTGCTGGTCGTGGTCGAGGCGATGCACACCCGCGCCGGCGAGGACGTGCCGGCGCTGCTGGCCGTCCTCGTCGCCGAGCTGGCCGAGGGCTGGCGGGCCGACACGCGGTCGGCGGTGCTGACCGACGCCGCTGCGGGGTACGAGGTGGCGGACCGGCCGACCCTCGACGGCCGGCCCGGTCAGGCGGTCTCGCCCGGGGCGAGGTACCGGTAGCCGGCGCCGAGCGTCTCGCCGAACCAGCCGTTCACGCTGGCCAGGCCGCGGGAGTTGAGCTGGGCGTCGTGGATCGGGTGGATCCGCGTCGCCCCGACCGCCTGAGCGAACCCGATCGCCTCGGTCAGCTTCAGCCAGGACCCCTGGGCCGGCAGCAGCAACGTCTCCACCGGCTGCCCGGGCAGGTGCAGCGAGTCGCCCGGGTGGTAGACCGCGTCGTCGATCAGGTAGCCGAGGTTGGCGCAGCTCGGCTCGCCGTCGTGGATGACGGCGTGCCGCCCACCCACCGCGGTCACCGCGAAGCCGGCGGCGGTGAACCGCTCCCCCACGCCGACCCGGGTCACCGGCAGCGGGGCGGTCGCCGGCAGCTCGGCCTCCTCGGGGGCGAACACCGGCACGCCCAGGCCGGCCAGCCGCAGCACGTCGACGTGGTCGGTGTGCTCATGGGTGACCAGGACGGCGTCCGCCCCGACCAGCGCGTACGGCTCGCTCCAGCTGCCCGGGTCGACGACCAGCACCCGGCCGTCGTGCTCGATGCGTACGCAGGCGTGGGTGTACTTGGTGATCCGCATCGGCTGACGCTACCGCTGACCCTGTCCGCGTCGCTGTCCGTGGCGCGGCCAGCACAAATAGATGTATTGACATCGAAAGGCAACCCGTGAGTAACATTCGCCACACCAAAGCACCCGGCCCCTCCGCGGACCTCCGCCCGACGACCTCCCGGGCATCGGTCCGCGGACCCCCCCTGTCCGCGTGCACCCGAGAAAGAGGAATGACCATGAGGACGCGCATCAGCAGGTGGCTGCTCGCGGTGGCCGTGGCGGTCACCGCCGTCGCCGTAGCGCCCACTCCCGCACAGGCCAGCACCTACACCGCGTCGAGCAATCCGATCCTGTTCGTGCACGGCTGGAACAGCAGCGCGAGCACCTGGAACACGATGATCAGCCGGTTCCAGGCCGACGGCTGGCCGTCGAGCAGCCTGCGCGCCTTCTCCTACAACACCAGCCAGTCGAACGCCACCACCGCCCAGCAGGTCGCCCAGGAGGTCGACAAGCTGCTCGCCACCACCGGCGCGACGAAGGTGGACATCATCACCCACTCGATGGGTGGCCTCTCCTCCCGCTACTACCTGAAGAACCTCAACGGCGGGGCCAAAGTGGACCGCTGGGTCTCCCTCGGCGGCCCGAACCACGGCACCACCTCGGCCAACGTCTGCTTCAGCACCGCCTGCGCGGAGATGCGGATCGGCTCGACCTTCCTGGCCAATCTCAACGCGAGCGACGAGACCCCCGGAGTCCCGGCGTACGGCACCTGGCGGTCGAACTGCGACGGTGTGATCAACCCGGTCGACAGCACGGTGCTCTCCGGCGCGGGCAACACCCTCGCGGGCTGCGTGTCGCACACCAGCCTGCACACGGACGCCACCATCTACGGGCAGGTCCGGGACTTCGTCAACCAGTGATCACGGCGCCGTCGCCCGCCCGCACCGGGCGGCGGCTCCGGACCCGCCCGGTCCCGGCCGGCGGGTCGGCTGCCCCCGGTGCGACGGATCCGCACCCCGTCGGCCCACGGCGGGGGGATGATCGGGGGCGTGGAGCGACGACCCGGGTACGGGCACCGCCGGGTGCCGCACACCGCCGACGTACGCATCGAGGCGTGGGCGCCGGACCGGGAGAGCTGCCTCGCCGAGGCGGTCGACGCGCTGGTGGAGACCTTCGTCGACAGCACCGGCACCCAGCCGGACGACGTGGTGACGGTCGACCTGCCGCCGGGCAGCGACGATGACCTGCTGGTGGGCGTCCTGGACGAAATGATCTTCCGGCTGGAGACCGAGGGGCGGCTGCCGCTGGCCACCGAGGTGGAACGGGCCGGCGACGGTCTGCGGGTGCGCTGGCGCACCGTCGACACCGACGCGGTGGAGCTGATCGGCGCGGTGCCGAAGGCGGTGTCCCTGCACGCGCTGCGCTTCGCCCGCACGACGGACGGCTGGTGCTGCGCGGTGACGGTCGACGTCTGAGAGCGCGGGGTCAGCCCTTCACCACGCCGATCGGCACCAGCCGAGCCACCTGCCGGCACAGCCCGGCGCCCTCGGCCGCCTCGATCACCGCGGTGATGTCCTTGTACGCCGCCGGCATCTCCTCGGCCAGGCCCCGCCGGGACGCCCCGCGTACGGCGATGTCCCGGGCCTCGATCTCGCGACGCGGATCGTGGCCCCGGCCGGCCTTCGTGGCCTGCCGGCGGCTCTGCACCCGACCCGCGCCGTGGCAGGTGGAGGCGAACGCGGGGGCGCCGGGGACCCCGGTCAGCACGTACGAGGGGGTGCCCATCGAGCCGGGGATGAGCACCGGTTGCCCGACCGGACGCAGCTCCTCGGGCAGGTCCGGGTGCCCGGGCGGCAACGCCCGGGTGGCGCCCTTGCGGTGCACGCAGAGCCGGCGCGGCGCCCCGTCCACCTCGTGCGTCTCGATCTTGGCCAGGTTGTGCGAGACGTCGTAGACCAGATCCAGGGCGCGGCCGGTCCGCGCGGTGAAGACCCGGCGGGCGGCCTCGGCCAGCAGCTGCCGGTTGGCCCGGGCGTAGTTGGCGGCGGCGGCCATCGCCCCGAGGTAGGCCCGCCCCTCCGGGGAGTCGACCGGCGCGCAGGCCAGCTGCCGGTCCGGCACCTCGATGCCGTACCGGGGCATGGCCTTCTCCATCGCCCGGACGTGGTCGGTGCAGATCTGGTGCCCGAGGCCGCGGGAGCCACAGTGGATCATGATGCAGACCTGGCCGGCGCGCAGCCCGAAGGCGCTCGCCACGCCCGGATCGAGGATCTCGTCGACGACCTGCACCTCGAGGAAGTGGTTGCCGGAGCCGAGACTGCCCACCTGCTGCTGGCCCCGCTGCACCGCCCGCTCGCTGACCTGCGCCGGGTCGGCGTCGGCGACCGCGCCGGAGTCCTCGCAGCGGTCCAGGTCACGGGCCACGCCCTGGCCGCGCTCGACGGCGTACCGGGATCCGCCGCGCAGCACCGCGTCCAGCTCGGCCCGGTCGGTGAGCTGCCACACCGCGCCCCGGCCCATGCCGCGCGGGGTCGCCGCGCTCAGGCCGTCCATCACCGCCTCCAGCGCGCCGTCGAGGTCGGCGCGCTCCAGGTCGGCGGCGAGCAGCCGTACCCCGCAGGAGATGTCGAACCCGACGCCGCCGGGCGAGACCACGCCGCCGGCGGCCAGGTCGGTGGCGGCCACGCCGCCGATCGGGAAGCCGTAGCCCCAGTGCACGTCGGGCATGGCGTACGAGGCGCCGACGATGCCGGGCAGCGTGGCGACGTTGGCCACCTGCTCCAGCGACCGGTCCGCACCGGCGTCAGGCAGCAACGGGCGCGACGCGAACACCACGCCCGGCACCCGCATCGGGTCCCGCCGGTCGATGCGGAACCGGTACGGCGACTCCTCGACCAGCTCCATGTGTCGCGGCTACCCGCCGGAGAGCTCCTCACACCTGGCGTGGTTGGAGCGGGAGGCGCGGGGTAGTGCGGCAGCATGCCCCAGCGATACGAGAACTACCCCCGGATCGCCGTCGTCACCGGCGCGGACTCCGGCATCGGCAAGGCCTGCGCGGTCGCGCTAGCCGAGGCGGGCTTCGACATCGGCATCACCTGGTACGGCGACGCGCAGGGCGCCGACCGTACCGCCGGTGAGGTCGGCGCCGCCGGCCGCCGCTGCGAGGTCGCCGAGCTGGACCTGACCCGGCTGCCGGACGCCGCCGTCGTGGTCGACGAGTTGGCCGACCGGCTCGGCGGGATCGGTGTGCTGGTCAACAACGCGGGCACCGGCATCGCCACCCCGTTCGTCGACACCGGCTGGGAGCAGTGGCGCGAGGTGCTCGCGGTGGACCTGGACGGCCCCTTCCTCTGCTCCCAGCGAGCCGCCCGGCGGATGCGCCGGGCGGGTAAGGGCGGGCGGATCGTCAACATCACCAGCGTGCACGAGCACGCGCCCCGGGTCGGGTCGGCCGCGTACTGCGCCGCGAAGGGCGGGCTGGGGCTGCTGACCAAGGTGATGGCGCAGGAGCTGGCCGCCGACGGCATCACCGTCAACGCGGTGGCCCCCGGCGAGGTCGCCACCCCGATGACCGGGCAGGAGGACGTCGACCCGTTCACCCAGGAGCGGCCGGGCGTGCCGGTGGGGCGGCCCGGTGACGCCCGGGAGATCGCGGCGGTGGTCGCGCTGCTCGCCTCCCCCGCCGCCGCGTACGTCACGGGGGCGTCCTGGCCGGTGGACGGCGGGATGCTGATGATGGGCCCGCAGGCGGCGGCGCTGCCGTCGGACGAGTGGCGTTCGGTCTGACCCGCCCCGCCGCTGTTGGAGGCGTCGATGCCGGGCGTCGGGCGGAGCCCGGTCAGCGGTCCGCCCCGGGAAGTCGGGCCGCCAGGTGCCGGCGGGCCCGGACGACCAGCGCGCCCGGGTCGTCGGCGTAGAAGCGCACCTCGGTCATCGGCGCACTCTCGCCGGCGGGCAGCAGGAAGGAGACCGGCTCGCGCAGCACGACGTCGACGCTGGTCTGGCTGCCGGCGCCCACGTGCAGGATCGCCGCTTCCGCCTCGTGCTCGACCTGGATGGTCCGGCTGGACGGCAGTGAGCGGTAGCGGGCGGAGACGGTGGCGACCGCCGTCCACGGCACCCGGAGGTCGACCGAGGTCCCGGACCGGATTCGCAGCCCGTCGTCACCGACGACGTGGGGGTGCTGCCGCAGGCTGGCGAGCAGTCCGATCATCCAGAGCAGGCCCCAGATGCCGAGCCCGAGCACGGTGTGCCGGAGCCACGGCCACGGAAGGGTGTGCCGCAGGATCAGGTCGAAGACGGGGATCTCGATCGCGGAGAGGGCGATGAAGACGCCGAGGATGGGGGTCACCACCCCGCTATAGCTGAAGACGTCAGCGCCCGGCGGGCGGGTGACCGGCCGGCGCAGGAGCCACGACCCGAGGCTGCGCCACATGCCCAGTTCGTACGCGACGGCACGGCGTAGCAGCGTCGGGATCCGACCGTCGCGTCCCATCAGAGACTCCTCACGTTTTTGCATTGCAGTCGCAATGTAAAACGCCGGAAGGGTTCGCGTCAATGCGGTCGCATTGTGAAAACATGGGGTGGTGCCGAAGCGGGTGGACCACCGGGAGCGCCGCACCCTGATCGCCGACGCCCTGATGCGGGTGGCGGCGGAACGTGGACTGGAGGCGGTGAGCCTGCGACACGTGGCCGCCGAGGCCGGGGTCTCCTCCGGGATGGTCCAGCACTACTTCCGTACCCGGGCCGAGATGATGACCTTCGCCCTGTCGGTGGTGCACGAGCATCACGAGGCGCGGATCGGGGCGGCCATCGCCGCGCTCGGCCCGGACCCCGCACCGCGGGCACTGCTGCGGACCATGCTCGTCGAGCTGCTCCCGCTCGACGAGGCGCGCCGGGCCGACGGCCGGGTGGCGCTGGCGTTCCTGGCGTACACGGCCGTGCGCCCCGAGGTGGCCGCCGGGCTGCACCAGGAGACCGCCGGGTTGCTGGCGTTCATGGCCGGGCAGATCCGGGCCGGCCGGCCGGCGGACCGGCGGGTCGACCCGGACCGGGCGGCGGTGGGGTTGCTGGCCGTCGTGGAGGGGCTCGGGGTCTATCTGCTCGGCGGTCACTACCCGGCGGAGACCGCACTGGCCGCGCTCGACGCCCAGCTCGACCTGATCATGGGGCCCGCCGACGTGGGGGCCGGCCGCGACCGGGCCTGAGGCGACCGCCCCGATCGACTCTCAGGGCGCCCGTCCCGCCTCCATCTCCGGGCTCGTGCCGGCCGGTGGCCCTTCCGGGCCCGGGTTGACCGGTTCCCCCTCGGGGAAGTGGCAGGCGGCGGCCTGCCGGGCGTCGTCGCGGGGCACCAGGGCCGGTTCGTCGGTGGCGCAGCTCTCCTGGGCCTTCCAGCAGCGGGTGCGGAAGCGGCAGCCCGAGGGCGGGTCCAGCGGGGTGGGCACGTCGCCGGTCAGGCGGATGCGACCGGCCGGGGCGAGGGTCGTCACGTCGGGAATCGCCGAGAGCAGCGCCTTGGTGTACGGGTGCTGCGGCCGTTCGTAGATGTCCGCACGGTCGCCGATCTCGACGATCTTCCCGAGGTACATGACGGCGACGCGTTGGCAGAAGTGCCGGACCACGGCCAGGTCGTGGGCGATGAACACGAACGCCAGGTCGAGATCGCGTTGCAGGTCGCGCAGCAGGTTCACCACCTGCGCCTGGATCGAGACGTCCAACGCCGACACCGGTTCGTCGGCCACGATCAGCTTCGGCCGCAGGGCCAGCGCGCGGGCGATGCCGATACGTTGGCGCTGCCCGCCGGAGAACTCGTGCGGGTACCGGTTGTAGTGCTCCGGGTTCAACCCGACCAGCTCCAGCAGCTCCTGCACCCGCTTCTTGACCCCGCCGGGTGGGTCGATGTGATTGACCTGCAACGGCATCGCGACGATCCGGCCGACGGTGTGTCGGGGGTTCAACGACGCGTACGGGTCCTGGAAGATGATCTGCAGGTCCTGCCGCAACGGCCGCAGCGCACCCCGCCGGGCGTGGGTGATGTCGCGCCCCGCGAACTCGATCGAGCCGGCGGTCGGTTCCAGCAGCCGGACCAGCATCCGGCCCGTGGTCGTCTTGCCGCAGCCGGACTCCCCCACCAGCCCGAGGGTCTCGCCCGGGCGCACGTCGAAGTCAAGGCCGTCCACCGCGCGGACCAGACCCCTGCCGCGGAAACCGGTGCGCACCGGGAAGTGCTTCGTCAGCCCGCGCACCCGCAGCAGGGGTTCGGCGGCGGGTCGCGCGGGGGCGCCGGCCGGGAGGCTGGCGTCGACGGCGTTCACCGGGCCACCCCCTGCCCCGCGATCTCCGTCTGGTGGATCCGTTGCCGCTCGGCCTCCGGCAGGTGGCAGGCGACCAGGTGTCCCCGCTCGACCACCTGCCGCAGCTCGGGCACCTCCGTGGACGACCGGGTGCCGTTGCGGCCGGCGTAGCGGCAGCGGGGGTGGAACGCACACCCCGACGGCAGGTTGATCAACGATGGCGGGTTGCCCGGGATGGGCAGCAGGTCCGCGTCGGCGTCACCGTGCAACGACGGCACGCTCGACAGCAGACCCCAGGTGTACGGATGCTGCGGCCGCCGCAGCACCTGCGCCACACTCCCCCGCTCCACCGCCCGGCCCCCGTACATCACCAGGACATCGTCCGCGACCTGCGCCACCACCCCCAGGTCATGCGTGATCAGGATGATCGCCGAGTGGAACTCGGACTGAAGATCGGCCAACAGATCCAGGATCTGCGCCTGCACCGTCACGTCCAACGCCGTCGTCGGCTCGTCGGCGATCACCAGATCCGGATCGTTGACCAACGCCATCGCGATCATCGCCCGCTGCCGCATCCCACCCGAGAACTCATGCGGATACTGCTCGAACCGCCGCCCCGGCTGCGGAATCCCCACCCGGCCCAGCATGTCCACCGACCGGGCCCGCGCCTCCCGCCGCCCCGCCCCCGGGTGATGCACCCGGTACGCCTCGGCGATCTGCCGACCCACCGGGTAGTACGGGTGCAACGCCGACAACGGATCCTGGAAGATCATCGACAGGTCCCGGCCCCGCAACCGGCGCATTCCCTCCTCCGGCAGGCCGACCAGGTCCCGCCCGCCGAGGAGGATCCGCCCCGAGACCCGGGTACGCCGGGGGTCGTGCAGACCCATGATCGCCAGCGAGGTCACGCTCTTGCCGGAGCCCGACTCGCCGACGATGCCCAGTGTTCGCCCCTGGGCGACGGTGAACGACACCCCGTCCACCGCCCGCACCACTCCGTCGGCGGTGTCGAAGCTGACCTGCAGCTCCTCCACCCGCAGGTAGGGGCCCGTTTCCCGGCGCGGCGCCGGGACAGCCGTATCCGTCATCGCCACCCTCCCTTCAGTTCAGTCGCACCCGGGGGTCGATGGCCGCGTACAGCAGGTCGACCACGATGTTGGCGACCACGATGAACACCGCGGCCAGCAGCACGGTGGCCATCACCACCGGCAGGTTCAGGAACTGCACCGCCTCCACGGTGGCCTTGCCGAGCCCCTGCAACCCGAAGATGCTCTCGGTGATGAAGGTGCCGCCCAGCGAGGTGCCGATGTCGAGGCCGGCGATGGTGACGATCGGGGTGATCGCCGCGCGCAGCGCGTGCCGCAGGTGCACCCGCCGCCGCGACAGCCCCTTGGCCCGGGCGGTGCGGACGAAGTCCTCGGAGAGCGTCTCCAGCATCTGCGCCCGGGACAGCCGGGCGTAGATGGCGGAGTTGAGGAAGCCCAGCGTCATCCAGGGCAGCAGCAGCCCGACCGCCCAGCGCAGCGGGTTCTCGGTCAGTGGCGTGTAACTGGGGAAGGGCAGCAGGCCAGTGGCGTAGACCAGGACGTAGAGCAGGATCAGGCCGAAGAAGTAGACCTGCATGGACGCGCCGGCCAGGCTGATGCCGATCGCGAGCCGGTCGAAGACCGTGCCCCTGCGCAACGCCGAGATCATGCCGAGGCTGATGCCGAGCAGCAGCCAGACGACGGCCCCGCCGGCGACGATGCTGACGGTCACCGGCAGCCGCTGGGTGATGATCTCGGTGACCGGCTGGTTGTTGCGGAACGAGTAGCCCAGGCACGGCGCCGGGCAGGCCCGGCTGAAGTCACCCGAGCCGTAGGTGCGGCCCACGGCGACGCCGCGGACGAAGTCCAGGTACTGCCGGGGCAACGGCTGGTCGATGCCGAGGCGCTGCTCGACCTGCGCGATGTCCTCGGCCGTGCAGTTCTTGCCGCACATCACCCGCGCCGGGCTGCTCGGCACCGCGAAGAAGAGCCCGAAGGTGACCAGGCTGATGACGACGAGGGTGGCGACCGCGACGAGCAGCCGCCGGACGATGAACCGGACCACGGGACACCTCCTGTGACCCGGTGGGGGCGACGCGCCGGGCGCCGCCCCCACCGGCGGTCACTGCTTCACGTAGATGGTGTTGGCCTGGATGATGCCGAAGGCGTCGCTGAGGAACGCGTTGCCGACCTTCGAGCCGTGCAGCTCGTACGTCGCGTCGTAGTAGCAGGGCACGACGGGCACGTACTCGGACATGATCTTCTTGTCCAGGGCCATCCAACCGGCGTCCTGATCGGCGGCCGGCAGCTTGCGGACCCGGTCGATCTCTGCGCCGACGGCGGCCTCGTTGAGGTAGGACAGGTTGTTGTTGCCCTCGGCGACGATCTCCCGGCCGTCGTAGACCGGCGGGATGATGGTGGATCCGGTCGGCCAGTCCGAGCCCCAGCCGCCGATGTAGATGTCGTACGGGTTGTTCTTCCGGCCGACCTCGTCGTAGTAGCTGCTGTTGTCGATGGACTTCATCACGATGTCGAAGCCCATGTCGGTGAGGTTCTTGCGCAGCGCCTCGGCCTGCTGGGTGCGGATCTCGGTGTTGGAGTGGGCCAGCACCAGCTTCGGCCGCTTGCCGGCGAGCAGCTCGGTCACCTTGGCCTTGTCGCCGTTGACCGGGGCGTTGAACACGTCGTACTTCTGGAAGCCGGCGGTGGTCGGGGACATCAGGGTGGTGGCCGGTGAGCCGGCCGCCTGCCCGCCGATGGCCTTGAGCACGGCGTCCTTGTCGACCGCGTAGTTCAGCGCCCTGCGGATGTTCAGGTCGGTGACCCGCTGGGTGTTGATGTTCAGCACCCAGGTGTACTGGGTGGGGCCCTTGACGACCCGGTCGACGACCCCACCGGAGGTGGTGCGGGGCAGCACCGCCGGGGGCACGTCGACCCAGCTCAGCGCGGCCTGGTCGGCCGGGGCGTCGGCGACCAGCCGCTCGGCGATCTGCGCCGACTCCAACCCGAAGGTGAACCGGAACCCGTCCGGGTACGCGGTGCGCAGCGGGTCGGTCTTCGGGTCCCAGTTCGGGTTGCGCTCCAGTTCCAGCGCCACGTCCCGCTGGTACGACTTCACCTT
Organism: Micromonospora sp. BS32; assembly: GCF_059089345.1. Lineage (NCBI taxonomy): Bacteria > Bacillati > Actinomycetota > Actinomycetes > Micromonosporales > Micromonosporaceae > Micromonospora > Micromonospora sp. BS32. The sequence continues at coordinate 40,306 of NZ_JBSSHR010000013.1, forward strand.
GTACGGCCCGGACGAGAAGGGCCGCAGGTCGTACTGGTCCCGGGTGTCCTTCGCGGCGGGCACCGGCGCGCTGGTGGGCAGCGCGGCGGCGTACGGCAGGTCGCAGTGCGCCTCGGGGAAGGTGAAGCGGATGGTCCGGTCGTCGGGGGTGGTGATCCCGTCGGGGACGGCCTTGCCGCCGTCGTACGGTCCCTTGTAGGTGGCGTTGTACGCCCCGCCCGGGTACAGCCACTGCTGGATGTAGTGCGGGCCCTCGTTGAGGCTCGGCGCGAACGAGCGGCCGATCCCGTACGCCACGTCCTTGCTGGTCACCGGCGTGCCGTCCTCGTACTTCACCCCCTCGCGGAGGGTGAACTGCCAGACCTTGCAGTCGCCGTTGACGTCCTTGCCCGGATCGGTGGCCAGGTCGCCGACGAGCAGCAGTTTCCCGGTGCCGTCCTCCTTGTAGCCGTTGAGCGCCCGGTAGATCAGGCCGCCGGTCACCTGCTGGACGTTGACGTAGTTGCGGGCCGGGTCGAGGTGCTCGAAGTCCGACACCTGCATGACGGTGAGCGTGCCGCCTCTGCTGGCGCCGTCGACGGCCTTGGCGGGGCCGGAGTTGTCGGCGGCCTCGTAGGAGATCGACCCGGTCTGGGTCTTGGCCTTCTCCTCCTCACCGCCCCCACCCGAGTCGGTGGTCTTCGTGCAGCCGCCGGCGGCGAGCGCCACGGCCAGGACACCACAGGTCAGTGTCCGGGTTCTTCCTCGCACGGTGTTCTCCCTTCCCGCCCGGTCGGCCGCGCCGGCCGGGCGTACGTGCACCGATGGCCGGGGGTTACCGGGTTGACCGGGGATCCAGCGAGTCGCGCAGGGCGTCACCGAAGAGGTTGAACGCCAGGACCAGCAGGAAGATCGTCAAACCGGGGAACAGGGTGTACCAGGGGTCGCTCGCGACGTAGCCGATGCTGTTGTAGATCATGCGGCCGAGGTCGGGCGTGGGTTCGGTGACGCCGATGTTGACGAAGGCCAGGGCCGCCTCCACGGCGATGAACTGCGGCACGTTCAGCGAGACGGTGACCAGGATCGGCGCCCAGATGTTCGGCAGCAGCTGGCGGAACAGGATGTGCCCGGTGCCGGCGCCGGCGGCGCGGGCGGCCTCCACGAACTCGCGCTCCCGCAGCGAGATCACCTGACCGCGGACCAGGCGCGCCGTGTACGTCCAGCTGAACAGGCCGAAGGTGGCGACGATCAGCGCGATCCGGAAGCTCGGCGGCGGCGCCTCCCGCTCGGTGTAGAAGCGGTCCTCCAGGATCGGGATCACGGCGAGCGCGAAGATGAGGAACGGGAACGCCAGCGTCACGTCGATGAACCAGTTGATCAGCCCGTCCAACCAACCGCGCGCATAGCCGGCGACGATTCCGACGGCCACCCCGATGGTCGACGCCAGCAGGGCCGAGGCGAACGCGATGAACAATGAGGTCCGCAGTCCGTGGACCAGTTGCAGCAGAATGTCCCGGCCGCTTCCCGGTTCGAGCCCGAGCAGATGATCGGCGCCGATACCGCCGGCGTATCCCACCGGCATGCCGAAGTCGTTGAGTCGGTCGACGAACTTGTCGGTCGGGTCGATTCCGGTGAGCCGTCCGAGCAGTGGCGCGGCGAGCGCCGCCAGGGTCGCGACCAGCAGCACCAGCGCGCTGGCCAGGGCGGTCCGGTCCCGCTTGAGGCGCAGCCAGGCGAGCTGGTTGGGCGATCGGGAGACGATGTCCCGGTGCGGCCCGGGCGGCGGCGAATCGGCCGGCGAATTGACGGCGACGGCCGCGTCGACCGCTTCCGCCTCGCGCGGCGCGGACAGTGACGGCGGGTGGGACATGTCGCTCATCGCGGGCCCCCTCATCGACGGCGGAACGGGTGATGAGGCGACGGTAAACCGCCGCGAGGGGGCGATAAGAATCGTTCCGGTAACGGCTGTTCCGGTTGTCGTGAATCGACAACGATCCGGTTTCGGCGATGGCTCCTTGCCGTAACGGTGCAATTCGGTTGTCCCGACCGGGCAACGATCCGGTAAAGCCGAAGACATCCATTGCCGTCGCAGCGGCATTCGGTTGTCAGCCGGATGGCCATTCATGGATCGAGTGAGCGCCCGCCACTGCGGCCAACCCGGCAGGGTGTCACACCCGACGACGCCGGGCCAACCTCCGGTGTAACAAGTCGTGACTCTTCGCGTTCACACCGTCCACCTAGGGTTTGCCACGGTCCGGCCACACGACGGCCGGGCGCCACCGGCCCCCGCCGGGGCCACGACGGAAGGACACCACCATGCCCTTCGCCCGACGCGCCGCCACCCTCGCCGTGGCCGCCACCCTCACCAGTCTCGCCGCCGGCACGGCCCTGCTGCCCGGGGCCGCCGAGGCCGCGCCCCGACCCGGCCCGGAGACCCCGTCGGTGCTCGTGCTCCGGATGGACCGGCCGGCCACCGGGGAGCACCGCTCCGCCCTGCTGATCTGCGGGCCCACCGGCGGCACCCACCCCGACGCCGCGACCGCCTGTCGCACCGTGGCCCGTGTCGACGGCGACCTCGATGCTCTCGGCACCGACCAGGGGCCCTGCCTCCTGGAGTACGCCCCGGTCACGGTCCACGCCTGGGGGTTCTGGCAGGACCGGCCGGTGGCCTGGTCGAAGACGTACGACAACCGGTGCCGGATGCTGCGCGGCACCGGCGCGTTGTTCGCCTTCTGACCGCCCCCCGGCGCGGCGCCCGCGCCTGGGGAGCGGGCGCCGCGCCTTCGGCGGTCACGTCGCGTGCGAGATGGACGACCGGGTGATCCACCAGAACTGGGCGGCGAAGGCGAGCAGCACCACCAGCACGCCCGCCGTGATCGCCATCGCCGAGCCCATGACCAGGGCGAACAGCAGCGTGACGCTGGCGCCGAGCAACAGCGCGTTGACCGCGCCGATCATCGCCGCCGTGGTGAGCATCAACTGGAAGCGTCCCGGAGTGCCGCCGACCGCCCGCCAGGCGGCACGGGCCACGTCCTCGTCGGTCGCCGCGTCGGCGAAGAAGTCGTGCCCGGCGCCGAACTGCCGGTGGTAGAAGCCACGGATGCGCTGGATCCGCTGCAGCGACAGGGAGTTCTCCACCATGTTCTGCACCAGCCGGAAGAAGGTCAGCAGCCCGGTGACCACCAGCGTCGGCAGCACCGCCGCCAGGTACGGCCGGAGCAGCTCCCCGCTGGTGGAGACGAAACCGAGCCCGACCAGGGACGCCGACAGCAGCGTCAGGAAGACCGTGGCCCGGCCGACCGACTCGGCGATGGTCGCGCCGCGGGAGGTCTGCAGCACGAAGTGCTCGGTGGTCAGGGCGGTGAGCAGCGCCTGCTCCCGCTGGTTGTCGTCCATTCCCCGCGACCCCCGCTGCCTCGGCTAGGCCCACCCTATGCAGCAGCCGCTCGGGGGAGGTTTGGAACGCGGTCGCGCCCCTCGGCCGGGCCGCCGGCCCCCTGGCGGACAATGGGGGTGCCCGCGCCGCGGGACGACGCCCGAGCCGCAGGAGACCGCCCACCGTGTCCGAAACCCCCCGCGCCGCCGCGGAGCTGCGCGCCGACTGCGGCCGGTGCGTCGGGCTGTGCTGCGTCGCCCCGGCCTTCGCCGCGTCGGCGGACTTCGCCCTCGACAAGCCGGCCGGCCGACCCTGCCCGAACCTGCGAGCCGACTCCCGCTGCGGCATCCACGACCGGCTGCGCGAGCGGGGTTTCCCCGGCTGCACCGTCTTCGACTGCTTCGGCGCCGGCCAGCAGGTCACCCAGGTCTTCGGCGACCGGGACTGGCGCGACGACCCCGCCACCGCCGCGGCGATGTTCGCCGCCTTCACCGTGGCCCGGCCGCTGCACGAGCTGCTCTGGTACCTCACCGAGGCGGTGGCGCTCACCGCAGCCGGCCCGCTGCGCGACGAACTGGTCGCCGCAAGCGAGGAAACCGGACGCCTCACCGCCGCCGGCCCGGACCTGTTGCGCGCCGTCGACGTCGACGCGCAGCGGGCGCGGGTCAACCCACTGCTGTCCCGGGCCAGCGAACGGGCCCGGGCCGGGACCGACGGCGTCGACCGACGGGGCGCGGCGCTGTTCGGCGCCGACCTGCGCCGGGTACGCCTGATGGGGGCGAACCTGCGCGGCGCCGTCCTGGTCGGCGCCGACCTGCGCGGGGCGGACCTGCGGCTGGCCGACGTCACCGGCGCGGACCTGCGCGGCGCGGACCTGCGCGGAGCCGACCTGTCCGGGACGCTCTTCCTGCACCAGTCACAGCTCGACGCGGCCCGGGGCGACCGGCACACGGTGCTCCCGGCGGCGCTGCGCCGCCCCGGGCACTGGTCCGGGCTGACCCTCACCCCGGTACCGCGCCCGGGTGACGGCGCGACCGGTGGCCGGCGGGCCGGCGCGGCAGCCCGGCGGGGGCGCGGCCCGCGGCGCTGAGGTCCCGGCCGGCGGGTTTGCCGGCCCGTGTGGCGGGCAGGTACGTCGGCATGACGGATGAACGACGCACCGACCGGGCCAGCACCGACGAGCCGGACGGCGTATCGGCGTACGAGGCGTCGTTGCGACCGCCGGGCGACTCGCTGCGCAGCACCGACGACACCGGCGACGACTTCGCCGACCTGCCGGCCGAGGAGCACCTGTCGGCGCGGGAGACCAGCCGCGCCGGCTACGACGTGGACGCGGTCTCCGGGACCGCCGACCCCTCCGAGGAGGAGGCGGTCAACCCGCCCACGGAGTGACGACGGCACCAGCTGCGCAACGGCCCGGTCGGCGACATCCGACCGGGCCGCGGTCTGTCCGGTGGGCGAGCCTCAGCGGCCCGCGCCGACCGCCGCCCGCGCCTCGATCATCCCCCGGTTGGCCAGCGCGTCGGCCCGCTCGTTCTCCGGATGACCGTTGTGCCCCTTCACCCAGTGCCAGGACACCTCGTGCCGGCCGCAGGCCGCCTCCAGCCGCTGCCACAGGTCCGCGTTCTTCACCGGCTGCTTCGCGGCGGTGAGCCAGCCGTTGCGCTTCCACGACGCCAGCCAGCTGGTGATGCCGTTGCGCACGTAGGTGCTGTCGGTGTGCAGCCGCACGGTGACCGGCCGGGTCAGCGCCTCCAGGGCCTCGATGGCCGCGGTCAGCTCCATCCGGTTGTTCGTCGTCGGGGTGGCCTCCCCGCCGCACAGTTCCCGCTCGTGCCCGCCGTAGCGCAGCAGCACGCCCCAGCCGCCCGGCCCGGGGTTGCCGCTGCACGCCCCGTCGGTCCAGATCTCCACGGCTCCGCCGGTCTGCGCCTCCACCATGCCCAGAACCTACCGCCACCGCCCGGCGCGACCCGGAGCGACCGGCCCGGCGGGGCGGACGTGTCGGCGGCCGGCGTGGCCGGGGGGTGGCAGCCCGCGGACGGGCCCGGGAATCGGATTGGCGGTGGCGGCGACCCGCAACCGGCTCGCCGTCGGCGACGGCGATCCGATGGAGGCGCTGCGGCGACTGATCCGCGACGCGGTGCTCGAGGGCTACCGGCCGGCCTGACCCGTCGGCACGGGCCGCAACCGGGCGCGCAGCCGGCCGGCGGCGTCCCCGAGCACCGCCGAGGTCATCGGCAGCAGGGGGCTGGACCGCATCACCGCCAGATCCTCGGCCGGCGTGGTGGCGCCGTCGAGGAACCGCAGCACCCGCTCGGCCGGGTTGCGGTCGAAGAGCCGGTCGAAGAACTCCGGCCCGCCCACCGCGCCCCGGTCCAGCGCGCGCAACGCGACGGCGTCCATCCACCGGTGCCGTCCCGGGTAGGCCGGCCGGGGCACGGGGGCCCGGCCGGACGACAGCGCACGGGCCACGTCCTCGGCCTGCCGGTGCATCGCGGAGAAGGTGAACCCGGTCGACGGCCGGGTCGCCCCGCCGGCGGTGCCGAGCCGGACCACCCGCGCCGACGGTCGGGCGTCGAACGGGGCGTCGGTCATCGGGATCACCCCGTCCTCCACCTCCCGGACGGTCAGCGCGGACAGGTCCAGGCCGAGCAGGTCGGCGTAGCCGCGCAGCCCGGCGTCGTAACCGGCGTCGGTGAGTGGCGCCGGGGAGAACTCGGTGTACTCGACCAGGGCGTACCGGTCGCTGACCGGCAGCACGTACCCGAACGAGACGCCCCGGGCCGGCTGCGGGGTGCGGAAGTCCATCAGCACCGCCCGCGCCGGGTCGAAGACTCCGGTGGCGGACTCCAGCCACCAGCCACGGAAGTGCTGCAACCAGCTGGTCCGCCCCGGCCGGCGCGGTGGCCGGGGCCGGGAGTCGAGAACCCAGCCGGCCCGCAGCAGCGCCCGTCCGTCGGCGTCCCGGACGACCACCCCGGCACCGTCGTCATCGAGCGCCCCGACCGCCGCGTCGAGCCGGGTGACGCCGAGGCGCCGCTCCGCCTCGGCGGCGCGTTCGTACACCGGCGCGGAGCGCAGCATGGCGTAGCGCAGCGGCGCCAGGTCCAGCCGCCGCCGCCCGGCCGGGGTGGCCACCTCAACCTGCCGCCAACTGGCGCTGAGCATCGGGTCCAGGTCGGAGCCGGGGCTGCCCCAGAACGCCCAGGTGCGGTCCTGACCCCGCTTGCGCACCGGGTCCACCACGGCGATCCGCAGGTGCCGCAGATCGTGCCGGTCCAGGGCGGCGAGCAGCAGGGAGCCGGCGCCACCGCCTCCGACCAGGGCCACGTCGACTTCGTCCACCCGACCACGCTGTCACACCGGCGGTCCCGCCCGCGCGGACCCCCACGGCTGCGCCGTCCACCGGCCGTCCGGATCTCCTCGCCGCGCATCGTCGCCCCGGTCCGGTGCTGGTCGGGGCCAGGGGTGACGGAGCCGACCCGGCGCCGGCCGCCCGAAGCGCCGGCCGGCGGCGGCGCGTAGGTTCGGTACCGGCGGATCACCGGTACAGGGGGCATCATGGCGGGCACGGAACGGACAGCACTGCGGGTCGGGCTGCTCGGGTACGGGGTGGCCGGGCGGGTCTTCCACGCCCCGCTGATCGCCGCCACCCCCGGACTGACGCTGCACGCCGTGGTCACCGCCAACCCGGAACGCCGGGAGCAGGTTCGCCACGAGCACCCCGACGCCCGGCTCGTCGACGACCCGGACCTGCTGTGGCGCACCCCGGACGCCCTCGACCTGGTCGTGGTGGCGACGCCGAACAAGCAGCACGTGCCGATGGCCCGGGCCGCGATCGCGGCCGGACTGCCGGTCGTCGTGGACAAGCCGCTGGCCGCCTCCGCCGCCGAGGGCCGCGCGCTGGTCGACGAGGCGCAGCGGCGGAACGTGCCGCTGACGGTGTTCCAGAACCGCCGCTGGGACGGCGACTTCCTGACCGCCCGCCGTCTCGTCGCGCAGGGCGAGCTGGGGCGGGTGACCCGCTTCGAGTCCCGGTTCGAGCGGTGGCGGCCGGCCATCAAGCCGGGCTGGCGGGAGAAGGGCGCCCCCGACGAGGCCGGCGGCGCCCTGTACGACCTCGGCGCCCACCTCGTCGACCAGGCGGTGCAGCTCTTCGGGCCGGTCAGCCACGTGTACGCCGAGGTCGACCGGCGACGGCCGGGCGCGCAGGTCGACGACGACGCGTTCGTGGCGCTCACCCACGCCGGCGAGGTCCGCTCCCACCTCTGGATGAGCGCGCTGGCCGCGCAGCTCGGACCGCGGCTGCGGATCCTCGGCGACCGCGCCGCGTACACCAGCTACGGCCTGGACGTGCAGGAGGACGCGCTGCGCGACGGCGCCCGACCGGACGCACCGGGCTTCGGCGAGGTCACCCCCGACCGGTACGGACAGCTCGGCGTGGACGGTGAACTGCGCCCGGTGCCCACCGAGCCCGGCCGCTACCTCGACTTCTACGCCCAGGTGGCGGCGGCGCTGCACGACGGCGCGCCGATGCCGGTGGACCCGCACGACGCCGTGGAGACGGTCGCGCTGATCGAGCTGGCGCACCGGTCCGCCGAGCGGGGCGAGGTGCTGGCCGTCGCCGCGAGCTGACCTCAGCCGGCGGCGACCGGCTGACGCGGCTGGTCCGGCTCGGCGTACGCGGCGGCGACGGTGGCCCGGTCGAAGACCCGCCAGGTGGCGGCCGACACCGCCACCGCCACCACGAAGCCGACCCAGTACGGCGCGGCCAGCCCGAACGTGGCGGCCACCACCCCCCCGAGCAGCGCCCCGGCGCAGTTGCCGCCGGCGGCGACGAACAGGGTGGTGGCGCCGACCCGGCCGCGCAGCGCCGACGGTGTCAGCCGCTGGCGCAGGGAGTTGAACACGATGCCCCACAGCGACCCGTGCACGCCGAACGCGAAGAGCGCGAACCCGATCAGCCGGGCGCTGGTCGAGGCCGCCAGGGCCAGGTGCAGCCCCGCCTCGACCAGCAGGCCGATCCGGACCGTCCAGGTGGCGGTGACCCGGGCGACGAGGCGGTCGCCGACGGCCGCGCCGAGCAGCCCGCCCACCGACATGCAGGTGAACAGCAGGCCGTAGCCGACCTGGTCCAGGTGCAGACGGTCGCGGGCCAGCAGCACCAGCACCGCCAGCGCGGCGGTGAGGGTGAGGTTGAGCAGGCCGATCAGCACCGCCATGGTGCGTAGCAGCCGCTGGCCGACCAGGAACCGGAACCCCTCCGTGATCTCCGCGCGCATCGACCGGCGCGCCGGCCGGTCGGCGCCGTCGCCATCCCGGTACGACCCGGCGACCAGCGCGACGAGGATCGCGCTGAGCGCGTACGTGCCGGCGTTGACCAGGAACGGGATGCTCTCCGCGACGACGAAGAGGAACCCGCCGAGCGGGCCGGCCAGCATTCCGTTGGCCAGCGTGGTGCCGCCACCCAGCCAACCGTTGGCGCGTTCCAGCCGGGACCGGGGCACCACCGCGGGCAGCATCGCCTGGCTGGCCGAGCGGAACACGATCTCCCCGGTGTTCACCAGGAACAGCACCCCGTACAGCAGCGGCACGCCGGCCCGGCCGGTCAGCATCGCGGCCCCGAGCACGGCCAGCGCGGCGACGCGTACCCAGTCGATGGCCACCATCAGCCGACGCCGGTCCAGCCGGTCCGCCAGCACCCCGCCGGGCAGCGCGAAGAGCAGCCAGGGCAGCCAGGCCACCCCGGACGCCGCGGCCACCACCAGCGGGTCGTCGGTGCGCGCCGCCACGTAGAGCGGCGCGGCGACCGTGGCCATGCCGCTGCCCAACGCCGACAGCGTGCTCGCCGCCCAGAGCTTCCCGAACCGTGCGTCCAACCGTTCCCCCGTCACGGTCGGCAACCTACCAGCGGCGCCGGACGCGAAACGGTGTTGAGCAGGGGAGGCGGGATGTGCGACGGTTCGCCGGTGACCGACTACCGCACCCTCAACCGCGCCAACTGGGACGAGCGGGCCCCCGCCCACGCCGCGTCACCGGACTACGCGGTGGACCGCCTCGTCGCCGACCCCGAGCACCTCAGCGAGGTGGTCCGCTTCGACCTGCCCCGCCTCGGCGACGTGGCCGGGCTGCGCGGGGTGCACCTCCAGTGCCACATCGGCACCGACACCGTGTCGCTGCACCGGCTCGGCGCCCGGATGACCGGGCTGGACTTCTCCGGCGCCTCCCTCGCCCAGGCCCGCTCGCTGGCCGAACGCGCCGGCGCGGCCGTCGACTTCGTCGAGGCCGACGTGTACGACGCCCCCGAGGTGCTGGAGCCGGGCGGCTTCGACCTGGTCTACACCGGCGTCGGGGCGCTCTGCTGGCTGCCGGACATCCGCCGCTGGGCCGCCGTGGTGGCCGCGCTGCTACGCCCCGGCGGCCGGCTCTTCCTGCGTGAGGGGCACCCGATGCTCTGGGCGCTCGACGAGACCCACCCGGAGGGGCTGCTGGTGGTCGAGCACCCGTACTTCGAACGGCCCGAGCCGCTGGTGTGGAACGAACCCGGCACGTACGTCAGCACCGACGTGCCGTTCCAGCACCACACCACCCACGAGTGGAACCACGGCCTCGGCGAGGTGGTCACCGCGCTGCTCGACGCCGGCCTCGACCTGACCATCCTGGTGGAACACGACAGCGCCCCCTGGGACGCGCTCCCCGGCCGGCAGGTCAAGGACGCCCACGGCGAGTGGCGGCTCGCCGAGCGGCCGTGGCGGCTGGCCCAGACGTACACCCTCCAGGCCCGACGGCGATAACATCCGCCATGCCCGTCACGAACCCCTGGCTCGCCGGCCCCGCCCCCACCGCCCGGCTGGACCGCGAACGGCTCGCCGAGCGGATCCTGAACCTGCTGTCGTCGCAGAACATGTGCGTGCTGGCCACCGCCGGTCCGGACGGTCCGCTCGCCACCCCGGTGCGCTACTTCCACCTCGATCTCGCCGTCATGTTCACCGCTGCGGCGGCATCACCGAAGATGCGCAACATCGCCGCCGACCCCCGGGTCTCCGTGGGCGTGTTCGCGCCGCTGGTCGGACAGGCCAGCAGCCGCGGCGCGCAACTCTTCGGGCGGGCCCGCGTGCTCGGCCACGACGACGCCGACTTCGGCCACTGGTGGCCGGCGGTGCGCTGGCAGTCCGACCATGTGGAGCGGTCCCGGTCGCTGGACGAGCCGCCGCCCGGGCCGCTGGTGGTGCTCGAGGCGGACCGGATCGTCTACACCGAACACTGGCTGCGCCGCGACGGGTACGCGCCACGCCAGGTCTGGCGGCGGGCGCCGTAGCGCCTCCGGTCAGGCGGCAGGGCGCAGGCGGTAGACCACCTGCCGCCGCAACGCCGCCGGCTCGTCCGGGTGGTCGAAGTGGTCGGCCGGTGAGGTGGTCATGCCGAGGCGGCGCATCACCGCCTGCGACCGTACGTTCGTGGCCGTCGTGATGGCCAGGATCTCGGCTAGGCCGAGGGTGTCGAAGCCGTACGCCAGGGCGGCCCGGGCCGCCTCCGTGGCGTAGCCGTGGCCCCAGGCGGAGCGGGCCAGCCGCCAGCCGACCTCCACCCCGTCGACCGGCACCTCCTCGTCGACGTCGTCGAGGCCGGTGAAGCCGACGAACTCGCCGGTGCCCCGGACCTCCACCGCCCAGAAGCCGTACCCCTTGCGGTCCAGGTCCTCCTGAAAGGACCGCACCGAGTCGGCGGACTGCTCGGGGGTGAGCAGCGGACCGAGGAACTCGCGGACCTGCGGGTCGGCGTTCATCGCCGCCCAGACCGGCACGTCGGACTCCCGCCAGTCGCGCAGGACCAGCCGTTCGGTGTGGATCTCCATCCCGGGAGGGTAGCGACGGCGCGACGGCGCGGCATCTCGATATCGCCCCTGCCACGTCATCACCTGTAGGGCGTCCTAGGAGGCTAGCCTCGACTCGCAAGCGCCGGCCGACGCGACCGGCCCGGGCGGTCCACGCCGGCCCCCGTCCTGCTCCGGGTGGACCGCCCGGAGTTCAGCGGTCGGCGGTGCGGCGCAGCTCCGGGATCAGCAGGCCCGCCGCCAGGTGCAGGACCAGCAGCGTCACCGTCGCCGGCGCCCCCACTCCCCCGGTCAGCGGCCCGAGCAGCGACACCAGCAGCACCGCTACCGCGATACCCGTCCACACCACCCGGGCCCGTCCGGTGAGCCGTTCCAGCAGGGCGAGCAGCGCCCACCCGGCGAGGCCCGCCACCACGGTGGTGACCACGACCGCGCCGGGACCGACCCGCCGGTCCCCGGCACCGCTGCGGGCGACCAGGTCGACGCCGGCCAGCGGCACGGCCACCACCCAGACGACGAGGGCGGCGACGGTGGCGGCCAGCACCGCCAGGGCGCGGTCGCGACGGCGCGTCGACGGTACGACGGGGGGCGTTGCGGCGGACACGGTATTCATCGGCGCTACCTCCGCGGGCGGGCCGCCGCCGGTGCGGCGGGCACTGACAGCACGCTAGGTCCGCGCGGCCGTCCCGCGGATCGGGCCGCGGACGGGTTCCGGGGTACGACCAGCGGACCACCCCGCGCCCCGATCTCCGTCCCGGGACCGATGAGGGCCGGGGCGCGGTCGGCCTAGCATCCTGGTGTGTGCCGCTGGTCCAGATCCACTGTCCACCTGCTGATCGACAGCGGGATCGCCGTCGTGCTCCTCGGTCTGGCCCTGAGCGCCCTCGCGGTGTCCCCCGCGAACCCGGCCACGAGGTCCGCCGGGGTCGGCCTGGCCGTGGTCCAGGCGAGCTGTCTGCTGTGGATGCGCCACCGACCCGGGTACGCCCTCGCGGTGGCCGCGGTCGCCGGGATCGGGCTGGAGGCGATCTGCCCGGAGCTGGGCTGGCTGGGCCTGGTCGCGGTGCCGTTGAGCTACTACGCCCGGCTGCGGCCGCCCCGGGCGTCCCTGCCGGTGACGGCGTTGCTGCTGGCACCCACCCCGTGGAAGCTGGTCACCGGTGACCGGCGGGACCTGCTGCTCGCGGTGCTCGGGGTGACCGTCGGCTGGGCGCTCGGGGAGTTGCAGCGCGGCGCGGCCCAGCGCCGGCGGGTCCGGCGCCGGCAGGTCGTCGTGCGGGAGCGGGAACGCATCTCCCGTGAGCTGCATGACGTGGTCGCCCACCACGTCTCGGTCATCGCCGTGCAGGCCGCCGCGGCGGAGGACGGCTTCGACCTGCACCCCGAGCAGGCCCGGGCCGCGCTCGGGTCGATCGGCACCGCCGCCCGGTCGGCGCTGACCGAGCTGCGCGCGATGCTGCACACCCTGGCCGTGGACGACGCCGTGGACCCGGCGGGGCCGCAACCCGGCCTGGCACAGCTCGACGCGCTGGCCGAGGCGGTCGGCGCTGTCGGACTGCGGGTCGACCTGCACCGCGACGACCTCGGCGAGGCGCTGCCCGACGGGGTGGAGCTCTCGGCGTACCGGATCGTGCAGGAGTCGCTGACGAACACGTTGAAGCACGGCCGGGCCCGCCGGGCCGACGTCACCGTCGGGTACGCCGACGGGGTGCTGCGGGTGGAGATCGTCGACGACGGCACCGCCCCACCCCGGCGGGCGGAGAACGCCGACGGCCACGGCATCCCCGGGATGCGGGAGCGGGTCCGGCTGCTGGGCGGCAACCTCGACGCCGGTCCCCTGCCCACCGGCGGCTTTCGGGTGCGGGCCCGGATCCCGGTGGTCTCGTCGTGACGATCCGGGTGGTGGTCGCCGACGACCAGGACCTCGTCCGCACCGGACTGACAATGATCATCAACGCTCGAGCCGACCTGGCGGTCGTCGGCGAGGCCGCCGACGGGGCCGAGGCCGTCACGGTCGCCCAGCGGACCAGGCCGGACGTGGTGCTGATGGACGTCCGGATGCCCCGCCGCGACGGCATCGCCGCCACCCGCGATCTGGTGGCCGCCGGCAACCCCGCCCGGATCGTCATGCTCACCACCTTCGACCTGGACGAACCGGTGTACGCGGCGTTGCGCGCCGGGGCCAGCGCCTTTCTGCTCAAGGACACCCGCCCGGCGGACCTCGCGGAGGCGGTCCGGGTGGTGGCCCGGGGCGAGGCACTGCTCGCGCCGACCGTGACCCGCCGGTTGCTGGACCGGTTCGCCGACCGTCTCCCCGCACCGTCGACGGCCACCGGCGAACTGGCCGCGCTGACCGCGCGGGAGGTCGAGGTGCTCGCGCTGACCGCCCGGGCATTGTCCAATGCCGAGATCGCGCAGCAGCTGCATCTGAGCACCGCGACCGTGAAGACCCACCTGTCGGCGATTCTCGCCAAGCTCGGCCTGCGTGACCGGGTGCAGGCTGTGGTCTTCGCGTACGAGACCGGCCTGGTCCGCGCGGCGCCGCCGCCCCGGTGACCGGACCGGTCGGCGGTGGGACGTAGCCGCCCAGCCTTCCCGCAGCCGGACGAGTGGTACCGGGGGCGCAGCGGGTGACAGAACGGGACGGTGCGCGCCGTACGGGACGACGGCACGGGCGGTGTGGGCGGTCCTGGGTGGGCATTTCCGCAGGTCCCTGCCGCGAGGGAAAACACGTGACGGCAACGAAGAATTCTCATTTACGCCGGACGGAGCGCCCAACCCTCCTAGTGTTGGCCACACCGGTGCAGTTACGGAGTTGGCCACCCGAACGACGTCCCACGCAGACAGCGGACGAAAAGTGAGGGAAGACGCGTATGAAGGCACAGTCAGTTCTCGTATCGGCGGCGCTCGGCGTGGGACTCGGCACGCTCCTGCTCCCGGCAGCCGCACTCGCGGACACCACCGTGTCACCGGCCACCACCCCGGTCGGCGGGACGGTCGTGCTCACCGCGACGACCTGCAACCCGAAGTCCGGCGACGTGATCTTCCGCGTCACCGGGCCGAACCGGGACCAGAACGTCCGCTCCACCACCGTCGCCGCGGGCGGCGGACTGAGCGCCGAGCTCTTCACCGCCGGCTTCACGCTCGGCACCTACACGGTGGCCGCCACCTGCGGTGACGGCAGCTCCGCCGGCAGCGCCACGTTCACCGTCACCCCGATCGGCGCCGCGCCGGCCGGTGGCGGCGGCGGCTCCGACACCACCGGTCTGGTGGCGGCGGGCGGCGCGCTGGCCGGCGCGGCCGCGCTCGGGGCGACCGTCCTGGTCCGCCGCCGGCGCCGGGCGGCGGCCACCGTCGCCTGAGACAGGACACACCACACACCATCCCTGGGACGGGTGCCCGCGCCGGTGAGACCGGGGCGGGCACCCGGACCACGCCGTCGGGGAGGAGGGACGGTGGCGGCGAGAAGATGGTTCACGCGTACCCGGGCCGCGGTGGCGGCGGTGGTGGTGGCCGGCGCGGCCGGCGCGACCCTGATCGCCGCGGGCCTGACCGCCCCGCCTGGGCCACCGCAGCCCGGGACCGGCGCGGACGCCGGCCAGCACAGCCGCTCGCCGGTGCCGGTGCTGGCCCGCTCGGAACCGGTGCGGATCGACATTCCGGCGATCGGCGTGCACGCCGACCTGGTGCCGGTGGCCGGTGACCCGAACGGCACCCTGGAGGTCCCCCCGCTGGACCGGCCCACCGTGGCCGGCTGGTACCGCCCCGGCGCGAGCCCGGGCGAGGCGGGCAACGCGGTCATCGTCGGGCACGTCGACACCCGCGACGGCCCGGCCGTCTTCTTCAACCTCGGCCGGCTGCGCCCCGGCGACACCATCCGGGTCACCCGCGCCGACGGCCGCATGGCGAGCTTCGCCGTCGACGGCGTCGGGGCGTACCCGAAGCGGAGCTTTCCCACCGCAATGGTCTACGGCCCGGGCGGGGCCGGCGCCGCGCTGCGGCTGGTGACCTGCGGAGGCCGCTTCGACGAGCGGGCCCGCGACTACTCCGACAACATCGTGGTACGGGCCACCGCCGTGTCCTGACCGTCGTCGCGTCGTACTACGGTGGGCCCCCGGACGGCGGCGCGGCGGAGGTGGACGGTGACACGGCTCGGTACACGGCTGGAGTCCCTGGTCGGTAGGCTGACCGGCCGGCCGGAGACCGGTCCCGGGGCCGCCGTCCGACGGTCCAACCCGGACGCGGTCGTCGACTGCGCGGTCTACGTCCACGGCCGCCGCCAGCCCGGCCGCCCGCACTACGCGGACGCGTACGCCCGCTCCCGGCATCGGGACGCGTTCGTCTGGCTCGGACTGCACGATCCGGGGGCCGCGGTGATGGCCGCGGTCGGGCGGGTCTTCGGGCTCGACGAGCTGACCGTGGCGCAGGCGCTCGCCGACGGGCACCGGCCCGCGGTGCAACGGCACGGCGCGGTGACGTTGCTGGTGCTGCGCACCGCCGGCTACGTCGAGCACACCGAGCTGACCGCCACCTCCGAGGTGATCGACACCGGGGACGTGATGGTCTTCCTCGGCGACCGCTTCGTCGTCACCGTCCGGCACGGCGCCTCCGGCGCGCTCGCCCCGGTGCGGGAGGAGATCGAAGGCCGCCCGGCGGTGCTCGCCGAGGGCCCCTGGGCGGTGGGGTACGCGGTGACCGCCCGGATGGTCGAGCTGTACCTGGAGGTCGCCGGCCACCTGGAGCGGGACCTGGAACGCGTCGAGGAGAGCGTCTTCGCCCGCGACCGGGACGCCGACATCCAGCAGATCTACCAGCTCAAGCGGGAGGTGGTGGAGTTCAAGCGGGCGGTGCTGCCGTTGCAGGCGCCGCTGCGCGCCCTGGTCGCCGACCGTGCGGACGGACCGCCGCCGGGGCTGCGCCGCTGGTTCGTCGACGTCGAGGAGCGGCTCACCCGGGCGGTCGACCGGATCACCGGCTACGACGACCTGCTCAACTCGATCCTCCAGTCCCGCCTCGCCCAGCTGGCCGTCGACCAGAACAACGACATGCGCAAGATCGCCGCGTGGGCGGCGATCGCGGCGACCCAGACCGCGGTGGCCGGCATCTACGGCATGAACTTCGCGCACATGCCCGAACTGTCCTGGCGGTACGGCTACGCGGCGGCGCTACTGGCGATGGCGACCGCCGCGGTCACCCTGCACCGGCTGTTCCGCCGCTCCGGCTGGCTCTGACCTCCGGCCGGCGCTGACCTTCGGCCGGCTCCGCGGGCCGGCGGGGTCACGGCTTGTCCAGGTCGGCGAGCTCCTGCTGGAGCAGCTCGCCGAGCCGGGCGACCCGGGCCGGGTGGGTCGCCGGCGTGATGCCCCGGCTCGGCATCTCCACCGTCATCAGCAGGTACAGGTGCAGCCGGTACAGGCCCAGCCGGCGACGGACGGCCGGGTCGTCGAGGGGCACCGGTGCGCCCGCCGCGCGGTAGCCGCGCAGGAACGCGTCGTCCGGGCTGTCCTCCGCCCGCCGGAACAGCAGCGGCGACACCAGGTCCATCAGCGGGTCGCCGTGGAGGTGACGCTCGCCGTCGACCAGCCCGCTGAGCCGGGGCTCCCCGTCCGGGCCGGACACGGCGAGGACGTTGCCGGCCCAGCCGTCGAAGTGCAGCAGCGCGGGCGGGCGTACCCGGTCGAGCACGTCGCCGTGCCGGTCGACCAGCTCCCGGATCCGGGCCGCCGGGACGGGCAACGCCACCCGCCAGTCCGCCGCGTCGGCGAGCAGGTCGTCCACCATGGAGGTGAACGCGGCCCGCCAGGTGTGCCCGTCGGCCCGGCCGCCGTCGTAGCCGTACCGCTCGCCGGTGACCCGGTGCAGGGCGGCGAACGCGGCGCCCAGCTCGGCGCGGACGCCGGCGACGGCCGCCCCGTCGGCGGTCAGCTCGTGCAGGGTCCGGCCGGCGAGCAGGCCGGTGAGCAGCCAGTCGCCCAACTCCGGGTCGCTGCCGTGGTGCAGCAGCGGCGGGACCGGGACGGCCGGGGCGTGCTCGGCGACCAGCCGGAGGTAGCGCGCCTCGGCGGCGATCAGCCCCCGCTCGTAGCGCAGCAGTGGCACCTCCGGCGGCGGCCCGACCTTGAGCACGAGGGTGCGCCAGTCGTCCAAAGTCACCCACCAGACCGCGGCGAAGCCGCCGCCGGTGAGCGGAGCGCAGTCGGCCACCCGGACGGTGGGGCCCAGGGAGGCCGCGACGTACCGGCGGACCTGGTCGGGGTCGAGGAGGCGTTGGGTCCGGCTCATCCGGACGCGCCCCGTCGCGCCGGTGAGGGACCCGTCGTCAGGCCCACCACCCCGCCAAGGCTAGCCGCCGGGACCCCTTGGCGTGACCCCGCCGACCGCCGGGCGGCCGGCCACGACGGGACCTAAGCTGGTGATCATGATGTGGCAACGGTACGTCGCGATCGGCGACAGCACCACGGAGGGACTCGACGATCCGGACGGCCACGGCGGGTACCGGGGCTGGGCGGACCGGTTCGCGACGGCGGTGGCCCGCGCGCAGGGTGGGCTCGAGTACGCCAACCTCGCCATCCGCGGCCGGACCACCGCGAAGATCCTCGCCGAACAGCTGCCGGTGGCCCTCGACCTCGCGCCCGACCTGTGCACGGTGGTGGCCGGCATGAACGACGTGCTGCGCCCCTCGTTCGACGCGGAACGGATCGCCGCCGACGTGGCGACGATGCAGCGCGCCCTGGCCGGCCAGGGCGCCACCGTGCTCACCTTCACCCTGCCCGATCCGGTACCGGTGATGCCGCTGGCCCGCCCGCTGCGCGGCCGGATGTTCGCCCTGAACGCGGCGCTGCGCCGGGTCACCGCGCAGACCGGAGCGTCGCTGGTGGACTTCGCCGCCCACCCCGTCGCCTCGGACCCGAGGCTGTGGAGCGAGGACCGGCTGCACGCCAACAGCGCCGGGCACGAGCGGATCGCGGCGGCGCTCGCGTACACCGCGGGACTGTCGGGGTACGACGACTCGTGGACCCGGCCGCTGGAGGAGGCCCCGCGCCGGCGCCGGCACGAGATGGTCCGCGCCGAGCTGACCTGGGCCCGCCGACACCTGCTGCCCTGGGTGGCCCGGCACGCGCGGGGCCGGTCCTCCGGTGACCAGCGGGTGGCGAAGCGCCCCGTGCCACTCCCGGTCGAGCTGGACTGAGTCGGCGTCGCCAGGCCGAGCGACGCCGAAGACCGGGCGGACAGGCACGGCGTACGCCGGCATGATGGGCCGATGAGCCGGACCGAACGGGCGGCGCTGGCCGCGGAGACCGACCACCTGGTGGCGCAGGGCCGCTACGGCCCGGTGCCGGCCGCCACCCTGCACTTGCCGCAGGAGCCGCTGCCCGAGCCCGGTCCGGCCGGCCCGTCCACCGTGGAGGTCACCGACGAGACCAGCCTGGCCGCCTGCCGCCGGCTCGCCGCCGACGGAGACGACCAGGTCGCCTGCCTCAACTTCGCCTCGGCGAGGAACCCGGGCGGCGGGTACGCCAGCGGAGCCCACGCCCAGGAGGAGAGCCTGGCTCGCGCCTCCGCCCTGGCCGCGTCGCTGCGCACCGTGCCGGAGTTCTACGACCACCACCGGGCCCGGCGCGACCCGATCTACAGCGACCGGGTCATCCACTCCCCCGACGTGCCGGTGTTCCGCGACGACGACGGGCTGCTGGTCCCGCCGTACCG
The DNA here is from genome assembly GCF_059089345.1 of Micromonospora sp. BS32. Classification (NCBI taxonomy): domain Bacteria; kingdom Bacillati; phylum Actinomycetota; class Actinomycetes; order Micromonosporales; family Micromonosporaceae; genus Micromonospora; species Micromonospora sp. BS32. The sequence continues at coordinate 59,205 of NZ_JBSSHR010000013.1, forward strand.
GGTCGCGTTCCTGACCGCGGCGGCGCCGAACGCCGGGGAGCTTCGCGAACCGGTGGACCTGGCGGGCCTGCTGCGCCGCCGGGCCGGGCGGGTGCTCGGCGTGGCGTTCGCGCACGGGCACCGGCGCCTCGTGCTCGGGGCGTGGGGGTGCGGGGTGTTCCGCAACGACCCCACCGTGGTGGCCGGGGCCTTCGCGGCGCTGCTCGGCCCGGGCGGCCCGTACGCGGGCCGGTTCCCGCTGGTGGTCTTCGCGGTGCCGGACGCGACCAACCGCGCCCCGTTCGCCGCGGCGTTCGGCTGACCGGTCACCGCGCGATCGGCGGCCGGGTACGGGCCCGTTTGAGTTCGAAGAACCCGTCGGTGCCGGCGACCAGCAGCACCCCGTCCCAGAGCCGGCCGGCGTCCTCGCCGCGCGGGAACGGAGCCACCACCGGCCCGAAGAAGGCGTTGCGCCGGCCGTCGTCGCCGGTGACGTGGATGGTCGGGGTGCCCAGGTCCTCGCCGACCGGTTCCAGGCCGGCGTGGTGACTGGCCAGCAGCGCCTCGTCGTACGCCGTCGACCCGGCCGCGTCCGCCAGCTCGACCGGCAGGCCCACCTCGGTCAGCGCCGCCTCGTAGAGCTCCCGCCCGATCGGCGCGCGCTCGTGGTGGATCCGGGTGCCCAGTGCGGTATAGAGGTCACGCAGCACCTCGGCGCCCGCCTTCTGCTCGGCGGCGACGGCCACCCGGACCGGGCCCAGGCCCGGCTTCAGCCATTCCTGGTACCACTCCTCCAGGCCGTCGCGCCCCTCGTTGAGCACGCTGAGGCTCATCACGTGGAAGCGCACCGTCACCGCCCGGACCCGTTCCACCTCCAGCAGCCAGCGGGAGGCGTTCCAGGCCCAGGGGCAGCGCGGGTCGAACCACATGTCGGCCGTCGTCATCGTCGGTCCCTTCGGATCGGTCGTCGTCCCACCGATCCTGAGCCCGCGATCGGCCTACCAGCAGAGCCGATCGCGGTCCCGTTGAGTAGGCCAATCCGACACCGTTCGCATTGCTGGCCCGGGGCGGAACCCGGCGGCCCTCGGGGCGGATCTCCTGACGAGCGGTAACACCTCGCGCTGGCCCGGCCGTTCACCGTGGCGGCTCAAGCGGCGCCGGTGACGTCACCGATCGCGGGTTCCGGGGTCCGTGTGCCGCCATGTCCGGTATCGGCCGGCCGCCGGGGGCCGCGTCGACCGCGTCGACTGTCCCGGTCAGCGGGGCAGTCGGTGCGACCGACGTCCGGTCCAGGCGTCAGGATCCCGTGGTCGGGGCCACCCCCAGCCTGGAATCGGTGGGGGGTCGGGGGCGTTGTACATGGCATACCACCGCGGCTCCCCCGCCCGGCAGGTAAGCCCGAAGCCCAGGCCGATGGAATGCCCGACCGGCCGGGCCGGTTACATCCCCCGCACCACCCGAGCAGGCCGATGGAATGCCCGGCCCGCCACCACGGTTACACCCCCCGGACACCCGAGCAGGCCCCCTGAGCCGCCGGGCAGCGCCCCGCGCAGATCCCCCCGATCGCCGAGCCGTCCGATTGACTTTCCCCCCTCGCGCGGCCCCCGCCCCCCGGGCGTGCCGCGCACCCCCCGAACAGAGGAGCACGCCATCATGCGTACCGATCTGATCCGCAAGACCGCCCTGACCGCCGCCGGCCTCGCCTTCACCGGCGGTGCCATCGCCGGCCCCATGACCGCCGCCCACGCCGCCCCCACCCAGGGCAAGCCCGCGTCGACCGTGCAGGGCGAGCGCAAGCCCACCGGCGAGCGCCAGCTCAAGGTCAACTACGAGGCCCAGCCGAACTTCTACTACTGCGGCCCCGCCGCCACCCGCAACGCCCTGTCCGTGCAGGGCAAGAACATCAACGTCGACACCATGGCCAAGGAAATGGGCACCACCGAGGACGGCACCAACAGCATCAACGACATCACCCCCGTCCTGAACAAGGAAACCGGCAAGAAGGACGCCTACCACAGCGTCGAGATCCGCAGCCCCAAGGCCGACACCAAGCAGACCGACACCCTGCGCACCGACATCGTCCGCACCATCGACGACGGCCGCGCCGTGGTCGCCAACATCGCCGGCACCACCACCGACACCGACGGCGGCGTGCACTCCTTCGAAGGCGGCCACTACATCAGCGTCGTCGGCTACACCAACAACGGCAAGATCGTCACCATCGCCGACTCCGCCAACCCCGACACCGCCAGCTACCAGATCACCGTCGACAACCTCGCCGACTGGATCGCCACCCGCGGCTACTCCACCTCCTGACACCACCCGCACAACCACGAAGGGCCGGCCCTCACGGGCCGGCCCTTCGTCGTACCCAGAACCGGGCGGCCGTCGACGAGCCTCGCTGCGGCAGGATGGGCCTCGTGGCGAAACGAGCACCCGGCCGGCGCGCGGCCGAGGACCCGAACCGGCCCTGCCCGTGCGGCACCGGCCTCCCGTACGCCGACTGCTGCGGCCCGGTGCACCGCGGCGAGGGCACGGCCGGCACCGCCGAGGCGTTGATGCGGTCCCGGTTCAGCGCCTTCGCCGTCGGCGACGCCGACTACCTGCTGCGCAGCTGGCACTCCTCGACCCGCCCGGCCCGGCTGCGGCTCGACCCCGGCGAGCAGTGGACCCGCCTGGAGATCGTGGACACCGAGCGGGGCGGCCTGTTCGACAGCACGGGCACGGTCGAGTTCCGGGCGCACTACCGCGCGGCGGGCCGGCCGGGCACGCTCGACGAGCGCAGCCGCTTCGTCCGGGAGGACGGCCGGTGGGTCTACCTCGACGCGCTGCCCGACTGACCTGCACGGCCGACTCCCACGGTCAGCCGAAGCTGACCCGTTCCAGCCAGAAGTCGAGCAGCTTGGCGTCGCCGAGGACCTCCACCCCGGCCTCGTCGACCGGCAGCCGGCCGTAGACGAGCAGCAGCAACTCGGCCACCGGCCCGCGGACGGCGACGGCGGCCTTGTCGTGGGCGCGACGCCAGGCGAGCAGGTCGCCGGTGAGGTCGACCAGCCACTCCGCGCCCGCCCCGGAGGGCACGTCGGTGGCGTGCAGGTGCAGGGTGCGGCCCGGGCCGAGCAGCTCCCGTCGGTGCGGGTGGAAGTCGAACATCTGCGGCAGCGAGCCCAGCTCCATCCATTCGTCGATCGCGTCGATCGCCAGCTCCGGCGTCACCGCGAAGTCCACGCCCAGGGCGAGGGCGGCGTCGGCCCGGTGCATCAGGGTCTCGTGCGCGAACCGGCGCGCCCAGAACGGGGTGCCCGCCGCCGGTAGCGGCGTCCACACCGGCGCGCCGGGACCGGCGGCGGTCAGCACGTCGGCGAGCCCGGCCGCCTCCTCGACCAGCCACGGACCGACCACCGCCGGGTCCTCGTCGGCGTACGGGGACAGGTCGCGGAAGTGCGCGTCCGACGGCGGCGTGGTCGGCCGGGTCCGCACGATCTCGGCCGCCCACCGCTGACCGCCGCCGAGGTGGCGGACCAACTGGCCCACGTTCCAGCCCGGGCAGGTGGACACCGGGGTGGTCAGATCGGCTCCGTCGAGGTGCGACCGGAGCAGGTCGCTCTGGGCGACGATCTCGGCACACCAGCGGTCGTAGCTCATGGTCATCGGCCCACGCTAACCGTCGACACCGACGGGAGCGGTCCGCCGTGCCGGCCCCGCAGGCCGCCGAATGAGCAGCCAGAGCGCCAACCCCAGGTACGGCAGGGCCGCCGCCACGAAGGCGACCGCGTTGCCGGCGGCCCCGGCCACCAGGGCGTACCCGCCGTAGACCGCGATGATGGCGAGGTCGGTGGCCATCCCGGCCACGGACGTGACCGTCGCCCGACCGGGTCCGGTGATCCGCGCCTGGAGGCGGGCGTCGGCGAGGACCGTGGCCAGTTGCAGGGCACAGAACGCGACGCCGAGCAGCGCGAAACCGGCCGGATGCCGCAGGCCCGCCCCGACGGCCAACGCCAGCGCGGCGGCGCCCAGCAGCACGGCGTACCCGCGGGTGACCAGGCGCTCCCCGGCCGGGGCGAGCAGGCCACCGAGCGTGACCCCGGCCGAGATGAGCAGGAGCAGCAGCGGCACGGTCGACCCCGGCACGCCGGTGTCCCGGGCCAGCAGCGGGGTGTACTCCTCGAGGGCGCCCCAGATGGCGGTCACCGCGGGCACCAGCAGCACCGCCGCGCGTACCCGCGGGTCGGCACGGGCCTCGGCGAGCCCGGCGCGCAGGCTCGCCAGCCAGCCGAGGTCGTCACCGTCGTCCGCGGCGGCCCCCGCAACGACCGGCGACGCGGACGCGCCGGGCGAACCGGCGGGGACCGGCTGGTCGGCGGGGGCGGACGGGCCGCGGTGCTCGGGCAGGCGGGTGGCGACGGCGGCGGCGGCGAGGCTGGTCAGCACGCTGGCCGCCCCGACGGCCGGGTACCCGCCGACGGCGAGGACCGGCCCGGCGAGGCCGATCGAGGCGAGCACGCCGACCACCCCGGCCGTCCGGGCGCGACCCATGGTGCGGGCGTAGCGGCCGGCGGCGCCGAGCCGGTCGAGCTCGGTGAAGACCAGCGCCTCCAGCGCGCCGGAGCTGAGCGCGCCGGCGGCTCCCCAGAGGACGAAGCCGGCGGCGAACGCCGGGTACGACGGGAGCACCACCCAGAGGGCGTAGCCGGCGCCGGCGAGCAGGGGTGCGAGGCAGAGCAGCAGACGACGGCAGACGGCGTCGGCCCACGCCCCGGACGGCACCTCCAGCAGGATGCTCGCCGTCGACCAGATGACGAAGAGCGTGGAGATCTCGGCGATCGACAGTCCGGTGTCGCTGAACAGCAGCGCGTAGACCGGATAGAGCAGGACCAGGTCGGTGAGGAATGTGTAGCCGTAGAGGGTGGCCGCGAGGCGGCGCACGCCGGTGTCGGGCACCCGCGTGGGGACGACGATCATGGAGGGCCTTTCCACGGAACGGAACGGACGCGGGGACGTACGGCGTCCGCGGCGGCCCGCGGTTTCGGCCTTCAGTTACGGATCAACATCGCCAGGTCATGGCGCCGATGCTAGTCGCCGGCGCTGGTCGGGGCGACCCCGTCGGCGGGTACGCGAAGGGGCGGAACCCGCACGGGTCCCGCCCCTTCGGTGCCGGTGCCGGTCAGCGGCGGAACCGGTCCGCGTCGGTCGGTGGGATGACCATCGTCGTCTCGCTGTCTACCGGGGCGTCGTGCTCCGGGGTGGCCTGCCGCGGCGGCGTCACCGTGCCGGCCGACGGCGCCACCGGGTGGGTCGGCGAGGTCCGGTCCGCCCCGGCGTACGGGGCGACGGGCTGGGTCAGGTCCGACTCGTCGTAGCGGGACACCACCTGGGTACGGTCGGCGTCCTCGTCCCCCGGCACCCGCTGGGTGGGCTCGGACGAGCCGTAGCCGGTCACCGGCTGGGTCGGCTCAGCGGCGCCGGTGGCGGCGAGGTGCGCGCGCACGTCACGCCGGCCGGCCTGGTAGGCGCGGGCGTGCGTGGCGATCAGCTGCGACTCCTGCTCGGCCCGGGTCAGCCAGGACTCCCAGCGGCTCTGCATCGGCCGGACGAGTCCGCCGCCGACACCGACGACCAGGATGCCAGCCACCGTGGCCAGCACCGCGATCAGCACCGGGGTGGTCACCGCGGTGGCGACGCCGATCTGGTTGAGCGCGGCGATGACCCCGAGCCCGAGGATGAACACCGAGGCGATGTTGGCCAGCACCCGGCCGTAGGAGAGGCCGCCGAGGGCGCTGCTGATGATGTCCTTGACCGCGGTGGCGATGGCCGCGGCGACGACCACGATGACGATCGCGACGAACGCCCGGGGCAGCCAGGAGATGACCCCGGCGATCAGGTCGGAGATCGGGTTGGGGCCCCAGATGCCGAAGGCGAGCTGGAGGGTGACCAGCAGGACGCCGTAGTAGGCCAGCTTGGCCACGATGTCGCTGGCGTCATAGCGGGAGCGGGCCAGCGCGGTCTTGATGCCGCCCCGCTCGACGGCCCTGTCGAAGTGCACCCGCTCCAGCACCTTGTTGACGATCTTGAGAACGGCCTTGGCGACCAGCCATCCCACCACGAGGATCGCCACGAAGGCGACCGCCTTGGGCAGGAAGAGCATCACCGCGCGGAGGGCGTCACCCACCGCGTCGCCGAAGTTGTCTTTCATATGGGCCCTCCACACTGTCCGTCGAGTCGTCGGCCCCGACCTACCCCGCGCGAAGGAACGGGAAACGCCCGGTCAGGACGGCGGGCAGGCGTAGCCCACCTCGGTGCGGGCCTGGGCCGGCGCGGGCGAGACGATGTTGAGGGTGGCGGTCTCGGTGGTGCTGCCGACGCCGCTGAACGCCCACTTCAGGGTCAGGGTCACGGTGCGTTGGCCGATGCCGACCCGCTCGCTGAGCAGCGTGCCGGGCGGCGAGCCGGAGCGCAGCCACTGGTACTCGATGACACCACCGCGGCCGTTGGTCCGCACGGTGGCGACCACGTCCACGGTGACGTCGCAGGCGTCGCCGGCCGGTCGCGGCACGGCGACGGCGACCCCGGTGACCTCCAGCGGGCTGAGCCGCTGCCAGAGCCAGAAGCCGACGGCGGCGACGAGCACGAGGGTGAGCAGTCCGGAGAGCACCGCCGTCACCCGGCGCCACACCGACCGCGGGCGACGCGGCGGGACCGACGGCCAGGGCGGTGCGGCGGGTGGGGACACCGGCACGCCGGGCCCGAACCGCATCTCGCCGCCGCCCCCGGCCGGCGGCGCCGAGGGTACGGCCCGACCCGTCGCCGCGATGGTGGGGATCGAGGCCGCCATGGGCGACGGCACGCCGAGCGTCATCGTCCGGTCGACGGCGGCCGGGGCGAGGGTGGGGGCGGACCCGGCGAGGTGGACGGTGGCGTCGGCGTCGCTGGCGAGGTGCACCGTGGCGTCCGGGTCGCCGGCGAGGTGCACCGTGGCGTCCGGGTCGCTGTGGTGGGACGGCGGCTGCCCGCCGAGGCGTACGGTGCGGTCGGTCGACCCGGGCGACAGGTGGGCTGTGGGTTCGCCGCGCTCGTCGGGCCTGGTCATCGGGGGGCCAACCTTCCTAACCGGGAGTGCAGTAGGACAGCAGCGACACGTACACGGTCGCGCTCGGCGTGGAGACGTTGCCGGCGGCGTCGGCGGCGACGACCCGGATCGGAATGCGGGTGCCGGAGTTCGGCGTGGGCAGGTCGGCCAGGGTGCCCTGGTAGATGCCGCGCCCGACGTGGTCCATGGTGGCGGTGCGGGTGACGCCGTCGAGGGTCCACCGGAAGCTGACCCGCAGCGCGTCGGGGCCGGTCCGGTCGTCGACCGCGGTGGCGGTCACCGTGCTGGCCGTCGGCCCGTACGGACATCCCGCGGGGTCGAGCAGGGTGGGGCTGGCGTCGACCTTGCCGACCTGCGGGGCGGTGACGTCCGGCGGCGGGGGCGGGCTGGTGGGCGCGGGTGGCGTCGGGCTCGGCGTGCGTACCCGGGTGGGCGTCGCGGTGGCCGACCGGGACGGGGCGGTCGTGGTGGGAACGGCCGTCGCGGTGGCGGCGAAGGCGGTGGCCGAAGGTGTAGGGGTCAGGTCCGGCGCGGGCGGCACCACGGTGATCGCCGGCGCGGCGGTCAGCGGTGTCGGGCTGAGGGTGGTGGCGGCGGACGCGCCGGGCGCGGCGGTGCCGTCGGCGAGGGTGAGCGACGCGTCGTGGCGGGCGGCGTAGCTGAGCCCGGACCCGCCGGCCAGCAGCGCGGCGGTGAGCGCCACCCCCAGCATCGCGCTGCGGGCCCGCCCCCGGCGTGGCGGCGGCCGGCCGTCGCCGAGGGTCGTGCTGGCCAGGCTGGTGGCGCCGCCGGTGCCGTCGGGGAACGGGAACAGGGCGGCGAGCAGGGCGGCCCGTCGGGCCAGCCCGTCGAGGCCCCGCTCCTCCCAGTCCGCGCCGAAGGCGTCGGCGGCGGTGCGTTCCAGCTCGGCGAGGAACACCTCGGCCGTGGCCGGGCGCTCGGCCGGCTGCTTGGCCATGCCGTGCCGGAGCAGGTCGTGCACGGGCGCCGGAGCCAGTTCGGTGGGGATCGGGGCCTGGGCGTGCTGGTCGCGCAGGGTGATCAGGTCTCGCCCGTCGTACGGAGGGCGGCCGGTCAGGCACTCGAAGAAGGTGGCCGTGGCGGCGTAGATGTCGCAGGCGGGGCTGGCGGGCGCGCCGGTCCACTGCTCGGGCGCCATGTAACGGGGCGTGCCGCTGACCGATCCGCCGGAGTCGGTGCCGACCGGTACGGCGATGCCGAAGTCGGCGAGCTTGCTCCGCCCCTCGACGTCGACCAGCACGTTCTCCGGCTTGTAGTCGCGGTGCACCACACCGCGGGCGTGCGCGGCGGCCAGCCCGGCCAGGGAGCCCTTGAGGACGCAGAGCGCCGCCTCGGGCTCGGTGGCGCCGTGGGCGCGCAGCATCTGGCGCAGCGACACCCCGTTGACCAGTTCCATCACGATGGCGGCGCCGGCGGGCGACTCGGCGTACTCGTAGAGCCGGGAGACGTGCGCGTCGTCGATCTCGACGAGCAGTCGGGCCTCCGCGCGAAACGCCTCCCGGAAGGCCGGGTCGTCGCCGACCGCGCTGGTCAGGTACTTGATGGCGACGGGGGTGCCGGTGGCGTCGTGGGTGGCGAGCAGCACGCGACCGGACGCGCCGGCGCCGAGCTGCCGGACCGGGGTGTATCCGGACAGCTGCCAGTCGCCGGTCACGCGACGGTCTCCCCGGTGTACGGGCGCCGGTCTCTGGTCAGGGCCACCCGATCATTCTCGCCACGGCGGCCGGACGGTCCATCGGCGCAACGGTTGTTTCAACGCCTCCGCTCGTCCGCCGTACCCGCGTGGTGTCCCCTCCGGACGACCGGCGGAGGCTTCCACCGTACGGTGCCGTATGTTAACGTCCGTCCATACGCATCCGTATGGAGGTGGTCCGTGGTGGACAGTCCGCGCACCGACGCCCAACAGATCGACCGGCGGCTGCGCCGCGCGGTCCGGTTCGGGGCCGGCTGCCTCGTGCTGGTCGGCGCCGCTCACCTCGCGGTGACCGCGGCCGCCCGGCTGACCCCGACGTCGGCCGAGGAGGCCGCCGCGCATCGGGCGATGCGGGCCGTCCCGGTCCGCCTGCTCGGCACCGGCCACGATCTGGCCGCGCTGCACCAGGGCTTCAGCGCCGCGATGGCTGTGGTGCTCGTCGGGTACGGGGCGATGAACCTCCTCGTCCTGCGGGCGGCGCCGCAGGCGTACCAGCGGGACCGCTCGCTGACCCTGCTCAACACGGCGGTGACCGGCGCTGGCTTCGCGATCGGGGTGGTCGCCTTCCCGCTGCCGCCGGTGGTGGTCTTCGGCGCGGGCCTGGTGGCGCAGCTGCGCGCCCTGGCCCTGACGACGGGGCGGCGGGCATGAGGGCGCGGGCACGGGGCCGCGCCCTCATGCGGCGCCGGCCCGTAGCCGGCCACCGGGCCGTCCGGCCGAACCCCGCCGGGGCCGTCGGCGCCGGCACGGCGGGACGGTACGTTACGCCCGTGGGTGCGGATGGGCGACGCCGCCGCCTCAGCGCCGAGGACTGGGCGCGGGCGGCCCTGGAGGCGATTGGTGAGCAGGGCCTGGCCGGGGTGGCGGTCGAGCCGCTCGCGATCCGGCTCGGCACCACCAAGGGCAGCTTCTACTGGCACTTCGCCAACCGGGACGCGCTGGTCACCGCCGCGCTCGCGCTGTGGGAACGGGAGCACACCGAGGCCGTCATCGAGGCGCTCGGCACCCCGGAGGACCCGGCCACCGCGCTGCGCCGGCTCTTCGCCAGCACCACCGGCACCGCCGATCGGATGCCCGCCCGGGCCGAGGTCAACCTGTTCGCCGCCGCCGACGACCCGCTGGTCGCCCCGACCGTGCGCCGGGTGGTACGCCGACGCGTCGACTATCTCCAGGCACTCTTCGCCGGCCTTGGCTTCGCGCAGGACGAGGCGGCCCGCAGGGCGCTGCTGGCGTACAGCACCCATGTCGGGCACCTGCAGCTGCTGGTTCGGATGCCCGAACTGGTCCCCGACGGCCGAGCCGACCGGTCGGCGTACCTGGACAGCGTGCTCGGCGCGATCACCCGCGCGGACTGACCGCACCGGCCGGCGACCCGCCGCCACCGGTGCCGAGCGGCGTCAGCGGTGTTCCTCCCGGCGGTGGCCGTCGCCGCTCGGCACCGCCTCCGGCCCACCGGCCGGCTCCCCGATGGGCCCGACCGCGCCACCGGCCTCCCGGGCCGGCCGGGCCAGCTCGTCGAAGAACCGCAGCAACTCCACCGGGAAGGGCATGACCAGGGTGCTGTTCTTCTCCGCGGCCACGTCCACCACGGTCTGCAGCAGCCGCAGCTGGTACGCCCCGGGCGTGTCGGCCATCGCGCGGGAGGCGTCGGCGAGCCGGCGGGACGCCTGGAACTCGCCGTCGGCGGCGATCACCCGGGCCCGGCGTTCCCGTTCCGCCTCGGCCTGCCGGGACATCGACCGCTTCATCCCCTCGGGCAGGGACACGTCCTTGACCTCGACCCGCTCGATGAGCAGCCCCCACGGCTTCTCCGTCGGGGCGTCAATGACCTGCTTCAGTTCGGTGTTGATCCGGTCCCGGTCGCCGAGCAGCGTGTCCAGGTCGGCCTTGCCGATCACCGAACGCAGGGCGGTCTGCGCGACCTGGAGCACCGCGGACGGGTAGTCGCGGACGTTGACCAGCGCCTTCACCGGGTCGACCACCCGGTAGTAGACGACCGCGTCGACGGTGAGGGTGACGTTGTCCCGGGTGATCGCGCCCTGCGCGGGCACCCCGATCACCGTGGTCTGCAGGCTGACCCGGACCATCCGGTCGGCGATCGGCACGATCAGGTGCAGGCCGGGCCCCCGGACCCGCTCCAGCACCCGGCCGAAGCGGAACACGATGCCCCGCTGGTACTGCTGCACCAGCCGTACGCTCAGCGACAGCAGCAGGACCACGACCACGACGACGATGACCAGGCCGACGAATCCGGCGGCGGCTCCCATGACCCCTCGATCCCGGAGGCTCTCCGCCTCCCGGCGCCGCGCTTACCCGGTCCGGGGTGGGCCATTCCTGCGATCTCACCCGAACGAGGTGACCCGGTCCGTGTACGGCCTCCCGGTGATCCGCTGACCCCGGCAGGCAGGCGCATCATGGGAGCCACGCCAGACCGGCGTAGGGCATCATGTGCTTCATGATCGATTGGCGACGTGACCGGATCGGCGCGGCCCTACGCGGGGAGAACCCGACCGTCCTGGCCCGCCTCCCCGGCGGCTTCGCGGTGATCGGCGACGTCCAGTGGCTGCCAGGCTACTGCGTGCTGCTCGCGGACGATCCGGAGGTGCAGCGGCTCACCGATCTGCCCAGGGCGAGGCGTCTTGCGTACCTCGAGAGCATGGACCGGTTGGGCGAGGCGGTCGAGCGGGCCTGCGGCGACGCGGACCCGGCCTTCCGCCGGGTCAATCTGGAGATCCTCGGCAACACCGATCCCTTTCTGCACGCGCACATCTGGCCGAGGTACGACTGGGAGCCGCCGGAAATCGTCGGTAAGCCCGTCTGGCTGTACCCGGCATCCCACTGGCGGGATCCCGCCACGGCGCTGAGCGGGAAGCACGACGAGTTGCGGGCCGCCATCACCCGGTACCTCATCGACTAGGTGTCGGTGTGGGGCCGGCGGTGATTGTCGTGCCGCCGCCAGGCGGTCAGCCGAGCCAGCGGCCGTCGCGCATGACGGCGCGTCCCTGCAGCTCGTTCGCCTCCCGCTCGGTCATCAATCGGCTCACCCGGAGGCCGTCATCGGCGGCCAGGTAGGGCAGGCGGCGGTGGCACGTCAGGGCGTGGGTGCCAGCGATGCGGCCTCCCAGGCGAACCCGTCCGGGTCGGTGAAGGGCCCGGCATCGCCGCCGATCGTGAGCCGGTGCGATCCGGTGCCGGCGGGAGCGACGCCGACCTCCTTGGCAAGGGCACGGTGCCGGTACAGCGCCAGCTTGACGGGACTCGACTCAGCAGCGAACTCGACGTACATGCGGGCAAAGCTCTTCGCCACGGCAAGGCCGCGCTCGACGTAGAACCGCTTGCTCGCGGCCACGTCCGCGACCCCGAGCAGGAGCACGATCTCGTCGATCTGCCGGGTGGCCGGGCCGGTGTCCTTCTTCGCCGAGGTGGCGACCTTCCAGATCGTCCCGTCCGGGGCCTGTACGACACCGCCGTAGCCCCAGAGCGACTTCGCGGCGGGCTTCAGCGGCGTCGCACCGGCATCCAGAGCAGCGCCGATGAGGCCGTTGACGGTGGCCGGCTGGGACACCGTGAGCGCCAGCGTGAACCCGCGGAAGCCGGTCGTCGGTGCCTCCGAGGCCCGCAGGCGTATCTGGTTCTCCAGACCGAAGGCGGCGCTGTAGAAGCGGTGGGCGGCAGTGGGGTCGGCCACGTCGAGGGTGACGGATTCGATGGTTGCCATGGCCATCACGCTATGTGCGGCTCGCTGACCGGTGCTTCTTGATTCCTGACCGGTCTCCTCCAGACTCGTATCCGGACGGGAAGGGTCAGGTGGCGCGGCGGGTGACCAGATCGGGTGCCACGTCGGCGATGCGCTCGCGCATCGACCGCCGCCCGAGGACCGCCAGCGCCTCGTCGACGAGGCGGCTCAACGGGTACGGCAGCTCGGCCTCGAACCGGGCGGCGGCCTCGGTGGTGGCCGCCGACTCGGCGTCCAGGACGGGCAGCAGCGACTCGGCCCGGCCCGTGAGGTGGACGATGCGCTGCCGGGCGTCGGCCCCGGGGCGGAGGGTGACGAGCCCGTCGCGGGCCATCTGGTTGACGGTCTGGCTGGCCGCCGAGTGGGTCACTCCGGTGGCGCGGGCCAGGTCGCGGATGGCGGCCGGGCCGGTGTGGGCCAGCGTCCGGACGATCGGGGTGTACCGCGGGCGGAAGCCGGGCAGGCCGAGGTCGGCGTAGACGGCGGCGACGTCGCCGTCGAGCAGCTCCAGCAGGTGGCGCAGCCGGGTGCCGAGCAGTTCGGGGCCGGGGGTACGGTCGGGCACGTGACGTAATATAACAGCGCTGTTGTATCTGCTTCCCGGGGAGGTCCGCACGTGGACGAGCGCTATCCGCCAATCGAGCCGTACGACCACGGCATGCTGGACGTGGGCGACGGCAACGCCGTGTACTGGGAGGCCTGCGGCAATCCCGACGGCAAGCCGGCGCTGGTGGTCCACGGTGGTCCGGGTTCCGGCTGCGGGCCCGGGACGCGCCGGCTCTTCGACCCGGAGCGCTACCGGGTGATCCTGTTCGACCAGCGCAACTGTGGACGGAGCACCCCGCACGCCAGCGACCCGGCCGTCGACCTGCGGCACAACACCACCGACCACCTGATCGCCGACATGGAACGGCTGCGCGCGCACCTGGGCGTCGACCGCTGGCTGCTGCACGGCGGCTCGTGGGGCTCGACGCTGATCCTGGCGTACGCGCAGCGGCACCCCGAGCGGGTCTCCGAGATCGTCATCAACGCGGTCACCACCACCCGCCGGTTCGAGATCGACTGGCTCTACCGGGGCGTGGGCCGGTTCTACCCCGAGCAGTGGGACCGCTTCCTGGCCGGCGCGCCCGGCACGCCCCGCGACGGCGACGTGGTCGGGGCGTACGCCCGGCTGGTGAACGACCCGGACCCGGTGGTGCGGGACCGGGCCGTCACCGACTGGTGCGTCTGGGAGGACGCGGTGGTGTCGAACGAGACGAAGGGCGCCACCAACCCGTACGGGGACCGGCCGTCGACCGCCCGTACCGCGATGGTCCGGATCTGCTCGCACTACTTCGCCCACGGCGCGTGGCTGGCGGAGGGTCAACTGCTGCGCGACGCGCACCGGCTGACCGGCATCCCCGGGGTGCTCGTGCACGGCCGGCTCGACCTGGGCGGCCCGCTGGACACCGCCTGGCAGCTGCACGCGGCCTGGCCCGACTCGGAGCTGATCGTGGTGGAGGAGGCGGGCCACCTCGGTACTGACGAGAGCCGCCGGCTCGTCGTGGCCGCGCTGGACCGCTTCGCCGCCGGCTGACGGCGGAGCACGGCACGGCCGCGCCGCCGCCGGTGGGCACCACACCGACGGCGGGCCGCGGCGACCGGTCAGGCGGGCGGCGCAGTGAGCAGGTAGTCGTCGGCGTCCGCGCTCCACCGCAGGTCGACCACGCCGCTGGTCGCGGCGGCCTTGCAGAACTGGAGGAAGCCTCGGTAGCCGAGCTTCTTCTCGCTGAAGTCCGGGCGGGCCCGGCGGAGCTGGTTCTTCAGTCCGGACAGGGCCACCGACCCGTCGGTCCCGGCCAGCTCCAGCACCACCGAGTGCAGCAGCGCGAACGCCACCTCGCGGTCGCCGTGCTCGGGCAGCGACACCTCCGGGTCGCCCTTGGCGGGGCCCTCGGACAGCTCGACCACGTTACGCCCGGCGAGGTGGCGCAGGAGTTCACCGAAGGTGCGGAACCCGTAGTCGGACTCGCTGAACGTCGGGTCCTTGCGCAGCAGGGTGCGCTTGAGCCGGGAGGCGGTCACCTCGTCGCTGGAACTGCCCTGGAGACCGGCCACGGTCTGGGCGACCAGGACGGCGAGGGTGTCGACGTCGCGTGCCCGCTCCTCGACCACCGGCTGGGCTTCGGGCTCCGGCTCCGGCGCCACCGGTTGCGGCTGCGGCTGCGGCTCGGGGCTGGGCAGCCGGGCCGGCCGGCCACGCCGGCTGCGGGCGGGCGGCACCTCGACGCCTTCGAGGCGGTCGTAGTACAGGAATTCGTCGCACGCCGGGGGCAGCAGCGCGGAGGTGGAATTCTCCACGCCCACACCGATGACCCGCTTGTTGAGCTCGCGGAGCTTGTGCACCAGCGGGGTGAAGTCACTGTCGCCGGTGCAGATCACGAACGTCGAGATGTAGGTGCGCTCGAAGGCCAGCTCCACCGCGTCCACGGCCATCTTGATGTCGGCGGCGTTCTTGCGGGAGGCGCCCATCCGCTGGGGCATCTCGATCAGCTCGACGTGCGACCGGGTGAGCATCCGGCGGTCCTCGTCGAAGTACGACCAGTCGGCGTACGCCCGGCGCACCACGACCCGGCCCCGCTCGGCGAGCGCGTCGGCGATCGGACGCAGGTCGAAGGCCATGCCGCCCAGGTGTTCGCGTGCCCCCAGCGCCAGGTTCTCGTAGTCGAGGAACAGCGCGATCCGGTCTTCTTGATCCACGCGGCTCAGCCTACGCCCGTCGACCTGCCGATTCGGTACGGCTGCGGGAGCGACTCGGGCAGGTGGACGGCGGGCGCGGCCCCGGCATCCGAACGGATCGACACATCCCTCTAGCGCACCGGCCGTTGATGGCAATATCCTCCACCTCACACGCGCGTCATGGAGCTACTTTTCACACCGCTTCCGGGGCCGACCGGCCCGCCGAGGAGATGACATGCACGTCGACCACTCTGCACTCGACCGTCGTACCCTGCTGCGGGCCGGCCTGGGCGCGGCCACCGTCGCGGTCGTCGGGTCCGAACTGGCCCTCCCGGCCGCCGCGCACGCCGACCCCGGCGCGGACCTCGACTGGATCCTCAGCTGCGACGAGTGGGGCGCCCGGCCGCCGGCCGACCCGCTGTCGATCAGCGCGATCGCCACCAACAAGATCATCGTGCACCACATGGCGTTCCCGAACGTCACCGACTACTCCGAGGCGCAGGCGATCAAACTGGCCCGCGACTGCCAGAACCTGCACATGGACGGCAACGGCTGGTCCGACACCGGGCAGCACTTCACGGTCAGCCGCGGCGGCTACGTCCTGGAGGGACGGCACGGCAGCCTGGAGCGGCTCCAGGCCGGCGACCGGCAGATGATCTCGGCGCACTGTCCCGGCGAGAACGGCCGGTCGATCGGCATCGAGAACGAGGGCACCTACGTCACCGAGACGCCGCCCGAGGAGCTGCTCGACTCGCTGGTCAAGCTCTGCGTCACCGTCTGCCGGCAGTACGGCCTGCACGCCCACGACATCTTCGGCCACTGGGACTTCCGCACCACCGCATGCCCCGGTGCGGCCTTCTACCGGCTCTTCCCCGCCGTGCGCCGGCGGGTGTTCCGGAAGCTCGGCACCGACCTGGCCGACGTGCCGGCCCGCCGCTGGCCCGACCTGTGGCGCTTCGTCGGCTCCCCCGCCGTCCGGGTCGCCCAGTACCTGCTCGCCTACCGGGGCTACGCCGTCACCCCGAACAGCGCCTTCGACCCGGCCACCGTGGCGGCGGTGCAGGACTGGCAGTACCGCAACGGCATCCCGGTCGACATCGACGCCACCATCACCGGTCCGACCTGGGAAACCCTCGCGCCGGAGCTGGAGAAGGACGCGACCGGCCTGCCGGTCCAGGCGGTGCAGTTCATCCTCAACTGGAAGGGCTACACCGACGTCGCCGTCACCGGCGAGTACGACCACGCGACCAAGCTGGCCGTCCAGGACGTCCAGGAACTGCACGGCCTGCCGGACAGCGGCAAGGTCAGCACGAGCACCTGGTGCGCCCTGGTCGGCGGGGTGGTCCGGCAGTCCTTCCGCGAGGAGTGAGCGGCGCGGCTGTGGTCCCGGTGCCGATACCGGGACCACGGCCTCCGCCCGCGGGGTCAGCCGTCCCGGCGGTAGCTGAGGGCGAAGTCGAGATCCCACTGCCGTCCGTCGGCGGACCGTTCCCACCGGGCGTCGATGGTGGCGCCGTCGGCGCTCATCGTGCCGAAGAAGCGCTGGTGGAAGCCGGGCGCCTCGCGCCACAGCCGCCAGCTGCCGGCGTCGAAGGTCATCCGGTAGACCCGGTGCACGCCGCGCCCGTCGGCGTAGAGCATGGTGAAGTCGTTCGCCGTGTCGTCGAGCCCGACCAGCGCGGTGACGGGGAACGGCGCGTTCTCCCGCCACGCCCGTGGCGCGGTGCCCGGCGGCGGATCGGCGTCGGTGAACTGGCGCAGGAACAGGCCCCCCTCGGCCCAGGCGAACTCGGTCCACGCCGGGCCCAGGCCGTCCACCTGCGGCTGCACCGTCCACCTCCCGACCAGGGCGTCGAGCCGGGCAAGGGTCCGATGACGGTCGGCCATGGCGGTGCTCCCTCCGCGACGCCTCAGGCTAGCGCGACAGGCCGGTCGGGCGGTGTCACCGGCGTGTATGACGCCGTAGCGGCCGGGCGCGGTGCGACGATGGCGCTGGTCGTCGACCTCAAGGAGGATGTCGTGGCGTCGCAGCTCAACCCGTACCTGAACTTCGCCGGTAATGCGCGCGAGGCGATGGAGTTCTACCAGCAGGTCTTCGGCGGCGATCTGACGCTGAACACGTTCCGCGAGTTCGGCACCGAGGATCCCGCGTTCGCGGACCAGATCATGCACGCCCTGCTCCGCACCCCCAGCGGCTACGTGCTGATGGCCTCGGACATGCCGCCGGGGATGGAGCTGCGGCGCGGCAACGGCAACACGATCAGCCTCAGCGGCAACGACGATGAGCTGCGCGGCTACTGGGAGCAGCTCTCCTCGGGCGGGATCGTGCAGATGCCGTTGGAGAAGCAGGTGTGGGGCGACGAGTTCGGCCAGTGCGAGGACCGGTTCGGCGTCCCCTGGATGGTCAACATCACCCAGGCGCAGATGTAGGTCGTTTGGCGAGCGGCCGCGCCGGGGAGTGTGGCGGGCATGAAGTGGGCCCGTCGAGCCGTACCCGTCGTCGCCGCCGCCGTCGCCGGTCTGGCCGCGCGCGACGTCCTGCAACGTGACCACGCGCTGCGGCGCAACTTCCCCCTGATCGGGCGCGCCCGCTACGTGTTGGAGGCGATCGGGCCGGAGCTGCGGCAGTACATCGTGGCCGGCAACGACGAGGAGCGGCCGTTCACCCGCGACCAGCGGCGCTGGATCTACGCCTCGGCGAAGCAGGAGAACAACTACTTCGGCTTCGGCACGGACAACGACATCGAGCGCACCCACGGCTACCCGATCATCAAGCACCGCACGTTCGCCCGGACCGTGCCGCCGTCGGCGCCGACGGCGGGGCACGACGTGCGGCTGCCGGCGGCGAAGGTGCTCGGCGGCCCGCGGGGACGCCGGGGGGCCTTCCGCCCGGAGTCGGTCGTCAACATCTCCGGGATGAGCTTCGGCTCGCTGTCCGGCAACGCCGTCACCGCCCTGAACCGGGGCGCCGCGCTGGCGGGCTGCCTGCAGAACACCGGCGAGGGCGGGCTGTCGCCGTACCACCGCAACGGCGGTGACCTGGTCTTCCAACTGGGGACGGCGTACTTCGGCTGCCGGGACGAGCGGGGCCGGTTCAGTCTGCCCCGACTCAGGGACCTGGTGGCCGGCGCGCCGGTGCGGGCGCTGGAGGTGAAGCTCAGCCAGGGCGCCAAGCCGAGCCTCGGCGGGCTGCTGCCCGGGGCGAAGGTGTCGGCGGAGATCGCGGCGACCCGGGGCATCCCGCAGGGCCAGGACTGCGTCAGCCCGTCCCGGCACGCCGAGTTCTCCGACTGCGACAGCCTGCTGGACTGGGTGGAGCTGCTCGCCGCCGAGACCGGCCTGCCGGTGGGCATCAAGTCCGCCGTGGGCGACCTGGGGTTCTGGGACGAGCTGACCACGCTGATGCGCGACACCGGCCGGGGCGTGGACTTCGTGACCATCGACGGCGGCGAGGGCGGCACCGGCGCCGCGCCGCTGATCTTCACCGACTCGGTGTCGCTGCCGTTCCAGCAGGGCTTCGCCCGGGTCTACCGGACCTTCGCCGAGAAGGGCCTGCACGAGCAGACCCTCTTCGTGGGCGCCGGCAAGCTCGGCCTGCCGGACAACGCCATCGTGGCGTTCGCGCTCGGCTGCGACATGGTGAACGTGGGCCGGGAGGCGATGCTGGCGATCGGCTGCATCCAGGCGCAGAAGTGCCACACCGACACCTGCCCGACCGGCGTCGCCACCCAGAACCCATGGCTGGCCCGCGGTCTGGACCCGACCCTGAAGTCGGTGCGGGCCGCCAACTACGTCTCCACCCTGCGGCGCGACCTGGTGAAGGTCGCCGAGGCGTGCGGCGTGGAGCACCCCGGGCTGATCGACACCGACTCGGTGGAGATCCTGGACGGCCGCACCGCCTCCGTCCCGCTGCGCGAGGTGTACGGCTACCGGCCCGAGTGGGGCCTGCCGTCGGCGGCCGACCGGGCGGCGATCGTCGCGCTGATGACCGGGGAGGCGCCCCGGGGCGGCAGCGCGCCGCCGTCGGCCACCGCGCAGGGCTGAACACGCCGGGGGTCACCGCGACCGGGGACCCGCGGACCGTTCGGTACGGCGGCGGTCCGCCCAGCGGCGGTGACGCCGGGCTCGCCCGGTGCGCGCCCGGGTGACGGGCCGGGTCATCTGGTGGTGAACCGGCGGGCGGACCTCGGCCGCCCCCGCGCCGGCGGCGTGCCGCACCAGCCGGTTGGCGGCGTCAGGTTCGCAGCCGGTCGCCCGGAGCAGCTCGCTGTCGGCGGTGCGCAGGTCGGTGACCACCCCGTCGCCGAAGGACCCCACACCCTCCGCCCACGCCCGGCCGGCCAGGGTGGCGCTCTCCAGGCCCCGCTGGCGGGTCCGCTGCGGCTCCTCGCCGCCCTGGCACTCGCGGCGCAACTCGGCGACGGCGTCGGCGAGCCGGTCGACGGCCTGCGGCAGCGGCGCCGGGATCGGCTCGCCGTACTGCAGGGCGGTGGCCGAGCGGCGGGCCACCGACCGGCCGTAGAGGATGAGCCGTTCGAGGTGTTGGGTGCCCGTGGCGTACCGGTGGTACTGGGCCCGCCGGTGCCAGCGGACCGGGGCGATGGTGACCACCTCCTCGGCGCCGCTGAGCGACTCGTGCAGCCGGCCGACGTCGTCGTCCAGCCCACGCATCGCCTCCAGGGCCCGGACCGCAGCGTCGGCGTCCCGGTCGGACAGGGCCTTGGCGACCGCGCGCAACTGGTCGGTCACCGTGGCGAAGATCGGCGCGGCGGCCCGGTCCAGTACCCGCAGCGGGTTGATCGGCAGCAGCACGGCCACCACCACCATGCCGACCGCGGCGCCGACCAGCGCGTCGAAGATCCGGGGCAGCTCCAGGTTGCGTTGCATCGGCGCCAGGGTGGAGATCAGCACCGCCGTACCGCCCGCCTGGCCGACCAGGGCCCCACCCCGCCCGGCGACCACCAGCGCCGTCGCGATCGCCAACGCGACGACCAGCCCGGTCTGCCAGGGACCGGCGCCGAGCAGGAAGCGCAGCAGGTCCCCGATGACGATGCCGAGCCCGACGCCGGCGAGCAGTTCGAAGGTCCGGCGGGCCCGCTGCCCGATGGCGGTGGCGATCGTACCGACGGCGGCGGCCGGGGCGAAGACGTGCGCGCCGGGGCCGAGCAGGCGCTGAGCGATCAGGGCGGCGAGTGCCGCGGCCAGCCCGGCCTGCACGGCGATCACCATGGTGAGCTCCAGCTGGCGCACCCGGACCCGGCCGGCGTGCCCGCCGGAACGCCGTGCCCGGTCGACCGCCTGCCCGCCGCGCGCGGCGATGTCGTCCAGCGGCGACCTGACGGTGTCCACCGGGCGCTCCTCGGCCATGGCGGCGGGTACCCGACCGGTGGCGGGTGAATCGTCCCTGCCCGGCGGGGCCGGGAAAGTCGGCGCCGACGGCGACCGCCGACCAGAATGGGGGCGTCCGGACGAGACGTCGACCGGAACCGGACATCGGCCCCGACCTGACGGGAGAACCGCGTGGCGGTGGACGTGGTGACGGAGGTGCTGGTCGACCGGCCGGTCGACCAGGTGGCCGCCTACGCGGGCGATCCGGCCAAGGCACCCACCTGGTACGTGAACATCGAGTCGGTCGAGTGGCTGACGCCCCCGCCGCTGCGCGTCGGGTCCCGGCTCTCGTTCGTCGCGCACTTCCTCGGCCGGCGGTTGGCCTACACGTACGAGATCGTCGAGCTGGTGCCCGGGGAGCGCCTGGTGATGCGGACCGCCGAGGGGCCCTTCCCGATGGAGACGACCTACCGCTGGGAGCCGCAGGGGGCCGGGCGGACCCGGATGATCCTGCGCAACCGGGGTGAGCCGAGCGGGTTCGCCGCGGTGGCCGCCCCGATGCTGGCGGCGGCGATGCGCCGGGCAAACCGCAAGGACCTGGCCACGCTGAAGGCGCTGTTGGAGGGGTGAGGCCCCGGCCGGCAGGGGGCCGTCCGGGCAGGTCATCGCGGGGAACGCGGCCGCCATGCGAACATGTGTTCGTGTCGAGTGACGCCACCATCCTGCACGCCGACCTGGACGCCTTCTACGCCTCGGTCGAGCAGCGGGACGATCCCCGGCTGCGCGGCCGGCCGGTGATCGTCGGCGGCGGGGTGGTGCTCGCGTGCAGCTACGAGGCCAAGGCGTACGGAGTGCGCAGCGCGATGGGTGGGCGGCAGGCCCGCCGGCTCTGCCCGGACGCGGTGGTGGTGCCGCCGAGGATGGCGGCGTACACGGCGGCCAGCCGGGCGGTCTTCGACATCTTCCGGGGGACCACTCCCCTGGTCGAGGGGCTCTCCATCGACGAGGCGTTCCTCGACGTGGGCGGCCTGCGCCGGCTGGTCGGCCCGCCGCCGGAGATCGCGGCGCGGCTGCGCCGGGAGGTCCGCGACCGGGTCGGCCTGCCGATCACCGTGGGGGTGGCCCGGACGAAGTTCCTGGCGAAGGTGGCCAGCGGGGTGGCCAAGCCGGACGGGCTTCTGCTGGTGCCACCCGACGGCGAGTTGGCGTTCCTGCATCCGCTGCCGGTGGAGCGGCTCTGGGGAGTCGGGCCGGTCACGGCGGCGCGGCTGCGGGAGCGCGGCATCCGCACCGTCGGCCAGGTGGCCCGGCTCGACGAGCCGGCGCTGGTCTCGCTGCTGGGCGCCGGCACCGGTCGGCACCTGCACGCCCTGGCCCACAACCGTGACCCCCGGCCGGTGCAGGTGGGCCGGCGCCGCTCCTCGATGGGCGCCCAGCACGCGCTGGGCCGGGAGCCCCGGTCGGCGGCCGATCTGGACGCCGTCCTGTCCGGGCTGGTGGACCGGGTGGCCCGGCGGATGCGGGCGGCCGACCGGTCCGGCCGGACGGTGGTGCTGCGGCTGCGCTTCGCCGACTACACCGGGGCCACCCGCTCGCGCACCCTGGGTAAGGCGACCGCGCAGACCGGTGTCCTGCTCGACGCGGTTCGCGCGCTGCTGCGGGCGGCGTTGCCGGAGATCGACCGGCGGGGCGTGACGCTGGTCGGCGTGTCGGTGGGCAACCTCGACGACTCGCCCGTGCAGCCGGAACTGCCGTTCACCCCCCACCCGGGCGCGGAGCTCGACGCGGCGGTGGACGCGGTCCGGGACCGGTTCGGGTCGGGGGCGCTGACCCGGGCCACGCTGCTCGGCCGCGACCCGGGGCTGGAGATGCCCCGCCTGCCGGACTGAGTCGCGGCCTTCCGGCCCCGCCCTCGGTGGGGCATGCTGGATCGATGGGAGAGGTGCTGCCGATGCCCGGCTTCGGTGACCTGTTCACCGACACCCGGGGCGACGACCGGACGATGCGGGTCAGCTACCACCCGGAGCGCGGGGCGGTGGTGGTGTCCCTGTGGCACGGCACGACCTGCCGGGGCTCCTTCCGGATGGCGGTCGGCGACGTGGCCACGCTGCGGACCCTGCTGGCCGAGATCGAGGCGTCGGCCGCACCGCCCGCGCCGCTCCCGACCGTCGGCGGGCCGGGCGCGACGGTCGCCGTCGGGGGCCGGGCCGCGCCGCCAGCGCCGGCCGTCGACCAGACCGGCGACATCTCGGGTACGGCCCACCGCGGCGCGCTGCCGATCCTGCCGGTCCCCCGGGTCGCCTAGGGAGGCACGTCGACCGGCCGCCCGCGCGGGCCGTCGTGGCGCCGTGGTTGCCCTAGGATCGCCGGAATGTCGTTCACGCCGAGGACCGTGCGCCTGCTCATGCCGCCGGCGGCGGCGCTCTTCCTGGCCGTGGCGCTGCTCATCCGGGTCGTCGACGACGGCGCCCTGCGCCAGTACTCGGGTACCGCGCTGTACGCGTCGATGGTGTGGGCGGCGGTGCTCTTCCTGTGGCCGCGGCTGGCGCCGCTGCCGGTCGGGGTGGTCGCGGTGGCGTTCTGCTGGGCGGTGGAGTGCGCGCAGCTGACCGGGGTGCCGGCGGAGCTGTCGGCGCGCAGCCTGGCGGCCCGGCTGGCGCTGGGCGTGCGGTTCGATCCGGTGGACCTGGCCTGGTATCCGGTCGGGGTGGTGCCGCTCGTCATGGCGCACGAGCTGCTGCGCCGCCGGGGCGCATTCCGACGCATGACCGTTTTCCCGCCGGGTACGCAGCGTCACGGTCGCAGGGATGGTGGCCCGGATGGGCCTGCCGATGGTCGGGCGGGACCGCACACGAGCCGGAAGGGGTGCGTGCGATGAAGGTCAGGAACTCGTTGCGTGGGTTGAAGCGCAAGATGAACTCGATCGTGGTGCGCCGGCGCGGCAAGGTCTTCGTGATCAACAAGGCGGACCGGCGCCAGAAGGCCCGGCAGGGCTGACGCCGCCCGCAGCCGACGACGACGGCCGGCGGTGGACCCGGCCGCCGTCACACCGGGGGGCGCCTCACCAGGCGCAGGGGGCGTAATCCTTGAGGAAGCAGCCGTAGAGCTCCTCGCCGCGCTCCCCGCGCACGATCGGGTCGTACACCCGGGCGGCGCCGTCGACCAGGTCCAGTGGCGCGTGGAAGCCCTCATCGGCGAGGCGCATCTTGGTCGGGTGCGGCCGCTCGTCGGTGATCCAGCCGGTGTCGACGCTGGTCATCAGGATCCCGTCGGCGCGCATGTCCTCGGCGCTGGTACGGGTGAGCATGTTCAGCGCGGCCTTGGCCATGTTGGTGTGCGGGTGGCCGGCACCCTTGTAGCCCCGGCCGAACTGCCCCTCCATCGCGGAAACGTTCACCACGTACGCGCGCCCGGTGGGGGCGGCGGCCATCGCCGGCCGCAGCCGGCTGACCAGTACGAACGGGGCCGTCACGTTGCACAGCTGGACTTCGAGCAGCTCGACCGGGTCGACCTCGTGCACCCGCTGCACCCAGCTGTTGACCGGGGCCAGGTCGGGCGCGAGGCCGCCCGCGTCCACGGCGGTTGCGGCCGCGATCCGCTCCGGCGTCGCGGACCGGCCGGTCAACGCGAGCGCGGTCAGGGCGTGCGGGGTGATCACGGGCGAGCCCGCGTCGGGCAGGGCCGCCGCCGCGACGGCCCGGCCGCCGGTGAAGGTGAGCAGCTCCGGCAGCGGCCCCTCGGGCAGCGCCGCGGACTCGGCGGCGACCAGGTGGGCGTACGCCTGGGGGCTGCGCCGGACGGTCTGCGCGGCGTTGTTGATGAGGATGTCCAGCGGGCCCTGCGCGGCAACCGAGTCGGCGAGGGCCACCACCTGGGCGGGGTCGCGCAGGTCGATCCCGACGACCCGCAGCCGGTGCAGCCAGTCGGCGCTGTCCGGCATCGCGGTGAACCGGCGGACGGCGTCGTGCGGGAACCGGGTGGTGATGGTGGTGTGGGCGCCGTCGCGCAGCAGCCGCAGTGCGATGTACATGCCGATCTTGGCGCGACCGCCGGTGAGCAGCGCCCGCCGGCCGGTCAGGTCGGTACGGGCGTCGCGGCGCTCCCGGTTGGTCGCCGCGCAGGTCGGGCAGAGCTGGTGGTAGAACGCATCGACCTCGCGGTAGCGCGCCTTGCAGATGTAGCAGCCGCGCGGGTTGATCAGCGTGCCGGCGGTGGCGCCGGAGGTGGGCGTGGAGAGCGGGATGCCCTGGGTCTCGTCGTCGATGCGGCCGGGCGCGCCGGTGGCGGTGGCCGCGGTGACGGCCCGGTCGTGGGCGAGGACCGCGTCGCGGCGTTCCTCACGCCGGCGCTGCTTGATCATCTTGTAGAGCCGGGCGGTGGCCCGCTGCACCCGCACCACGTCCGGGTGCTCGGTCGGCAACTCCTCCAGCGCCTCGAAGACCCGCAGGCAGGTCGCCAGCTGCTCCTCGTCGATGCCCACGACGTCCGCGTCCGTGCCCGTTCCTGCGACGTTGTCCACCGTCATGCCGCTACCGTCTCGCCCTCGTCCCCGGGGTCGACGCCCGACCCGACCCGGGAACTGTACGCACCGGGCGGCGACCGGTGCGACGCCCCCGCACGCCAGGGGCGGTGAGCTGGCCCACCGTCGCGCTCACCGGCGGCTCAGCGCAGCTCGCCCTCCAGCAGTCCCATGGCGAACTTGTCCTGCCACTGCCCGTCGCGGCGGAAGACCTGACGCAGCCGGCCCTCGTCGACGAACCCCACCTTGCGGTAGACGTGCCGGGCGGCCTCGTTCCCGTCGACCACGGTCAGCGTGATCTTGTGCAGGCGCATCCGGTCGAAGCCGTAGCGGCACACCGTCCGCACCGCGTCGGTGGCGAACCCCCGGCCCCAGTACTCCTTCTCCCCCAGGTAGATGTCGAGGTCGGCGATGCCCGTCTCCGGCTCGGCGCCGTGCAGCCGCACCAGCCCGATGAGCTGCGCGTCGTGCAGCACCTCGACGCCGAAGAGCACGTCGCCGTAGTCGTTGCGGGGCCGCTGCTCCAGCCACGTCCGGACCACGGTCAGGTGCTGGGGGTGGCCCGCGTCCATCCAGCGCATCACGTCCGGGTCGTGGTTCCACCGCCACAGCGCCTCGGCGTCGGACGGCTCCATCGCCCGCAGCTTCACCAGGTTGCCCCACGCGTTCATGGCCGCCCCTCGTCCGTTTCCATGATCATAGTTGGGGCGTCCAGAGCTTTGCTCAGAGCCAGCCGCGACGCTTGAAGACCAGGTAGAGCGTGCCGCAGACCACGGCCATCAGGGTCAGGGCGAAGGGGTAACCGTACCGCCAGTTCAATTCCGGCAGGTGCGCGAAGTTCATCCCGTAGACCGTGCCGATCAGGGTGGGCGCGAACAGGATCGCCGCCCACGAGGACACCTTCTTGAGTTCCTCGTTCTGGGCGTAGCTGGCGGCGGTGAGGGTGCGCATCTCCTCGTTCTGCGCCCGGGTGACGAGGGTGGCGTTGACGGTGAGGATGTTCTGCAGCAGATGCCGGAAACCGTCGACGCGTTCCACCACCTGGGTGAGGTGGTCGGCGACGTCGCGCAGGCGGCGGCGCAGCTCCTCGTCGGTCCGGTGGGTCTCGAAGCCGCCGGTGAGGGCGTCGAGCACCTTCAGCAGCGGGCGGGCGGCGCGCTGGAAGTGGATGACCTCGCGGCTGAGCTCGTAGATGCGGCGGCTGGCGTTGGGATCGCCGCCGAAGACCTCGGTCTCGATCTCGTCGATGTCGTTCTCCAACCCGGCGACGACCGGGGCGTACCCGTCGACGACCCGGTCGAGGACGGCGTAGAGGACCGCCTCGGGGCCGAGGGCGAGCGCCTGCGGGTCGGCCTCCAGCCGGCGGCGGGTCGCCACCAGGTCGGGGGTCTCGCCGTGCCGGACGGTGATCACGAAACCGGGGCCGATGAACAGGTGCAGTTCGCTGAACTCGACCGCCTCCCGGTCGTCGAGATACTGGGCGGCGCGCAGCACCACGAACAGGGTGCTGCCGTAGCGCTCCAGCTTGGGCCGCTGGTGGGCGTTGATGGCGTCCTCCACCGCCAGTTCGTGCAACTGGAACTCCCTGGCCAGCGAGAGGATCTGGCCGGTGCTGGGCCGGTAGAGCCCGATCCAGGCCATCGCGTGGTCGAGTTCCTGCAGGCAACGGTAGGTGTCGCCGAGGGTGGCCGGGGAGGCGTGGCGGCGGCCGTGGGTGTAGACGGCGTTGTCGACCAGCCCGCGCCCGGCCGGTTCGCGCCGGTCGTCCCGCGCGCCGGGCTCGTGCTCGTCGAGGCGACGGCCGAAGCCACCGCCGGAGGGCCACCGGTCGTCGCCCATCGTCCTCCCGGAGGTCGTCACACCGACGCCGCACCGCCGTACCGCGCGGTCCGTCGCCGCCGGATCCCCCGTACCGCAGGGGTGAAACCCGGCCGATGACCGGCACCCGCCGGGTGTCCGGTTGGCCGGGCCGTCGGAGAGGATGACGGTACGGCCGCACCACCGCGGCCGGTGCTCCGGGGAGGTGTTGGATGCAGCACGACTCGTTGCCGTATCTGGACGAGCACGCCACGGTCATCGCGGCGGGAACGGAGACCATCTGGCGCGCCCTGGGCGAGACGCTGGACGGTTCCTTCTCCCATCGCCCGGCCGCCGGCTACGCGAGGCTGGTGGGGTGCGCCGACAGCGCGGCGGCCGGGCCGCGGCCTCCCGCCGAGGGTTCCACCTTTCCCGGGTTCCGGGTGGTGGCCGCGGCGCCGGGGCGGGAGCTGGTCCTCGTCGGCCGGCACCGCTTCTCGTCCTACGCGCTGATCTTCCGCATCGACCAGCTCGATGCCGGCCGCGCGCGGCTCCGCGCGGAGACTCGCGCCGCGTTTCCCGGCCCGGCCGGCGGCCTCTACCGACGGCTCGTCATCTCCACCGGTGGGCATGCGCTGAGCACGCGCCGTCTCCTCTCGACGGTCCGCCGCCGAGCGGAGCGGCCCGCGTGATCCGCAGCCGGTGCACCGCCCGGCCGCGAAGCACCGCGACCCGGCCGCAGCGCACCGCCGGCCGCGGTGGGCGCGGGCCGGGCGCCGTCGGAGGCGGTGTACCCCCGACGGCGCGTACGGCGATCAGTTCCGGTTGATGGTGAAGGTGCTGGTGGTGTTGCGGATGTCCTGATCGTTGCCGCTGAGCCGCAGGTTGGTGAAGGTGGCGGAGCCGACCGCCGGGCCCTGACCGGGTTCGGGCAGCTCGGTGGCCCAGATCCCGAAGCCGGACCTGGCGTCGAAGGCGTCCCCGCTGCGCCGGGCGCCGCTGATCGAGACGTTGGTGAACACGGTGTCGGTGATCGGGTTCTGCGGCTGCCCGCCGACGTAGTTGGTCTGGAACATGATGCCGCTGAAGGTCGGGTCGACGATGTCGACGTCGCTGACCCGGATGCCCTGGAACACCTCCGAGGCGGAGAAGACCCAGATCGCCGGGAAGGTCTGCGAGCCCCAGAAGTGCCCACCGGCCCGCACGATCGAGATGTTCTCGAACCGGGTCGGCGGGTCGGCGCCGAAGCCGTTCATCGGGTAGCCGAAGTCCAGCGAGCTGACGGTGATGCCGGAGTAGACCAGCGTGTCGGCGATCTAGATGTTGCGGAAGGTGTTGGCGTAGCCGCCGTACACGGCCACCCCGGCGGCCCGCCAGGTCAGCAGCGAGGTCAGGTTCTCGTAAACGTTGTTCTTCTCGTCGGCGCCGCCGGCGTCGATCGCCGAGAAGAGCGCGAAGCTGTCGTCGCCGGTCGCCCGCGCCTCGATGTTGCTGACCAGGTTGTCGGTGCTGCCGTTGGTCATGTTGACGCCGTCGGCGAAGGTGTCCCGGATCCGGGAGTTCCGGATCGTCATCCGGTCGGTGTTGGCGCCCCAGTAGAGGCAGACCTGGTGTTCGGCCCAGATGTTGTCGATCACCATGTCGGCCACGTTGGCGAGGTCGAAGACCTTGCCCGGCCCGTCGATGCGGGAGGTGTAGTTGCCGAAGTAGGCGAACCCGGCGAAGGTCGACCCGTTGGCGGTGGCGTCGGCCCGGCACCCGAGCGATCAGGTCGGGCCGGCTCCGTCCGCCGCGCGCGGCGAGTCCACCGGGTCGGCGGTACGCAGCCAGACGGCGGTGTCCGGAGGCAGCAGACCATCGTCGAGTGGCCCGCTGGCCAGCAGCAGCTCCCCGTCGGCGGGCAGCGGGACCGGCGCGTCGGCGAGGTTGACCAGGCAGCGGAAGCCCCCGCCGCGGCTGAAGGCGAGGACCCCGTACGGCGCGGGCAGCCAGCTCAACTCGCCGTCGCCGAGCGCCGGGTCGGCCCGCCGGACCCGGATCGCCGACCGGTACAGCTCCAGCATCGAGGTCGCGTCGCCGGTCTGGGCCCGGACCGTCCGGTCCTTCCAGTCGGCCGGTTGTGGCAGCCAGGGCGCGGCGGCGCCGTCGGGGCTGAACCCGAACGGCGGCTCGTCACCGGCCCACGGCAGCGGCACCCGGCAGCCGTCCCGACCGGGGTCGACCCGGCCGGAGCGTTCCCACATCGGGTCCTGGCGCAGCGCGTACGGAATGTCCTCGACCTCGTAGAGGCCCAGCTCCTCGCCCTGGTAGACGTATACGGCGCCGGGCAGCGACAGCGAGAGCAGCGCGGCGGCCCGGGCCCGGCGGGTGCCCAGCTCCAGGTCGGTGGGGATCCCCTCGCGCTTCGCGGCGAAGCTGAACGAGGTGTCCGCTCGCCCGTAGCGGGTGACGTGGCGGGTGACATCGTGGTTGGACAGCACCCAGGTGGCCGGCGCGCCGACCGGCGCGTGCGCGCTCAGCGTCCCGTCGATGCTCTCGCGCAGCGCCGCGGCGTTCCAGGCGCAGCCGAGGAAGTCGAAGTTGAACGCCGCGTGCAGTTCGTCCGGGCGCAGGTAGTTGGCGAACCGCTGCCGGTCCGGCATCCACACCTCACCGATCAGTGCCCGGTCGCCGGGGTACCCGTCGGCGATCCGCCGCCAGTCGCGGTAGATCTCGTGCACCCTGTCGAGGTCGCGGAACGGGTGCGGCCAGCCGGCCCGGGTCTCGGGCAGCGTCCCGTCCTTGACCAGCAGCCCGGCCGAGTCGATCCGAATGCCGTCCACGCCACGGTCGAACCAGAACCGCAGCACGTCCTCGAACTCCGCCCGCACCCTGGGGTGGTCCCAGTTGAAGTCCGGCTGCCGGGCGGTGAACAGGTGCAGGTACCAGTCGCCGGGGGTGCCGTCCGGGTTGACGGTCCGGGTCCAGGTCTCGCCGCCGAACTCGCCGACCCAGTCGGTGGGCCGCTGCTCCCCGTTCGGGCCCCGGCCGGGGCGGAACCAGAACAGCTCCCGCTCGGGCGCGTCCGGTCCCCCGGCAAGCGCCGCCCGGAACCAGGGGTGCGCGTCGGAGCAGTGGTTCGGCACCACGTCGACGATGGTCCGGATGCCGAGCGCGTGTGCCTCCACGATCAGCGCCTCCACCTCTGCCAGGGTGCCGAAGACCGGGTCGATGTCGCGGTAGTCGGCCACGTCGTAGCCCGCGTCGGCCATCGGAGAGGGGTACCAGGGGCTGAACCAGATCGCATCGATGCCGAGCGCTGACAGGTGATCGAGCCGGGACCGGATGCCGGCGATGTCGCCGATGCCGTCGCCATTGCCGTCGGCGAAGCTACGTGGGTACACCTGGTAGATCACCGCTCCACGCCACCACGGGCCACCGTCTGCTGTGGACACGGGCACCTGCTTTCTGCGTCGGTACGTCGGCGGGTTCGCCGGAGGAGAATGTGCGTCGGGCGAACGGTCGTCGTTCGCCGGCGTCCGCGTCCGCGGGGCTATCCCTTGAGGCTGCCGGTGGTCAGACCGGACATGATGTTCCGCTGGAAGATCAGAAAGACGATGACGGTCGGGATCGCGGCGATGACCGACGCGGCGATCACCACGTTCATCGGCGTACCACCCGAGAAGGCGTAGATGCCGACGCTGACCGTCCGGGTCTCGGGCGACGGCATGACGAGCTTCGGCCAGAGGAAGTCCTTCCAGACCGCCGTCACGGCGAAGATCGAGACCACGCCGAGGATGGGGCGCGACATCGGCAGGATGATCGACCACAGCGTGCGCAGCGGCGTCGCCCCGTCCATGAGGGCAGCCGCCATCAGCTCCTCCGGGATCGAGTCGAAGAACCGCTTGAGCAGGAAGATGTTGAACGCGTTCGCGACCGCGGGCAGCCAGATGGCAAACGGCGAGTCGAGCAGGTTGATGTGCAGGATCGGCAGGTCGATCACGGTCACGTACTGCGGAACGATGAGGACCATCGCCGGGATCATCAGCGTTGCCAGCATCAGGCCGAGGATCAGGTTGCCGAACGCCGGTCGAAGCTTCGACAGCGCGTACGCCGCAGCGGTGTCGAGGACGAGCTGGAACAGCAGTGCGCCGGCCGCGTAGTAGAACGTGTTGAACAGCAGCTTGGCAAGGTCCAGGTTGTTCCACGCGTCGGCGTAGTTCTGCGGCTGGGGATCCTTCGGGAACAGCGATGGCGGGGTCTGCGCGATCTCCTGGCCGGACTTGAGCGCGCCGGTGACCATCCAGTAGAGCGGCCCGAGGAAGACGAGCGTGAAGCCCACGACGACGACGGCGAGCAGCGTCCAGTAGACAACCCGGCCGCGCCCCCGCCTGAGCTGGGAATGGGAGATGAGGGTCCGGGTTCCTGAGTCCTGTGCCATTCCTCGCCCCGTCCTAGTCCTGTTTCGCGCTCAGCCGCAGGTAGGCGGCGGAGAAGCCGGCCAGCACCACGAGCATGATCACGCCGAGCGCAGCGGCGCCGTTGAGGTCGTTCTGGAAGAACCCGTGCTGGTAGATGAGGTACGCCACCGAGGTCGCGGAGTCCTCCGCGCCCGTGCCGTTCGCGAGGATCAGCGGCTCGATGAAGAACTGCGTCGTGGCGACGATCTGCAGCATCGCCAGAAGCGCGAGGATGAGCCGGGTCTGCGGAATCGTCACGTGGCGGATCCGCCGCCAGATCCCGGCGCCGTCGAGCTCGGCCGCTTCGTAGAGCTCGCCGGGGATGTTCTGCAGTGCCGCCAGGTAGATCAGTACCGCACCGCCCATGTTCATCCAGGTCGACGCGATCACCATCGCCGGCATCGTCATCTCGGGGGACTGCATCCACTGCGAGGTGGGCAGGTGCAGCGCCTTGAGGATCGAGTTGAAGAGTCCCGCGTCGCTGGGGTCGTACGCGTAGAACTTGAAGAGGAAGAGCGCCGAGGCCGGCGGCAGCATCACCGGCAGGTAGACCAGGATCCGCAGGTACCCCGTGGCGTGACGGAACTCGTTGAGCAGGATCGCCACGAAGAACGGCACCGCGTACCCGAGTACGAGCGCGAGAACGGTGAAGTAGAGGGTGTTCTTCCAGGCCGCCCCGAAGCTCGGGTCGGCGATGACCCGGTCGTAGTTGTCCCAGCCGACCCAGGTCGTGACCCCGCGCCGGGTGCGCTGGAAGCTCATGACGACGCCGCGGATCATCGGGTACCAGGAGAAGAACGCGAAGCAGATGACGGCGCCGATCAGGAACGCGTGCCCGGTGAGGTTGTCCCGTACCTTGCGGCCGAGGCTCGTACGCCGCGACCCCGCCGGGTGCGGCGACGTGGGGCGACCCCGTTCTCTCGTGGTCCCCGGGAGGGTGGTGATCACCAAGGCAACTCCTGCCTGAGTCGGCGAGCGGACGGTGCGGCGCGGAGGGTGTGGGGGCCGGCGGGCCGGCCCCCACACGACCGGATCAGCTCTCGGCGGCGAGGAGCTTGTTCACCTTGTCTTCGGCCGTCTTGAGCAGCGCCTCGATGTTCGCGTTCGGGTTCGTCAGCACACCGGACATCGCGGCGTCGAGCACCGCGTAGATCGCCTGCGCGTTGCGTGGCTCACCCTTGATCGGGACCGGGTTCGCCTCGAAGATCGCGAAGTTCGCGGTGTCGACGTTCGCGTTCGCCTTGCGCAGCTCAAGTTCCTGCTTCTGCGCGTCGCTGCCGTTGGCGAAGAGCAGCGGCTGGGGCAGGCCCACCGGGTAGTTCTGCGGCTTGGCCCGGACGTAGTCGAACTGGCCCTTGCCCGGCGTCAACTTCTGGTACGCGATCCACTTCAGACCGGCCTTGACCTGCTCGGGGGTGAGGCCCTTCTTGAAGAAGTAACCCTCGCCACCACCGAGCGTCGCCTTCGCCTTCCCGTCCTGGCCGGGCAGCGGGGCCATCGCCCAGTCCTGGAACTTGCCCTGGAACTGGCTGACGATCGCCTGGGTGGCGTCCGGCGCGCCGACGAACATGCCGACCTTGCCCGCGCCGGCGTTGGTCAGCAGGTCGCCCCACTGCAGCAACTGGCGGTCGCCCATGCTGTTGTCGCCGTATCGCATGTCCTTGAGGTTCTGCAGGACCTGCTTACCCATCGCGTTGTTGAAGTCGGCCTTCTTACCGTCGGCGGTCAGCACCTGGCCGCCTTGCGAGTAGAGCAACGAGGTGAAGTGCCAGCCTCCGGTGTTGCCGGCGCTGTACTCCGAGTAGCCGGAGATGCCCTTGCCGAGCGCCGAGATCTTCTTGGCGGCGTCCCGGACCTCGACCCACGTCTTGGGCGGGCTGTTCACGTCGAGCCCGGCCTGCTGGAACAGGACCTTGTTGTAGACCAGGCCCATCGAGTAGTTCTTCACCGGGACGGCGTAGAGCTTGCCGCCGTCGGTGAAGACCTCCTTGAGTGCGGGGTCGACGCTGTCCCAGGTCGGCACCGTGTCCTTGTTGGCGAACTCGGTGATGTCCATCGCCTGACCGGAGTCGAGCACCTGCTGGAGATCGGTCATGTATCCGTAGAACACGTCGGTCACGGTGCCGCCGGCGAGGCGGGCGGTGAAGTCCGGCGGGTTGTTGCACTGCTCGCCGACGCTGACGCTCTTGATGACGATGTTCGGGTTCTGCCGCTGGAACTCGACGGCATCGTCGTTCCAGTTCTTCAACAGCTCTTTCTGCGAGCCGACCGGCTGGCAGTCGACGGTGATGGTGACCTTGCCGCCTGCATCGTTCGTGGCGTCGTCGCTCTTCGTGGAGCAAGCCGCGAGGCTGAGCCCCAGGCCGGCCACGAGCGCCAACGCCGCAGCCTTCCGGTACTGCGGTACGGACATCTGTCCATCCCTTCGGGAACGGGTGTCTCCATGACCTGCGCTGATCTGCGGTGATCGTCACCGCGGCGATGCCCTGCTCGTGTTCGGTATCCGCCGTGCGACCTGGCCCCTGCCAGCTGCGTCGGGGCCTGGGTGTGAGTGGAGTCACTGTAGCCAGACGAACTAATTTCAGCAAGGTATCGATCCCGCTCTGAAAAGACACGACAATCGGACGGCAGATCCCGACACACCCCGCCGACCCGCCCGAGTTCGTGGCTTTAGCCCCTTTCACGCTCGTGCGGGTCGGGCCATCGCTCCCGACGCCGCCCGACGCCGGCAACGACGAAACGGCCGCCGACCGCGAGCAGCGGTCGACGGCCGGAAGCGTCGTTCAGTCGGAGAGGTGGTCCGTCCGTGGCCGGATGGCCGGTCAGTGGCGCGATGGTCAGCGGCAGGAACGGCGGCCGGCGACCGGGGTGGACCCGGGTCAGCGCCCGGGGGCGGGCGCGGTGGAACCGCGTACCACCAGTTCGGGCTCGAACAGCAACTCGTCGTGCAGCACGCCGGCCCCCTCGATCTGGGTCACCAGCAGGTCCACCGCGGCCTGCCCCATCGTCTCGATCGGCTGCCGCACCGTGGTCAACGGCGGGTCGGTGCAGGTCATGAACGCGGAGTCGTCGAATCCCACCACCGACACGTCGGTCGGCACCGCACGGCCCAGCCGCCGGGCGGCCCGGATGGTGCCCAGGGCCAGCACATCGCTGGCGCAGATGATGCCGGTCACGCCCCGCTCGACCAACTTGGTCGCGGCGACCCGCGCCCCTTCCATCGAGAAGCTGGAACGCTGGAGGAATTCCGGGTCGTCGGCCCAGCCCGCGGCCCGGACCATCGCCTCCAGCTTGCGCCGGGACGGCACGTGCCCCTCCGGGCCGAGCACCATCCCGATCCGCTCGTGCCCGAGCGAGCGCAGGTGCCCGTACGCCTGCTCCACGGCGACCGCGTCGTCGGTGGAGACCCGGGGGAAGTCGAGGTCGTCGACGCCGGCGTTGACCAGGACCACGGGAAGCCCGCGGTCGGTCAGCCGCCGGTAGTGGTCGTGCGAGGCGTCCGCGAGGGCGTACGACCCGCCGGCGAAGATGACGCCGGAGACCTGGTGGTCGAGGAGCATCTCGACGTAGTCCGGTTCGGACACCCCGCCGATGGTGCGGGCGCAGAGCGCCGGGGTGTAGCCGCGCTGGGCGAGGGTGCCGGTGACCACCTCGGCGAGCGCCGGGAAGATCGGGTTCTGCAGCTCCGGCAGCACCAGGCCGACCAGCCGGGCGCGCTCCCCCCGCAGCTTGGTGGGGCGCTCGTAGCCGAGCACGTCCAGCGCGGTGAGGACCGCCGTCCGGGTCGCCTCCGAGACGCCTCCGCGACCGTTGAGCACCCGGCTGACGGTGGCCTCGCTGACGCCCGCCTTCCTGGCAACCTCGGTCAGTCGCTTCGTCACGCGGCAATCGTACGTCAGAAAACCTGCAAGAAATGAACGGCCTGGTGCCGTCGGACGTCAAATCGGTCGGTGGTCGGGGTGGCGATGCGGCCGACCGCTGTCGCGTCGTAGGAGGAAGTTCCGTACCGATCAATGCTTGAAACTCGACAGCAAAGCGAAATAGCATGACCGGCACGTGGTTCACGCCGCTTCCGCGCACCGCGCCGCCGCTCCGGCGGCCCCGCAGGCGCCCTCGGCGTCGCCGCCCGTCGTCGACACCTCAAGGGAACGGACCGGTCGATGTCTCGAAGCACCAGAGAAACTCCGCACACCTCTTCCCGGGTGCCACGTCGGCTCGCCAGCCGCGTGGCGGCAGCAGCGGTGGCGGCCGCGGTCACGATCGGCCGTACCCACCATGGCCCGCGCGGAGGCGTCCCCGTCCGCCGGGGCGGCCCCGGTGGTCACCCGGGCCGCGCTCGATCCGTCGCTCGTGGCCGGCCGGGGCGCCGACGTGGACGTCGTGGAACAGGAGGCGGAGCACGCCACCACGACCGGGGCGATGATCGGCCCGGACCGCACCGCGTACACCCTGGCGTCCGAGGCCTCCGGGCGCCGCGCGGTCCGGCTGGCTCCCGGTCAGTACGTCGAGTTCACCCTGCCCGAGGCGGCCAATGCGATCACCGTCCGCTACAGCATCCCGGACTCGGTCACCGGCGGCGGCCTCACCGCGCCGCTGCACGTCTCGGTGAACCACGGCCGCGCCCGCACCATGACGCTCACCTCGGCGTACGCCTGGCTCTACAACCAGTACCCGTTCTCGAACGACCCCCGGCAGGGCCTGCTGCACCCGGACTGGTGGATCACCGAGTGCTCCTGCGTCCCGGCGGACACCACGCCCGCCCCGACGATCGACACGCCCTTCCGCCCGCACCACTTCTACGACGAGCAGCGCCTGCTGCTCGGCCGGACCTACCGCGCTGGCGACACCGTCCGCCTCACCGCACCCGTCGGCAGCGCCGCCGCGTGGACCGTCATCGACCTGCTCGACTCCCATCTGGTCGGGCCGCCGCACGTCGTACCGGTCGCGGCGAACGTGCTGGCGTTCGGCGCCGACCCCACCGGACGGCGCGACTCCGCCGACGCGTTCGACCGGGCGATCTCGTTCGCCCGGCGCACCCACCGGACGGTGTACCTGCCGTCGGGCACGTACCAGGTCAACCGGCACATCGTGGTCGACGACGTGACGATCGAAGGCGCCGGCAGCTGGTGGACGATCGTCAAGGGCCGGGAGGTGGCGTTGGGCTCCCCCGCCCCCGACGGCTCGGTGCACACCGGCGTCGGCTTCTACGGCCGGGACGCGGCGGCGGGCGGCAGCCGCAACGTCCACCTGTCCGGCTTCGCGATCGAGGGTGACGTCCGCGAGCGGATCGACACCGACCAGGTCAACGGCATCGGCGGCGCGCTGAACCACTCCACCGTCGACGGCCTCTACCTGCACCACACCAAGGTGGGGATGTGGTTCGAGGGGCCGATGACCGGGTTGCGGGTCACCAACAACGTGATCGTCGACCAGATCGCCGACGGGCTCAACTTCCACACCGGCGTCACCGACTCGATCGTGCGGAACAACGTCGTGCGCAACACCGGCGACGACGGGCTGGCGATGTGGTCGGAGAAGACCGCCAACGCCCGCAACACCGTCGACCACAACACCGTGCAGTCACCGGTCCTCGCCAACGGCATCGCCATCTACGGCGGCACGGACAACACCGTGTCGCACAACCTCGTCGCCGACCCCGTCCGGGAGGGCAGCGCCATCCAGGTCGGCTCCCGGTTCGGCGCCGAGCCGTTCACCGGGCGGCTGCGGATCACGGAGAACATCACCGTCCGCGCCGGCACCTACGAGCTGAACTGGAAGATCGGCCTCGGCGCCATCTGGTTCTACGCCCTGGACGGGACCATCGACGCCGACATCGAGGTGGCCGGTGACCACTACCTCGACAACACCTACAACGCGATCATGCTGGTCAGCGACTGGCCGGTGAAGGACCGCTACGGGATCACGAACGTCCACTTCCGCGACATCCGGGTCGACGGCACGGGGACGTCCGTCGTGAGTGCCCGCTCGGCGGGTTCGGCCTCGTTCGCGAACGTGGACGCCCGCCACGTGGGAGCGGTCGGCGTCAACAACTGCGGGTCGTTCCACTTCACCCCCGCCGGCTCGGAGTTCACCCTGACGGATCTCGGTGGCAACGACGGCGGATGGCTCGCCGGGTGGCAGCTGCCGAACACCATCACCTGCGACGACCGGCCGCCGGTCGTACCCCCGCCGCCGCCGTCGGCCTGGTGAGCGGGCGCCCGCCCGTCCGCGGCACCCGACGGGATCGTCGCCGGCCGGCCCGGAAACGGGTCGGCGGCGGCCGGCCCCGATGACCACAATGGTCGCCGTGCCGAGATCAACCGAGGGCCTGCTGACCGAACTGGACCCGCTGTCCCACCGGGAGCGGATGGCGACGCTCGCCCGCCGGGCCCGCGACCTCGCCGCCGCGGGCGTACTGACGGAGGTCCTGGCGGAGCTGCGCGACGGGCCGGCGTACCACCGTTTCCTGGCGCTCGCCGCCGGCCAGGGTCGTGCGCTCACCGCCGACATCGTGGCGCTCGCCGACCAGGTCGACGGACGACCGGCGCTCGCCGCCCGGCTCGCCGACCTGGTCGGCGAGCGGGTGCAGCGGCGGTCCCCGGTGTCCGCCGACTCGGACCTGCTGCTCGGCGCCGCCCGCTCGCTCGCCCCGCGCGGCGACGCCACCACCGGCCTGTTCGCGGTGGCGCTGGCCCGCCGGGGCGCCTCGTTCGGCTGGTCGGCGCCCTGGCGGGACCTGCTGCGCGGGTTGCGCCGGCACCCGGTGGCGGACGTCCGCGACGCCGCCCTCGCCATCTCGATGGAGGCGGCCTGACCGCTGTTGCCCGCCGGACCCGAGTGGTGAGCGGTGCGGGGCGCGGCCGTCAGCCCGGGACGGGAGCGCCGGCGACCAGCGGCGAGCCGATCGGCGCGGGGGCGGTGGCCGCCACCTCGTCCCCCAGGGCGGCGATCGCCGCCTTGAGCACATCCGGGCCGGCGAGGTTCATCAGTCGCAGACCCAGCGCGAGGCTGCGCTGCCGGTCGCTCATGTTGACCGCCTTCAGCGCGTTGACCGCGCCGGCGAGGTTCTCCTGCTCCTCCGGTGACACGTTCTGCAGCAGCGCGAGGCAGAGCGTGGGCAGGGCGATGTGCGCCTTGTCGAAGGAGACCCGCGCCATGAGCTCGGCGACTTCCTGCGAACGCACGGTGGCCCGGCGCCGGTCCACCGACCGGTCGGCGGCACTGAGCAGGGTAGACAGGATGGAGCTCGGGCCGATGCCGACGTCCGCGTCGCCGATGCGCGTGACGAACAGGCTCGTCCGGAAGAAGGCGACCGCGCCGAAGCTCGCGACCAGAACCTGCGTCACCAGCAGCGAGTTGCCGCTCGCGCCGAACGTGATGCCGAATGTCCGCGACAGCCACAGGGCGGACAGGCTGGCGGCCCCGTTGAGGGCCACGTAGAAGAAGGCGCCGGGCGCACGGATCGCCGAGAACGGCTTGTCCCGGTACCGGGAGACGATCTCCGCGAGGGCGACGAGGCCGCCCAGGACGAAGCCGGCGACGTAACCCCAGCCGGCGGTCACGGCCGCACACGCCCGGGATAGCCGGAGTGGACGTTGCCCAGGAAGACGTTGAAGTCGCCGGTGATCGCCTGCGTGCCGCTGGTGCGCTCACCGGACACCACCACCGGAGCCCGTGCCGCCGCCACGATGCCCGCCACGTCAGCCACCAGGGCCGGGTCGGCGGCCAGCGCCTTGCGGATCTGGAGGCGCAACGCCGCCAGGCGATCCTCGTCGGCCGGGTCGTCGGCGAGGTCGACGACGGCGGCAGAGACCGTCGGTGCGCTCTCGTCGTTCCTGAGCATCCGCCGGAGCAGCCGGGCACCGATGCCGACGGCGTCGGTCGCCGCGTCCTCGGGCCGGGTGAGCACACCCGCCCCGTACGCGCCGACCGCCGTCGAGACGTACGGCACGACCGCCCCCGCGAGGGCCGCTATCCCAGGCTCCACGCCATCACCCCCAGCCGGACCAGCCGCTATGGTCGCTTCCTATCACGTGCTGTGGGCGCCGGGATCGACCTGACGGCAGGTTGACAGATGGAACTGTCCCGCTGCCCGTGTTCGCCGCCGGACAGGGCCGTGCCGTCCGACCCGATCGGCGAGGTCGAACGGCACGGCGTCCAGGGGTCCCGTCAGGGGTAACTGACCAGGTTCACCGGAACGGTGCTGGTGCCCTGCGCGGTCGCGCCGGTGTCGTTGATGACGTGGGTGATCGAGCCGTTGCCGCCGAGGGAGACGGTGAGCAGGTCGTGGAACCGCACGCCCGCGACGGTGGGCGCCTCGAAGCCGTGGTACGCGGCGATCGTCGGGTCCACGTTGAAGTAGCAGTAGCTGCCCATCCCCCACCCTTCGAACGAGGTGACGGTGTCGGCGACCTTGAACGCGGCGTAGCCGACCCGTGAGCCGTTCATCCAGGCGGCCGCGTTCGGCGGGTCGTACGGCAGTTCGTTCTGGAAGAAGATCGTCCGGCCGTTGCTGCCGTTCCAGATCACCTCGGTCTTCTGGTAGTGCTCGACGAAGAGGCCGAGCGCGGTGACGTTGTTGCCGTTGACGATCAGGCCGGTGTCTGCGGTGTTGACGGTCCAGCCGACACCGCTGCCGTGGTCGGCGCGCCAGGCCCAGATGTGGTCGATCAGCGCGTCGTTGGAGTTGACGATCAGGCTGGTGGTGGCCTTGCCGGGGCCGGCGCCGCCGATTCGGAAGAAGACGTCCTGGATGGAGGTCGGGTTGGCGGCGTGGCTGACGCCGCCGCCGGCGGGCCCGACCCGGAGCAGCACCGGCGAGTTGATCGGCCCGGCGTCGAAGAGCAGCCCGGCGAGGCGTACGCCGTCGACGTCGGCGACGGTCATCGCGGTGACGCCGTTCTGCGGGATGAGCGTGGGGAAGCCGATGCCGAGGACCACGGTGTTCGCCCGGCTGACGGTGATCGGCTCGGTGACGTTGTAGACGCCGGGGGTGAAGAGCAGGTTCAGGCCCTGGGCGAGGGCCGCGTTGATGGTGGCGGTGGAGTCCCCCGGGTGGGCGACGTAGAACTGGCTCAGTGGGGTCGAGGTGCCGGGCGTGGATCCGCCCAGCCAGGACGCGCCCGAGGCGTTCGTCCGGGTCGACGGCACGAAGACCTGGTAGGCCCCGGCGGAGTCGAGGTAGAGGTACGGCGCGTCCCGGCTGACCGGGGTCTGGCCGAGGGTGGTGTAGGCCGGGTTGGGGAAGCTGGTGGCGGGCGCCCCGACGACGCCGGAGTTGACCATGTTCCAGACGGCGTTGAGGTAGCCGCCGACGTTGCTGTCCCGGGTGTACCACTGCTGCTGCGAGTAGGGCTGGACGACGCCGGTGACCCGGCTGTCGGCGATGTAGCCGCCGCTGGCCCAGCCGTACCCGGCCGGCGCCAGGTTGAGGTCGCCCTGGATGTCCATCCGGCGGAACGGCGCGGCCTGGGAGACGGCCCAGCGGGTGAAGCCGGCGGACGGGAAGACCTGCATGTTGGACGCCGAGCGCCAGAAGTTCTGGGTGGCGTTGCCGTTGAACCAGCCGGCGTCGACCGTGATGTCGCCGTGGATGCGCACGTCGTCCGGGTTCCGGCCGAGGCCCATGATCGAGGTGTAGAAGCCGACCTGCGCGTTGATGCCGGAGTAGTCCCCGGGCTTGAACATCAGGGCGTAGCGCTGGGTGCCGAACTGGTTGGCCTCCTGGCTGCGGAAGACCGTGTCGAGCTGGTTCTGGATGGTGGCGCTGGACATCGACGGGTCGAAGGTGATGACGTTCGGGCCGAGCGACCCGCCGCCGGGGATCGAGCCACCGCCGGTGGTGTTGATCGCGAACTCCCAGAGCGAGTAGCCCCAGCCGGTGGCGCGGGCGGTGCCGTACATCCGGACGTAGCGGCCGGCGCCGGTGACGCCGACGGCGTCGGTGCCGCCGTCCCCGCTGGTGGTCGAGTAGACCGTGGTCCAGGTGGCGCCGTCGGCGGAGGTCTGGATCTGGTACGCCCGGGCGTAGGCGGCCTCCCAGGTGAGGGTGATCCGGCAGATGGTGCGGCTGGCGCCGAGGTCGACCTGGAGCCACTGCGGGTCGGCGGCGGCGCTGGACCAGCGCGTGGTGAGGCTGCCGTCGACGGCGGCGCCGGCCGGGGTGCCGGCGTTCTCGGTGGAGGAGGCGGTGGCGGGCCGTCCCTGGGCGGCGTTGGTGGCGGTGTCGCAGCCGGTGCCGCCGCCGCTGGTGCCGTAGACCTGGAACTCCCAGAGGGAGTAGCCGTAGGCGGTGGCCCGGGCGGTGCCGTACAGCCGCACGTACCGGCCGGAGCCGGCCATCGTCAGGTCGTCGGTGCCGCCGTCGCCGCTGGTGGTGCTGTAGACGGTGGTCCAGGTGGCGCCGTCGGTCGAGGTCTGGATCTGGTACGCCCGGGCGTAGGCCGCCTCCCAGTTGAGGGTGACCTGGGAGATGGTGGCGTCGGCGCCGAGGTCGACCTGGAGCCACTGGGGGTCGCTGAACGCGCTGGACCAGCGGGTGGCGGCGCTGCCGTCGGTGGCGTTGGTGGCGGGGGTGCCGGCGTTCTCCACCGACGAAGCGGTGGTCGGCCTGCCCTGGGACAGCAGCGTGCCGGCGGCGCGAGCCGCGGCCGGCGGGCCGACCAACGCGGCGGCGCCGAGCAGGGCGGTGACCGCCGCGGCGAGCAGTCGCGCGGCCGGGCGTCGGCGTGGAGTCGCCTTCCGTGGGACGGGTGACATGGACCTCTCCCTGGTGGTTGGGGAGCCGGAATTGCGGACGGGTTTCAGCGGTGTTGCGGCGAGCCCGGGTTCGGGGTGGAGGTTTCCCGCCGCAGTGGGCGGTGTCAATGGGAAGTGGGCCGGGCAACGCGTTATTTCGCGTCTTATGAAAAGCTCAGAATTAGTGTCATGAGCAGTGCCTATCCGCCCTCCAATGAGCTGTCGGGCATCGATGGCCGTGCGACGTGGACGACGTGACGGTGGCCGACGCCGGGCGGTGCATGCGGCGGTCGGGGACCCAGCGGGCCACCGGCTACGGCTACTCCCTCAGGGAGTTCCAGGTCTCCCGACCGGCCGACCGGGGGACAGCCGGCGGACGCGGTGAGACACCGGCCGCGCACCGCGTAGGCTGGGTGGATCATGGCTGCCCGCCGCACGCACGACCTCCGTGCCATCCTCGCCGTGCCGGCGTTCCGCCGGCTGCTCGCCCTCCGACTGGGCGGCCAGTTCACCGACGGGGTGTTCCAGGCCGCCCTGGCCGGCAGCGTGCTGTTCAACCCGGACCGGCAGGCGACCCCGACCGCGATCGCCCTGGCCGCGGCGGTGCTGGTCCTGCCGTACTCGCTGGTGGGGCCGTTCGCCGGGGTTCTGCTGGACCGGTGGAGCCGCCGGACGGTGGCCGAGCTGACCAACCTGGTCCGGGCGGGCGTCGCGCTGCCGATCGCCGCGCTGACCTTCCTCGGCTCCGAGGGGCCGCTCTTCTTCGTCGCCACCCTGGTGGTGATCGGCTTGGGACGGCTGCTGCTGTCGGGGCTGTCGGCGGCGACCCCGCACGTGGTGACCGACGCGCGGCTGGTCACCGCCAACGCCG
Source organism: Micromonospora sp. BS32 (assembly GCF_059089345.1). Taxonomy (NCBI): domain Bacteria; kingdom Bacillati; phylum Actinomycetota; class Actinomycetes; order Micromonosporales; family Micromonosporaceae; genus Micromonospora; species Micromonospora sp. BS32. The sequence goes on from NZ_JBSSHR010000013.1 coordinate 102,130, forward strand.
TCGGCGGCACCGCCGGTTCCGTGGCGTACTCGCTGGGCCTGGGGTGCGCCCTGCTGCTGCTCCAGACCGTCTTCCCGGCCGGGGACACCGGCTACGCCGCCATCGCGCTACTCGCCCCGGTCGGCTACCTGGCCGCCGCCGCGCTGGCCCGGTTCTCCTTCGCCCGCTACGAGCTCGGGCCCGACCAGGCCCTGCCGCACCGGCCGGGCGTCGCCGGGGAGGCGGCGGCGGTGGTCCGTGGCATGGCCGACGGCGTGCGGCACCTGGCCCGGGCACGCGGCGCCGCGTACGCGATGGCCGCCCAGACGGGGTTCCGGCTGTTGTTCGGGGCGCTCGCCCTGGCGACGCTGCTGCTCTACCGCAACCGCTTCGCCGGCCACGACCTCGAGGGGGCGCCGACGCAGTTGGGGCTGGTCTTCGGCGCGGGCGCAATCGGGGTCCTGGTCGCCGCGGTCGTGACGCCCTCGGTGACCCGGCGAATCGGTGGCTGGCGGTGGGTGACCGGGCTGCTCGCGGCGGTGGCGGTGGCGCTGCCCGTGTTCGGGCTGCCGTTCGCCCCGCTGCTGCTGGTGGTGGTCGTGCTGGTGGTCAACGTCGCCGGTCACGGCATCAAGATCGTGGTGGACACGATGGTGCAGCACGAGTGCGCCGACGCGTTCCGGGGGCGGGTGTTCGCCGTCAACGACACGGTGTTCAACCTCGCGTACGTGCTGGGCATGGCGGCGGCGTCCCTGGTCGTACCGGTGGACGGGCGATCACCGCTGCTGCTGACCGGCGCGGCGGCCGGCTTCGCGGCGCTCGCCGCCGGCTACGGGACGGTCGGCGGCCGGTGGGCCCGTACCGCCGGCGACGACATCGCCGTGCCGGCCGGAGCGTGGAGCGCCGCCGACCGCTGACCGGGCCGAAACGGCGCGGAACCGCAGGGTGACGCCCTACACGGAGCGTTCGGGACCGCTCCCGACAACTCGACGGTCGTCCATATTTGCAGCGGGCGAAAGGTTGCCTCCGCGACCGCCAGCCGGTCCATCGATGGGCGTATGAAGTGGCCCGGGTCACTGCCCAGCTGGTGACGATCTACTCACACCTTGACTCGACCACCATCGTCGGCCCTCCCCCGCCGTCGCGCCGTCGGTGGGCAACTCGCCCGAGTCGTGGGGCACCCTGGTCAGCGGCTCCCGCGCCGAGCGGCAGTCCACCTACGTCCGGCACTTCGCCGGCGGCACCGCGGTCGTCACCCACGTGTACTGGGCCTGACCCGTACGGCCCCACCGTGGCCCTCGGCGCACCGCCGGGGGCCGCGGCGCCTGCGCAGGATCGTCGGAGGGCGGCGGTACGGTGCCGGCATGGTCACCGTCGCCGGCGTCCGGGCGCTGGCCCGGACGCTGCCCCGCAGCAGCGAGCACCTCATCCACGACCGGGTGAAGTTCCGGGTCGGCGCGATCGTCTACGTGGCGTTCTCTCGGGATGAGCGGACAATGGGCGTCGGCTACCCGAAGGAGCAGCGCGACGGCCTGATCGCCGCCGAGCCGGAGCTGTTCTTCCTGCCCCGCACGTCCGACCTGCGATTTCACTGGGTGTGCTGCCACACCGAGCGGCTCGACCAGGAACAGATGACCGAGCTGGTGACCGAGGCGTGGCGGATGGTTGTGCCGAAGTTCCTCGCCCGGCAGCGGCTGGGCGACTGACAGGCGCTTCCCGTCACAGGCGCCCGGAGGGCGTCCGCCGGCTCAGCCGGTGGTCGTCGTCCGTCGCGCCCCTGGCGGCCAGAGCACGGTGGTCGGGATGTGGAGCTGCCGCGCGAGCTCCACGGTCCGGTCGGTAGCCGCGGCATGGCAGCCGGTCTCCCCGTCCCAGACCGCCACCAGCCGGTCCACCCGGCGCAGCAGCTCCCGGTTGGCGGTCACGTAGGCCGCCGTGCCCGCATGCCGGTGCCCGGTGTGCACCACCTCCGCCGCCCGGTCGAGCAGTTCGTCGAAGGCGGCCCGGCCGGCCGGGGCGACCGCCCGCTCGCGGTAGTCGGGGGCCGGCAGGATCACCTCGTACGCCCCGCCGGTGGCCAGCACGGCCCGGGCGAAGATCTGGTCGGCCCCCCCGGCCAGGCAGGTGACGCCCCGCACCGGCCGGTCGCTGATCCGCCGCAGCTCGACCCGGAGCGCGTCGTAGACGAGCCGCTCGGTGGCCGGGGCCAGGTTGGTGTGCCCGGTGATGCCCACCCGGATCGGTGGAGGGTCCAACGCCATCAGGGGATTCTCTTCCCCGTGGCCTCGTCCGACTCGCGCGGGGAGTCGCTCGAACCGTCGGGCTGACGGGGCGGCCGGCCGGGGTCCGCCGCGTCGGGGGCCAGCAGGATCATCTCGAACCCGGCGTCCGACAGCACCTGCGGCAGCGCCCGGATCTCGTCCCGGTTCTTCTCCTGGACGTCGGGGGTCAGCTCGTCCCAGGGCCGCAGCGCGGGATGCCGCCGGCGGGCGTCGTCGCGCGGGTCGCCGTACACCCAGCCCTCCCCCTGGCGCTCCCGGCACCACCGTTCGTGCTCCCGGCGGGCCAGCTCGTCGATCCGGTCGTCGATGGCCCGGCCGGCGGCCGCCTCGCCGGCGAAGCCGTGCCGGGGCGCCACCACGCAGCCGAGACTCAGCAGCTTGGCGGCGATGTCCTGGACGTGGGCGCGGTTGGCCCGGCGCAACGACTCGGGCAGCCGCGCCCAGTCCACCATGGCCGGCGCGTCGCCGGGACGCGCCCCGGCGCGCAGGCGCGAGCGGACGTACTGCTCGTGGATCTGCCGGGCCAGCCGTTCGGTGAGGTCCTCCGCGATCAGCCGGGCGTCGCAGGCGCGGGTCAGCACCGGATAGAGCTGGAGCCGGCCGTGCACCTCGTCGAGCAGGTCGTGCCGCCGGTCGCCGTGGAAGGCCGCAGCGAGCGCCGCCTGCCGGTACACCGGCACGAAGACGGCGCTGCCGGCCCCCTGCCAGAGGGCGGGTGTGTCCAGCGCCAGCTGGAGCCCGGTGCGTTCGTCGGGCGCGCACACGTAGATCCGGTCGTAGCCGCGGCCCAGCATCGACGAAGCGACCAGCGCGTCGAAGTCCAGGTCGTGGGCCCACACCTGGCAGGCGGTACGCACGAACGGGTGCCGGGCGGCCGCGAGGGCGAGTTCGGTGCCGGCGTCCGGGGCCACCAGGTCCACCTGCAACGGTGGCACCGGGCGGCCGGGCGGCGCCGCGGACTGCCGCAGCCGCCAGTGCCGGGCGCTCTCCACCAGCGCGGCCCGACGGAAGCTCCCGCCGCCCGCGATGAGCACCCGGGTGGGCCGCCCGGACGGCGACGGCAACGGGTGGTGCCGGTGAAGGGCCCGGGCGGCGACCTCGTCGACGTGGAAGTAGTCCAGTCGCAGCCGGCTGGATCCGGCCGCGGCCAGCCGCCGGGCCTGCAGGGACAGGCACAACTCCGGGTCGTGGACCTGCACGTAGACCCGGGCCGGTTGGCGCCGGTCCTGGATCAGCCGGCTCGCGGCGTTGGCGATCGCGTGGTTTCGGTCGTCGTCGTCGGTGCAGGCGTACACGGTGTGGGCGCGGGGCAGGCCGGCGCCGCGGAGCACCTCGGCGCTGGTCGGGTCGCCGCTGACGCCGAGGTAGCGGCGCCGCCGGTATTCCAACGGGCCGATCGGCGCGGCGCGGACCAGGACCACCCGGGTGCCCTCAGCGAAGAGCCGGTCGGCGAGCAGGTGGGCGAACTGGGAGTCGCCGCAGACCACGGCGTGGTCCCGGGCCCGTCGGGCGCGCAGCCGGCGGATCTCCGCGGCCAGCAGCAGCCGGCTCGCCTCGGCCACCGCGAGCAGGGTGAACAGGGGCGCGATGAACCGGGCCAGCTGCAACTGCCACGGGTACGGGCCGGGGTTCTGCAGGGGCTCGGCGCCGAACACGAAGAGCTGGAGGTCGAAGTAGAGCACGTCGTACAGGTCGTGGCCGGTCTCGGGACGGACCCTCGTCAGTCGCTCGAAGCCGATGAAGCCGAGCACCAGCGCGGCCAGTCCGATCACCGCGAACACCACCCGCAGCAGCCGCCCGCCGGGGCGGTACGCCCCGGGTGCCGGACCGGTCATCGACCACCTCCCTCGTCGGCGGAGCACCGCCGCACCAGTGTCACCGCCCCGGGTGCCGGTGCCCACCCCCGCGCCGGGACCGCCCAGCGCCGCGCCCCGTTGGATCGTATTTGACGCAGTCGATCCGACCGGACCAGCGGCACCCCGGCTGATCGGCTCTTTTCCCAGGTGAACGGGGCATCCGGCGGCTCCGTTGTGGTCCACGCCGGTGGCCGTCGAAGGCTACGATTCAAAGACGGCCCGGAGGTGGCGGACGAGCGGAGCCGGCGCCCGCTCCGGGGACGCCTGGCACCCAGGCCGGAGCTACCGGAGGATCAGGGAGATGGACGCACTCGAAGGTCCCCCGGCGGCACGTCCGGTCAATCCCTTCTCACCGACGGCCGTGGCCCGGATGAGCGGGCAGGGCACCGACGCGACCACCGTGGTCACCGCCGCCATCCGCGACGCGACCAGCCACCTGGACGACTACCTGCGGACCGGGGACGGCGCGGTGGTCGCGGTGGTCGGTGATTACGGCACCGGCAAGACCCACCTCGCCGGCGAGCTGCTGGCCCACGCCCGCCGGGTCACCGGTGGCCGCGGGCAGGCCATCTACCTGGACGCGCCGGGTGACACCTTCCTCTCGCTGCACCGACGGTTCCTGGCCCGGTTGACCCGGGCGGCGGTCCGCGACCTGGTAAAGCGCTACCGGGTGGAACCGGCCGGTGGCGGGCTGGTCGGGTCCACCGACGTGCTGGCCCGCCGGTTGTCCGAGGAGCTGGCCGAGGTCACCACCGACCCGGCCTTCGGCACCGCCCTGGCGATGCTGCTCGATCCGGCCACCGAGGCGGCGGCCTGGGACTGGTTGACCGGCCATCCGCCGGGGCCGGCGCTGACGGCCGCCGGGGTCACCGCCAGCGGAGACGTCGAGGCCACCGCGGTCGAGGCGATGGGGGTCCTCGCCCTGCTGTACGGGCGCCGACACGAACGCTTCGTGCTGGTCCTCGACGAGCTCGACAAGATCCTCGCCGCCGCCGGCCGACCGGCGCCGGAGACGATGGCCCGCTTCACCCGGCTGCTGGGCGTCTTCACCTCGGCCGGCGCCCTGCTGGTGATCGCCGGCCTGCCCGACATGCTGCACCTGCTCGGCCCCGAGGTGCGTCAGCGGATCGGGCCGATCGTGCGGATGTCCGCGCTCACCGGCGAGGACGTCCGTGCGTTCATCCGGCAGACCCAGCTGCGGGCGTCCGGCGAGGCGCGGCTCGCCCCGTTCACGGTGGAGACCACCGAATACCTGACGAACCTGGCCGACGGGGTGCCGCGGCGGGTGGTCCGGCTCTGCTACCACCTCTTCCAGCGGGCCGCGCAGGCCGGCACGCCGGTCACCCACGTGATGGTGCGCGAGGTGGTCCGGGTCCAGTTCGACCTGGCCAGCAGACAGGACGTGGCCGCCGACGTCCGACGGGTGCTCACCCAGGACGGCTGGTCGTACCAGCGGGACCATCTGGTCGGGTCGATGCGTGACCTGCCGGTGGACTACTGGATACCGCTGGAGGAGCAGGGCGCCGGCTGTTGCGTGCTGCTGACCGAGTCGATGCTGAAATCCGAGGAGGTCGACGAGCTGAACCGCCGGGTCGTCTCGATCCGGGCGGCGGTGCCGGACAGCGAGGTCATCCTGGTCGTCGTCGGCCACCTCCCGGCCGACTTCGCCGCGGAGCTGTCCGTCACGTTCGGCATGGAGCCGATCGTCCACGACCCGCAGTCGTTCGCCGAGGACCTCTCGGGCAGCGTGAAGGCCGCGATGCGGCGGCTCGAGGAGGCGCTGGGCGCCGACGCGCTGACTTCGGTGCGGCAGCGGGTCGAGCGGATCCACCGGCAGCAGAGCAACACCCAACGCTCCATCGAACAGCTGTCGTACCAGCTCGACGAGATCCGCGGCGCGCTGCGGCAGGAGCCGACCGGTCGGCTCGACGCCGTACCGGACCGCCGCCGGGCCGCGTCGGCGTCCCCGCTGCCGGGGCGGGTGGCCCGGCTCTTCGTCGAGGCGATCCAGGCGCTGGACCAGCTCACCGGCTTCGAACGGCGGCTGCGGGACGCCTTCGCCCCCCGACGGGCCGGGGCCGGCGCGCTCGCCGACGGCGCGACTCCGCTGCGCTCGCTGCTGCGCTCCCGGGACGTGCAGCGCGCGGTGGGCACGTCGGTGCTGCTCCGCCGGTTGATCGAGGCGTTCCGGGACGGGGTCGAGCAGTGGTACGACAACCACCGCACGGATCCCCAGTCCACCGACCTGGAACGGCTGGACCGGCTCTGCGAGACGTACGACGGGATCGCCGAGTTCCTGCCGCTGTTCCAGCTGGACACCCTGGGCGGACTGACCGTCGACGACGGGGGCGAGCGGGCCGAGCGGTCGCGTACCTGGTCCGAGGCGCGTGCGGTCTTCGACGGGCTGGGCGGCCGGGTGCGTCAGCTGATCCTGGCCGGCTGACCCGGCCGGGCGGTGACTACCGCTCGGGTTCCAGCGTCCTCGCCTGCGGGACCTCCCGCATCCGGGGCGGCCCCGACGGGTCCGCGTCCGGGCGGGGCGCGACCGGCGGTGGTTCGATGGGGGGCCGGCGCCGGTCGAGCAGCGCGGTGGCCACGGCGTGGATCGCGTTGATCACCACGATCGCGGTGGCCACCACCCCCACCGTGCCGGGGAAGTCCTGCTCCAAGACGAGGGCGAGGATCACCGCGGTGACGCCGTTCTGCTGCCCCCAGGCGAGGTAGAGCCGGTCGGCGCGGGGCAGGCCCCGGGTGATCGGTACGGAGACCAGCAGTTGGGCGGCCACGGCGGCCAGCCCGAGCACCACGCCGGTCAGCACGTCGACGCCGTCCACGAGCAGCAGCCCGAGCAGGAACGCGGCGACCAGGTAGGCGGCCTGGGTGGACCGGCCGACGACCGGGCCGAGGCGGGGGCGGAAGAAGAGCCCGGCGATCGCCAGGCCGAGCATGAGGAACTGCCAGGCGGCGAAGAGGACGAGGCCGACCAGCAGCGCGACGGCGAGCCAGTTGAGGGCCGGGCGGGCGCCGTCCGCGCGCCGGCCGGCGGCGCGCAGCAGCCGCCACACCAGCCAGGCGACCGCCGCGAGGGCCAGGTTGGCGAGCAGGTCGAGGAGCAGGTCGAGCGGGCGGTCGCTGAGCGCTCCGGAGAGCGCGCCGCCGCCGCCGCGCAGGTCGAGGGCGAAGGCGGAGACGTAGACGGTGAGCAGGACGGTCACCGGGTCGTCGAACGACGCCCAGATGGACAGGATCGACCGGGCCCGGGCGGAGGTGCGGTCGGGACGGCTCATCGCGGCCACCGCGAGCGGGTCGATCTGGGCCACCGCCACGCCGAGGACCAGCAGCGCCGGGTCGCGGAAGATCAGGACCATGACCGCGGCGATGAGCGCCGCCTTGGCGACCACCCCGATCGTGACGGCCAGCAGGACCGTCCGCAGGTGGGCGCGGACGTCGGTGAGGCTGATGTCCCGGGTGCTGCCGACGAGCCCCACCGCCAGCAGGAGCGAGGCGAGCAGCAGGTAGGCGGGGGCCCGTTCCAGCCCCTCGACGTGGCCGACCCCGGCCACCAGCAGGCCGGCGAGGGCGGCGGCGACCACGGCCGCTGATCTTGCCAGTACGGTCACGGCCACCCAACCGACGCGTCGATCCTGGTTGATCCGAGGAGAGGATACCGTCGCAGGGAAACCCTCTCCATCGCGAACCGCATGAATGATCCGGGCGAATCAGACCGGCTGCTCGGCGAGGCGCGTCGCCACGCTCCACAGGGCGTGATCGGCCGCCGCCACCGCGTCCTGGTCGAGCGTGACGCCGAAGAGGTGGTCGTCCGGGGAGAGCCGGTAGTAGTAGACCGCGCCCATCTCCACATCGAGGACCAGCCGGGAGATGTCACCGACGACCGCCCGGCGCAGGTCCCGACCCACCTGCAACGCCAGCAGCGACAGGTCCCCGGCGAGGCGCTGGTAGCGCGACCGGCGCTCCTCGACGGTGATCCCCCGGTTGAAGAACGCGGCCAGGTCGGGGTGCTCCAGGATGTCGACCGACGCCACCTGCTCTCCCGCCCGGTGGTGGCTGAGGTAGTGCAGCCCGGCCGGGCGCAGCGCCCCCTCGAGGAGCCCGTCGGGCGCCGGCCGGCCCGTCACCCGGGCGGGGAGGTCCACGTCCCCGGTCGGCGACGGACCGGACGTCGGCGACCCGTCCAGGTCGGTCAGCCAGCCCCCCGGGTTCTGCGACCGCTGACGCAGCAGCCGCCGCAGGTCGGTGGCGAGGTGCGAGGCCGCCCGGTCGATCGTGCCCACCCGGGCCGGATCGGCGACCGCGTCCGCGCCGGCGTCCGGTACGGCCCCGAAGCCCACCACGTGCTCGTTGGCGACCACCGAGTTGCAGAAGACCAGCCCCGACCGGGTCTGGGCGACCGTGCGGATCAGCGCCCCGCTCTGCAGCTCCCACAGCCGCCGGTTCAGCTCGCCGGTGCGGTACACCAGCTGGGCGCCCACCCGGCGGTACACGTCGCGGCGCTGCGCCAGGTCGGCGTCGTCCGCCGGAGGCGGCGCCGACGGGTGGGCCAGCAGGTCCAGCGCGAAGTCGAGCACCCCGGTCGTGTAGTGGGCGACGTGGTAGACGCCGAACCCGCCGAGCAGCAACTCCCGGCAGAGGTCCCGCTTGCGCCGGAAACCGGGGACGTCCTGCTCGGCCGATTCCTCGACCAGGGCGTCGAGCAGCTCGGGATCCGTCACCACGTCACTCCCTCAGCTCTGCGGCACATCGATGTCGGTGTCGGTCAAGGCCAGGTCGACGCCGTCCGGGGCGCCGTCGCGCAGCGCCCGGAGCGCGGCGAGGTTGGCGGCGGCCTCCGCGGTGCAGGGGTGCCGCCGGCCGAGGTAGCGCAGGGACGCCCGGTGCGTCTCCTCCTGCATTCCGAGGGCGTCGTCCAGGTCACCCCGGGCGGCCAGGTGGCCGGCCTGGCTGGTGGTGGCCGCCAGCGTCCACGGGTGCACCTCGCCGAGCCGGGCCCGCAGCAGGCGCAGCCCCCGTTCACCGTTGTGGACGGCCTGGTCGAGCTCGCCCGCGCCGCGCTGGAACAGGCCGAGGTTGACCGAGCAGACCGCGGTGAAGGGGTGGCCGTTCTCCAGCTGCCGCTCGTAACCGCGCAGGCAACGCATGGCGTGCTTCACGGCGATCCCGGCGTCGCCGGCGCGGTAGTAGTCCGCGGCGAGGCTGAGCAGGCTGGCCCGGGTGAGCGGGTGGTCCTCTCCGAGATGCTCCCGGTAGCCGCGGAAGGTCTCGGTGCTGCGCTTCTTGGCCGGGATGGTCAGCCCGAGCCGGCGCTCGGTGACCGCGAGGCTGCGGTTGACCCGCAGCTCGTCGAGGACCGGCGCGCCCGGCAGCTCACGCACCCGGGCCAGCGCCTCGCGCAGGGTGGCCAGCGACCGGTCGTACTCGCCGGCCTCCCGTTCGAAGCTGCCGACCTGGCACGACGCCCGCCAGGTCCGCGGGTCCTCCGGGCCGAACAGCACCATCCGGCGGTCGCGTTCCAGCCGGGCCAGCCGCAGGGCCTCCCGCGCGTCCCCGGTGAGCAGGAAGGAGATGGCGAGGTTGTTCACCGCCATCCGGGTGTTCGGGTGGTCGTCACCGACCACCTCCCGGAAGCCCTTGAAGGTGGCCTGATCCTCGACCAGGGCGTCCTCGAAGCGGCCCAGCCCGCGCAGGTCGCCGCCGCGCCCCCGACCGGCGATCAGGGTACGGAAGTGCCGCAGGCCGTAGCTGCGGCGCTGCTCGGCGAGGACCCGCTCGTCCAGGCGCAGCGCCTCCTGGTAGTGCCCGAGCGCCCGGTGCAGGTTGGCGGTCTGGACGAAGAGCCGCATGCCGAGCTGGTCGAGTTCCTCCGCCACCTCCCAGCGCTGGCAGGCCTGCTCGGCCAGCCGCAGCGCCGACTGCCAGACGTCGCTGTCGCTGAGCAGGAACAGGTGGCGCAGCTGCTTGACCACCCAGTGCCGGACCCGCCGGTCGTCGGAGTCCAGCGCCCCGGACGGGACGAGGTGCCGTTGCAGCTCGTCGAAGACGCCGGCGTAGCGGACGTCGTCGGCCTCCGGGTCGGTCGGGGCGTACCCGGCCAGTCCGTGCAGGACCTGGCGGTGCCGCTCGTGCCGCTGCGGCGCGGCGATCCCCTCCCGCAGCAGGACCTGGATGGCCCGGTGCATCCGCAGCGACGCGCCCTGCCCCCAGTCGACGTCGTAGAGCGCGAAGCGGGCGCCCACGGCGAGCACCAGGTCGATCTCGCCGGCGTTGAGCAGCAGTTCCTCGGCGTCGACGCCGGCCGCGGCGGCGAGCTGGGTGAGCATGGCGGTCGACCGCAGCAGCGGCAGCCCGATGCCCTCCGGGGAGAGGAACGCGCTGAGTTCGGCCAGCCTGGTCGCGAGCTCACCGAACTCGGTGTCCCGCAGCGTGCCGAGGGTGATGTCCAGCACCCGCGCCACGCTGGAGGTGTGCGAGCCGGGGATCCGCTCGTCCGGGTCCTCGTCGGAGCGGCGCTCCAGCCGGGTCAGCAGCTCGACCACGCAGCGGCCCACCGCCTCCAGGTTGGGTACGCCGTCGCGCTCCAACCGCCGGGTGCTCTCCCGCATCCAGGCGGTGCCCAGCCGCAGGGCCAGCGGGAGGTGCTCCAGCGCGACCGCGATCGAGCGGGCGTCCTCGGTGCTGATGCCGAGCACCCGGCGCAGCATGGCGACGCTCTCGTCGCCGGTGAACGCCGCGACCTCCAGCGGGGACGGCAGCCCCGAGGAGCCGTCGTCGCGGGAGGTGATCAGGGTGTGCCCGGCGCCGGCCCGCGGCAGCAGCCCGGTCAGGACGTCGGCGTCGTCGGCGTTGTCGTAGATCAGCAGCCACCGCGAGAAGGCGCCGCGGGGCGCGGAGAGCGCGTCCAGGGCGGCCTCCGCGGCACCGGTGCTGTCCACCGCCTTGATCTCCTCGGCGAGCGCGCCGAGGCCGGTCTGGACGGTTTCCCGGTCCTGCGCCGGGATCCACCAGACCACGTCGTAGTCGTAGGCGAAGCGGTGGGCGAACTCGCGGGCCAGCTCGCTCTTGCCGACCCCGGCGCCGCCGGTGAGGGTGACCGGCCGGCTGTCGTTGACCAGGTGGTCGCGCAGCCGTTCGAGGTAGTCGTCCCGGCCGACGAAGGAGGGGTTGCGCGGCGGCAGGTTCGACCTCAGCCGCCGGTCGGCCTCGGCCGGGAAGCGGGGGACGCTGCGCACGTCGCCGGCCGGCTGGCCGGGCGCGACGAGGCCGAGCTGGCTCAGCAGCAGCGACTGCGCGCGGGTGGCGTCCGCACCGCGCAGGTCGATCACCCGTTGCGGGTCGAACCGCTCCCGCCACCGGTCGCCGGCGACCAGCACCCCGAGCACCTCCGCGGGCGGGTGGGCGGCGCCGGGGTGCAGGCCGGCGAGGTCGGCTCCGGCCGCGGCGGCGAGCTCCGGCGAGAGCACCGCCAGGACGGTCGCGTCGGCGTCGAACGCCGGGTCGACGCCGGGCCGTACCACCCGTAGGTGCGGCCGGACCCCGGCCCGCCGGAGCTGGCCGGCGATCCAGTCCGCCCAGGGCCGGTCGGCCGACTCGTACGCCACGGAGATGTCGTCCGGGCGCTCCGCCGTCTCCAGCTGTACGCCCCGCCGGTAGCGCTCGCGGATCCGCTTCGGCACGGGCGCCGCCCGGTCGACCGCGCCCTCGCTGATCCACGCCGCCACCCGCTCGTACGCCGCCAGCAGGGTGGTCTCGTCGCCGGGCTCGTCGGCGAGCACGGCCAGCACGTCGTCGTAGGTGTCGTAGTCCTGCTCGGGCAGCTCGACGATGTCCACCGTCGCGGTGGCCGGCGCGCCGGTCGCCGGCTCGGCGAGCAGGGTGGCGAAGGCCCGCCACGCGGAGTCGCGGGTCTCGCCGTGCCACGGCTCGGACAGGTCCCGCACGGTCGGCGCGGCGAGCACCCGGATGCCCCCGGTCGCGTGCAGTTGCAGCTGCCCGGCGAGCCCGGCGGCCTGTTGCATGGCGGCCCGGCGGGGCGGTACGCAGACCACGGCGACGTCACTGAGCACCGCGCTGTAGGCGATGCCCGGCAGGGTCAGGTCCACCGGGGTGTCGATCAGGACGTAGTCGTAGGCCGCCTGCTGAAGCAGCTGTCGGACCCGCGCGGCGTCCCCCGGGGGCAGGCCCTGGGCGTCGGCGCCGAGGCCGACCATGGCGAACCCGGCGGTGGAGCCGGGCAGCGCGTACCGGTAGATGGTGCCCTGTTCGGGGGCCGCCGGCGCGATCAACGCGGCGGGACGCACCGGCGGGGCGTCCGGTGCGGGGCTCAGCAGGGTGGCGAGCTCCTCGCCCAGGACCCGGGCGGCCGGGGCGGCGTCCACCTGGAACGAGCGCAGGTAGTCGTAGACGCGGGGAGTCTTGGCGCACCAGTCGACGGCGAGCACCCGCTTGCCGTTGCCGGCGAGGATCCACGCGACGTTGGCGACGGCGCTGCTGCGTCCGGTCCCGTTGGCGGGTGCCACGAACGAGACGATCGTGGCGGCGCCGGGTGTCTCATCCCTGCTGCTGGTCATGGCTCTCCCCGGTGCCCGGGCGGTGGTGCGGGTCGCCGGCGGGTGCGGGCCGCGGCGCCCGTGCGGTCAGTCGTCGCCATCGAGGGCGCTCTCGAAGCCGGCGTACTGGTCGCCGGGGGCGGAGCCGCGGCGTTCCAGGCGGCGCAGCGCGGCGACGAGGACCGCGCTCGGAAGGGCGTCGAGCTCGGCGAGGTCGAGCTCGGTCAGGTCGATCAAATCCGATCGGACGTCGTCCTTCCCGGTGTCCATCCCCCGACCACCGCCTGTCTGCGCGTCGTGCCCGTCCGTCCCACCGCCGGGCATGCCATCGACCGGTGGCCAGATTCGCTGAGTGCCATCATGATAACCGTGCGCCGCATCCCGGGAGGCCACCCGGACGGCGGCAGGAGCAGGGACGACAGGCCCACCGCGGGGCGGCCCGGCGACTGTCCACACCCCACTGAACGGCATTTGTCGATGTATGCTCGTTGCTCGGCAGGTGGCCGGGATCGGCGACCAGGACGGCGGAGCGTCTGATGCCCGGATCGGTTGGCGGCCAACGGCCCTGCGGCGGCACCGCGGCCCGCCCCGCGCCGCCGGTGCGGTCCGTCCCCTTCCGACAGTTCGTGGTGAAGCTGCACAGCCGGTGTGACCTGGCCTGTGACCACTGCTACGTGTACACGATGGCGGACCAGCGCTGGCGCTCCCGCCCCCGGTCCATGTCGGAACGGGTACTGGCCCTGACCGGGGAGCGGATCGGCGAGCACGCCCGCCGGCACGGCCTGGACCGGGTGGGCGTCATCCTGCATGGCGGCGAGCCGCTGCTGGCCGGCCCGGCGGGCGTCGCACGCGCCGTCGCGCTGATCCGGCGCGGCGCCGCACCGGCGGTGGCGCGGGTGACGGTGCAGACCAACGGGGTCCGGTTGGACGACACCTTCCTGCGGCTGTTCGACCGCCTCGACGTGCGGGTCAGCGTCAGCCTCGACGGGGACCGCACCGCCCACGACCGGCGCCGGCGCGGTCCCGACGGGCGGGGCAGCCACGACCGCGTCCAGGCGGCGCTGGGCCGGCTGACCGCCTCGTACCCGCGGCTGTTCAACGGTCTGCTCTGCACGGTGGACCTGCGCAACGACCCGGTCACCACCTACCGGAGCCTGCTGGCGTACGACCCGCCGACGGTGGACTTCCTCCTGCCGCACGGCACCTGGACGGCACCGCCCCCGGGCCGCCCACCGGACCCCCGGCAGGCCCCGTACGCGCGCTGGCTGACCGCGGTCTTCGACGAGTGGTACGCGACCCCCAGGCAGCGCACCCGGGTCCGGCTCTTCGACGAGATCATCCAGCTGCTGCTCGGGGGCGCCTCACGGCTGTCCGGGGTGGGGACCAGCCCGGTCGCCGTCGCGGTGGTGGAGACCGACGGCGCGATCGAGATGGACGACACCCTCGGCGCCGCGCACGCCGGCGCCGGGCGGACCGGGCTGCACGTCGGCCGGGACACCTTCGACGCCGCGCTGGCGCAGCCGGGGATCCGCGCCCAGCAGGCCGGGGTGGCCGGGTTGCCCGCCGAGTGCCGGGCCTGTGACCTGCACCGGATCTGCGGGGGCGGCCTCTACACGCACCGCTACCGCGCCGGTGCCGGCTTCGACAACCCGTCGGTCTACTGCGCCGACCTGTACCGGCTGATCAGCCACATCCGCCGCGCGCTGCGCCGGGACGTCGCCGCCCTGCGGGGAGCGGCGCGGTGATCCCGACCGGGCACCGGATGCCCCGCGCGGTCCTCGACGAGCTGGCCGCGGGCCGGGGCGGGCCGGACGCCGTCGACCGGCTGCGGGCCGCCCAGCACAGCAAGAACCTGCTGCTGGTGCGGGCCATGGTGTTGCTCGCCGACGAGGTGGGCCACCCGGACCGGACGGCGGTCGAGGCGGCGTACCGGGCGTTGGGTCGGCTGCGCGCGGCGGACCGGGCGGCGGCGCTGGGTCATCCGCCGGTCGCCGCGTGGGCCTTCGGCACCGCGTCGCTGCTGCGCCGGGGCGGTCGGCCGGCCGGGTACCCCGGCCTGCTCGCGGCGGTGGCGGCCGCCGCCGCGGTGCGCGCCGGCGCGCCCGCCGACCTGGACGTGCCGCTCGACCCGGCCACTCCGGGCCGGCTGGACCTGCCCGGCCTGGGCGCCGTGCGGGTCCCGGCCGGGGCGGCGCGCGCGCAGGTGCGGTGCGCCGGCGGGCGAGCGGAGGTGTACTGCGCGGGCGAGCGGATCGAGATCGGGCCCGACCGCCCGGCCGACCCGCGGTGGCGGCCCACCCCGTGGCTGCGCGTGGCGCACGACGGCGTGCCGCTGACGCTGCTGCTGGACGCCGCAACGTGGCGGCACGTCCCGCTCACCGTGGCCGCCGGCGTCCACCCGGTCGGCGACCCGCAACGCTGGCAGGAGCCGCTCGGCGAGGGGTGGCGCCTGCTGGTGGACGGCCACCGGGCGGTCGCCGAGGAGGTCGGGGCGGCCCTGCGCACGCTGGTCCCGCTCCCCCGGCCGGACGCCGGCATCCGCAGCGGCACCTTCCACCACGGCTTCGGCGCGGTGGCGATGTCGCTGCCGCGCGACGCCCGCTCGGCGGCCGTCACGCTGGCCCACGAGGTGCAGCATCTCAAGCTGGCCGCACTGACCGACCTGTTCCCGCTGGTCGAACCGGGGTCGGGTGAGCTCTTCTACGCGCCGTGGCGGCCCGACCCACGACCGCTGGACGGCTTGCTGCACGGCGCGTACGCCCATCTGGGGGTGGCGGGCTTCTGGCGCCGGCAGCGGCGCTCGGAGGCCGACCCGGCGGCCCGGCGGCACGCCGAGGTGGAGTTCGCCCGGTGGACCCGGGCCGCCGGGGACACCGCGCGGCTGCTGGCGGCGCAGCCACGGCTGACCCCGGTGGGCCGGCGCGTGGTCGCGGGCATGACGGCGGTCCTCGACGGCTGGCGCCGGGAACCGCTGCACCCGGACGCGGCGGCGGCGGCCGACCGGCTGCTCGCCACGCACCGGGCCCGCTGGGAGCGGGAACGGGCCGGGGCCCGGTAGGGGTGACAGCGAGGCTCGCCGATCTCCTCTACGCTGTGCCGCATGGGGGACGGTAACGACCAGCCCACCCGGCGTGAGTGTTTCGTCATCGCGCCGATCGGTCCGGAGGGCTCCGAGATCCGCAAGCGCAGCGACCAGATCCTCAAGCACGTCATCCGGCCGGTGGTCGAGCCGCTGGGGTTCGACGCGATCCGGGGCGACGAGATCGAGCGCGCCGGTCTGATCACCTCCCAGGTACTCGACCGGATCATCCAGAACGACCTGGTCATCGCCGACCTGACCGACCAGAACGCCAACGTCTTCTACGAGCTGGCGGTGCGCCACGCGCTGCGCAAGCCCTTCGTGCAACTGATGGCGAAGGATCAGCAGCTTCCCTTCGACGTGCAGGGCATGCGGACGATCCTCGTCGACCACACCGACCTGGACAGCGTGCACGCCGCCAAGGAGCAGCTGCGCCGGGCCATCGACACGGTCACCCGGGACGCCGACATCGTCACCCCGATGTCGGTCGCGCTCACGTTGCAGGACCTGCGGGGCTCGTCCAGCCCGCACGAGACCGGCCTGTCGCAGCTGATCGAGACGCTGCCGCAGATGATGGACATCCTCCAGGACCTGCACCGGCAGATGGGCGCGAGCGGCCCGGCGCACACCCCGGACGACGACGACCACCGGCGGCTGCGCAAGCTGGTCGAGTCGTTGACCGACCGGGGCGGGGTGACCGAGCAGGACCTGGCGCCGCTGCTCGGCGGGGGCAGCAACCGGTTCGAGAAGTGGGTGCAGCACCTGATCCAGCGGTTGAAACGCGCCGGCTGACTCAGCCGGTCAGCCAGCGACGGATCTCCTCGCCGTGCTCGTCGAGGCGGGGCGGCGCCAGGTCGTAGCGGGGTGGGGTGGCGGAGAAGCCGATCGGGTGGCGAACGCCGGGCACGCCGTCGACCTCGACGACCGGGTCGAGACCGAGGTCCCGGGCGAGGGCCACGCCACCGTCGACCGTGTTGATCGGGGCGCAGGGCACACCGGCCGCGCGCAGGTCCTGGAACCACCCGTCCCGGGTCCGCTGCCCCAGCCGGGCGACCAGGATCGGGCGGAGCGCGTCCCGGTTGGCCGTGCGGTCCTGGTTGCGCCGGAACCGCGGATCGTCGGCCAGCTCCGGCAGGCCCAGCACCCGGCACAGCGTGCGGAACTGGGCGTCGTTGCCGGCGATGACCACGAGGTCGCCGTCGGCGGTGGGCAGCGGGTCGTACGGGAAGAGGCTCGGGTGGGCGTTGCCCATCCGCAACGGCGACGCACCGCCGGCGACGTGGCCGCTGGTCTGGTTGACCAGGCCGGACAGGGCCGAGGAGAGCAGGTTGACCTCGACGTGCTGCCCGACGCCGGTGCGGGCGCGGTGGTGCAGGGCGGCGAGGATGCCGATCGCCGTGTGCAGGCCGGCGATCACGTCGAAGACGGCGACCCCGGCCTTGTACGGCGGGCCGTCCGCCTCGCCGGTGAGGCTCATCAGCCCGGACGCCGCCTGCACCATGAGGTCGTACCCGGGCAGCTTCGCGCCGGCGCCAGTGCCGAAGCCGCTGATGGAGGCGTAGACGATCGGCGCGTTGGCGGCGGCGACGCTGTCGTAGTCCAGCCCGAAGCGGTGCAGGCCGCCGGGGCGGAAGTTCTCGATCATGACGTCGGCGCGGCGGACGAGTTCCCGCGCGACCGTCAGATCGTCGGGGTCGGCGAGGTCGAGGACGATCGAGCGCTTGTTGCGGTTGACGCCGAGGTAGTAGGTGGAGGTTCCGTCCCTGGTCGGGGGCATCCAGGCCCGGGTGTCGTCGCCGCCGGGGCCTTCCACCTTGACGACGTCCGCGCCGAGGTCGGCCAGCAGCATGGTCGCGTACGGGCCGGCGAGGACGCGGGAGAAGTCCGCCACCAGGACGCCGCTGAGCGGGCCGGGTCGTTGCTCGGCCACCACCGCTCCCCCTTTCCCACCACCCGGCGGGGCTGCTTCCCGCGCTCCCGTGCGAAGGTACGGATCCCAGCCGGGTCGCGCCACCGCCGGGCCGTCGTCGCCGATCACCCCGGCGCGCTCCCCTGCCGGGCGCGGCTAGGCTGCACCGGTGACCGAACCGCCAGCCGTGGCCCGCCTGGAGGTCGAGCCCTCGGGCCTGGCCGTGCTGACCATCGACGCCGGGCCGCTCAACCTCTACACCCTCGACCTGCACGCGGGGATCGACGCAGCACTCGACGAGCTGCCCGACGACACCCGCGCCCTGCTGATCCGCTTCGAGGGCCGGGTGGTCAGTGCCGGCGTGGACGTCGCCCTGTTCGACGCTCAGCAGTCACCGGAACAGGCGAAGGTGCTCTTCGACCGGATGCTGGCGCTGCCGGAGCGGATCGCCGGGTACGACTTCCCCACCGTCTTCGCCGCCCACGCGCTCTGCCTGACCTGGGCGTTCGAGGTCGCCGTGGCCTGTGACCTCATCCTGGCCGCGCAGCGGGCCAGCTTCGGGCTGGTGGAGAAGGTGGTCGGGCTGACCCCCACCATGGGTGGCACCCAGCGGCTGGCGGCCCGGGCCGGGGTGGGCCGGGCCAAGGAGTTCGTGATGACCGGCGAGCGGTATCCGGCCGCAACGCTGGAGCGGTGGAACGTGGTCAACCGGGTGCTGCCCGACGACGGTTTCGACGGGGCCGCGCGGGTCTTCGCCGCGCAGCTCGCGGCCGGCCCGACTCGCGCCCACGCCGCCACCAAGACGGTGCTCGACCACTTCGCCGCCGGGGGCGTGTCCGAGGCCGACCGGCACGTCACGCAGATCGCCGCGGAGCTCTACCGCACCGAGGACCTGCGCCACGCGGTGCGGTCCTTCCTGGACGACGGGCCGGGTCGGGCGACGTTCCGCGGCCGCTGACCGGTCGCGCGGCTATCGTGTGGGCGACCTGACGGCCGCCCGAGGAGACCCGTTGACCCGTTCCGTGCGTCCCTGGTACCGCCGGATGACCGCCCGGCGGCCCGACGAGGCGTACCGGACGGCCACCCCGTTGGAGCTCTTCTTCGACCTCTGCTTCGTGGTGGCGGTCGCCCAGGCCGCGGACAACCTGCACCACGACGTGTCGGAGCACCACCTCGGGCACGCGACCGGCAGCTATCTGATGGTGTTCTTCGCGATCTGGTGGTCGTGGATGAACTTCACCTGGTTCGCCTCCGCCTATGACACCGACGCCGACGTCTTCCGGATCACCACGCTGGTGCAGATCTCCGGCGCTCTCATTCTGGCCGCCGGAGTGCCACGCGCCTTCACCGAGGGCGACTTCACCACCATCACCTACGGATACGTGGTGATGCGGCTGGCCGCCGTCGCGCACTGGACGCGGGCGGCGGTCGGCGACCCCGCGCACCGGGCCACCACGATCCGGTACGCGATCGGGGTCGCTGTCGTGCAGGTGGGCTGGCTGCTCCGGCTGGCTCTCCCCGACGGCTGGGGGGTGGCGTCCTTCGTCGTACTGGCCCTGGCCGACCTGCTGGTGCCGGTGGTCGCGGAACGGCCGGGCATGACCACCTGGCACCCGCACCACATCGCCGAACGGTACGGGCTGTTCACGCTGATCGTGCTGGGTGAGGCGGTGCTGGCCACCTCGCTGGCCATCCAGACCGGAGTGGACGCCGGTGGTGAGGGCCTGTGGTCACTGGCGGGCGCCGGCGCGGTGATCGTCTTCGCGCTCTGGTGGCTCTACTTCGACCGGCCGGTGGAGGTGCCCACCCTGCTACGCAGGTCGCTGTTCTGGGGTTACGGGCACTACTTCATCTTCGCGGCGGTCGCCGCGGTGGGCGCGGGCCTGGCCGTCGCGGTGGACCACGAACGGCACGTCGCGCACCTCTCCGGCGTCGCGGCCGGGTACGCGGTGGCCATTCCGGTCGCCGTCTACCTGTTCACCGTCTGGGTGCTGCACGTGCGCCGACAGCAGCGCGGACCGGTGGTGGCGGCCTTCCCCGCGACCGTGGCGCTGGTGCTGCT
Organism: Micromonospora sp. BS32; assembly: GCF_059089345.1. NCBI lineage: Bacteria > Bacillati > Actinomycetota > Actinomycetes > Micromonosporales > Micromonosporaceae > Micromonospora > Micromonospora sp. BS32. Next base: position 121,858 of record NZ_JBSSHR010000013.1, read on the forward strand.
CGCCCCGCTGGGGCCGGTGCCGGTGCACGTCGTCGCGGCGCTGCTGTTCCTGCTGGTGGCGCTGACCGTCGCGACCCGGCGGCGCAGCGTACGGCCGGGCACCGAGGAGGCCTGACCGGGACCGACCCGGCCCGGCCTCCGTGCCGGGTCGGTCCGTCAGCGCAGGCCGGCTCAGCGCGGGCCGGCTCAGCGCAGGCCGGCGAAGAGGTCGTCCTCGGGCAGCGGCGCGCCGGTGGTGTCGTGGACCCGGACGAAGGTCTCCATGCCCATCAGCTCCGTGAACCGCTCCCGGCCCAACTGCAGGAAGAAGATGTTCTCGCTCTGGCTGGAGTGCGTCGCCAACGCGTCGAACTTCTGCGCGCCGTACATGCTCGTGTCCACCCAGGTGGTGATCTCCTCGTCGGGCAGGCCGAGCTGCAGCCCGGGCTCCGAGGACGCGTCCGGCTCCGCCCACTCGACGCCGATCTCCTGCATGATCTTGGCGAAGCCCGCCATCATGGAGCGTGGCGCCGTGGTCGAGTACACCTTGGCGGGGATGTCGGTCAGCGCGACCGCGGCCATCGTCACCCGGTGCGCCTGGATGTGGTCCGGGTGGCCGTAGAAGCCGTTCTCGTCGTAGGTGACGACAACGTCCGGTCGATACTCCCGGATCAGCTCGGCCAGCCGGTTCGCCGCCTCCGCCACCGGGGTGGTCCAGAACGAGCCGGGCAGGCTGTTGGTGGCCCAGCCCATCATCCCGGAGTCGGCATAGCCGAGCGTCTCCAGGTGGGCGACCTTCAACGCCGCGCAGCTCGCCTCCAGTTCGGCCTGGCGCATCGCCACCACCGCGGCCGGCTCGTGCGCGGGATCGTCGGGCTTGATGCCGCCGGGGCCGTCACCACACCGCCCGTCCGTGCAGGTGACGAGCACCGTGGTGATCCCCTCCGCCGCGTAGCGCGCGAGGACACCACCGGTGCTCGTCGCCTCGTCGTCGGGGTGGGCGTGCACCGCCATCAGAGTCAGGGATCGTTCAGCCATGCCCCTACCCTACGAGCGTCGTCGCGACCGCGACGGGCCAACGGATCGCCATCGCCTCGGCGACCGTGAGCCGCCCTACCGGCATCGATGTGCCCTTCGCCGATGAGGTGGCATGATGTGCGCGAACGGGCCGTTTCCCGGGCCGGGGATGGATGGGCGACAGGGTGGCGCACCTCGAGGCGAAGACGTCCGTCGAAGCGGGACGGGCGGTGGTGCGACTCACCGGCGAGTGCGACCTGGCCGCCCGGGAGGAGTTGATGTCGGTGTTGCTGGCCGCCGTGGCCAGCGCGCCCGTCGTGGTGGTCGACCTGGCTGCACTCGACTTCCTCGACTCCACCGGCATCCACGGCCTGGTCACCGCCCACCACGAGGCCCTCGCCGCGGGTGGCCGGCTGTACCTGGTCAACGCCGTCGGGTCCGTCGCGAACGTCCTGGACATCACCGGCGTCGGCGAGCTGCTGCGGCACCCCGCCGACGAGGACGGCTCGTGGCAGCGGTGACGGCCGCCGCCGGGCCGATCGGAGGCCACCGACTTGGCTGACCATCCGGCCGCGTGCTCGCCGGCCGTCGAGTCCCTCCCCTACAGCCGGGCGAGCGAACTGGCGACCGTCCGCGCGTTCGTCTGTCACCGGGCCCGGGCCGCGGGCCTGTCGGCCGCCCGGGTGGATCTGCTCGCGCTGGCGGTCAGCGAGTTGGCGACCAACACGTTGCAGCACACCGACGGTGGCGGTCTGGTCCGGGTGTGGGCGGAGTCCGGGCAGCTCATCTGCGACGTCGTCGACCAGGGCGCGCCGCGCGGGTTCGGCGGTGACATGCCCGCACCCGGGGCGCTGCGGGGCAGGGGGCTGGCGATCGTCGCCCGGATCTGCGACGAGGTGGCCGTCCACGCCGGCATGGCGGGGACGGCGGTACGCCTCCGCTTCCACCTGTGAGGACGGCTCACGGCAGCACGCGGACCGCCAGGGTGCAGGTGTCGTCCTCGGGACTGGGCCGGTGCAGCACGTCGCGCAGCCGCGGCAGCGTCTGTTCCCCCGGCTGACGGGACAGGGCCGCGAGCGCCCGCATCACCGGGCCGAGCAGGTCGTCGATCCTCCCCGCCCGCCGTTCCACCAGCCCGTCGGTGTAGAACAGCAGCAGGTCGTCGCCGCGCAGCTCCGGCGTGACGACCGGGTACGCGGCGTCGGCTTCGGCACCCAGCAGCAGTCCCGTTGGCCGGTCGAGTTCGATGGTCGTCCCCGCCCGGGACAGCAGCGGAGCCGGGTGCCCCGCCCGCGCCCACGACAGCGTCCGGGCCACCGGGTCGTAGACGCCGACCACCGCGGTCCCGGTGATCTTCAGCTGCCGGCAGAGCCGGTTCATGTGCCCGAGCAGCGCTCCCGGGTCCCGGATGCCGATCGACAACCACGCGACCAGGGCGAACCGCAGATGCGCCATGCCGCTGGCGGCGTCCAGGCCATGTCCGGCGACATCGCCCACCGCGAGCGCGACCAGCCCGTCCGGCAGGGTCTGCGCGTGGTACCAGTCACCGCCCACCTGCATAGCGCTCTCCGCCGGCAGGTAACCGACCAGCACCTCGAGGCCGGCCAACGGGACCGGCTCGCGGGGCACCGGCTGGATCAGGTTCTGCAGTTGACCGGCGAGGCGGTGCTCCGCCAGCGCGGTCATCTCCCGGGTACGCAGCTGATCGTTGAGCTGCTCGATGGCGGTACGCGAGTCCACCCGCGCGGTCACGTCCTGCACGACGGCGTAGATCTTCACCGGGGCGCCGCCGGCGTCGCGGGCGATGTCGGACAGGATCCGGAGGTGCTTCACCGACCTGCCGGCACGGAATCGGACGGTGACGTCCGACGCCGCACCGCTGTCCAGCGTCTGCCAGGCGGTCTCGCGCAGTCCATAGTCTTCGGTGACCAGGGCCGCACCCTGCTCGGCCCGCGACATCGGGCCCAGCGCCTGATCGCGCTCGAAGATGCGGTACATGCCCGGGGACCACTCGCTGAGGCCGCTGACCAGGTCGTACTCCGCCCAGCCGAGGCTGCCCAGCAGCTCCGTGCGCTCCAGCCGGCGCCGGTCCTCGTCCAGCCGCTGCCACCACACGAGCAGGCCGCCCATCACCCGGTGCACGCTCACCTCGAACAGCGAATCGGCGACGACCCCGGCCTGCTTGCCCTCGTACCGGAAGTTCGGCAGTCGATCCGGGGTCCCGCTGGCCAGCACCCGTTGGTAGGTCTGCCACAACGGGCCACCGACCATGCTGGGATACAGCTCGCTGAGCAACCCACCGACCCGCCCCGCACCACGGCCGTAGACGTCGCGACCCTGGTCGCTGGTGGCCGCGACGCGGTAGTCGACGATCAGACCGTCCCGCCCCGTCACCGGCAGCAGCCACGTGCACCCGGCCGGGGTCGACGCCAGCACCTCACGCACCGCCGCCACGAGGTCGTCGGTCAGCGGCGGCAGCGCCTCGGCATGGTCGCCCCGTAGGGCATTTTCCGCCATGCCAGCAGCCTAGCCATCGCGCGTTCGCGCCGACGCGCGCCGACTCGGCGCGGGCGCGCCATTCATCAGGCGGGGCGGACCCGTCACCGGCCGTTGCGACGCGGCACGACCCGGCGCGCGACGGCCAGCAGGTACTCCTTGCGGTCCGTGGGGTGCTGGTCCGAGCGCAGGCGGGTGGGCGGCTCGCCGCGGACCGGGCGGTGGTGGTCGAAGGTGGACTCGAAGATCCCCTCACCGCGGGTCAGCGCCGGCAGTCGCCGCTCCACCGCGTGCACCCGCCGCGCCGGGATGTCCCCCTCGATCACGTACGACGAGCCCTGCGGCAGCGTCGTCCTGGGCACCGCGTCCAGCCTGGCCAGCGTGGGGAGTACGGCGTTGAGCACGTCGCCCGGCAGTTCCAGCCGGAACCGGTGCATCGGCTCCTGGACCCGGGTGCCGGCGTTCCGCAGCGCCTCGATCAGCACCAGCGGGGTGAGGTTGCGGAAGTCCCCGGCCGTGCTGGACATGCTCTTGTCGAAGGTGCCGTGGGAGTGGCTCTGCCGGGCCCAGTACCCGGCGTGGGTCATCGTGACCTCGCAGTCGAGGACCTGCCAGCCGTGCAGTCCCTGGCGCAGCGTCTCGCGGACGGTCTCCTCGACCGCGGTGAAGAAGGCCGGCGGCATCGAGCCGAGTTCGACGCCGAGCCGGAAGCGGAACCCGCTGCCGGTCGTCCCGGGTGCCACCCGGAGGCCCACGGTGGCCAGGAACGGGTTGGGCGCCAGCCCGATCAGCTCGACCGCCGATCCGGTGCCGACCAGCCGTTCCACGAAGACTGTGGTCGTCTCTTGGAAGCTGACCGGCACGCCGTACTCCTCGGCGAGCGTCGCCTGGATGACTTCCTTCTGGACCTCGCCGTAGAGCGAGACGCTGATCTCCCGCCGGGCCTCGTCCACCCGCACGTTGATCAACGGGTCCTGCTCGGCAAGTTGGCTGAGCGCGGTGTGCAGGGCGGCTCGGTCCGCCTCCCGCTCCGGCGCCACGACGGTTTCCAGGCTGGGCAGGGCGAAATGCGGGCTGTCGGGGGATCCGGCCCGCCGCGCCACCCCGACCGGGTCGCCGATCCGGACGTCCCCGAGACCGCGCAGCAGGGCGATCCGGCCGGCGGTGACCGCGTCACCGCGTACGGTCGAGCCGCGGTCGAAGACCTCGATCCCGGTCACCGTGGCGAGCCGCCCCGCACCGACGGGCAGCCGGTCGCGCACCCGTACGGTGCCACCGAAGAGCCGGACGTAGGCGATCCGCTCGCCGGAGGGGCCCCGCTGCACCTTGAAGACGGTGCCGGAGGTCGTGCCGTCGACGCCTTCGTCAGCCACCGGCAACAGCTCGGTCAGGCCGACGATCAGCGGGGCCACCCCCGCGCCGGTGATTGCCGAGCCGGCGAGCACGGGATGGACCAGCGCCTGCCGGGTCTGCACGGCGAGGACGTGGCGCAGCCGCCGTCCGGTGAGGCGCCGCTCGTCCTCGACGTACTCCGTCAGCAGCGCGTCGTCGCGAACGGTGAGCAGGTCGAGCAGCCGCCGGGTGAAACCCGGGTCGGTGTCGAGGTGGGGTACGCACCGGGCGGCCGTCGTGCCGGCCCCGTGCACGGCGCCCGTCGCCACCACGGCGGGGGTCAGCCGGGCGGCGATGTCGCGCAGCACCCGTTCGGGATCGGCGCCGGCCCGGTCGATCTTGTTGATGAAGATCAAAGTCGGCAGGCGGAGCCGCTGCAACGTCCGCATCAGCACCCGGGTCTGCGCCTGCACGCCCTCGACCGCGGAGAGCACGAGCACCACACCGTCGAGCAGGTCGAGGACTCGTTCCACCTCGGCGATGAAGTCCGGGTGGCCCGGCGTGTCGATGAGGTTGACCGTGACGCCGTCGACGACGAAGGAGGCCACGGCGGATCGGATGGTGATGCCGCGTTGCCGCTCCAGCGCCATCGAGTCGGTCCGGGTCGTGCCGTCGTCCACGCTGCCCATGTCGTCGATGACCCCGACGGCGTGCAGCAGGCGTTCGGTCAGGCTGGTCTTGCCGGCATCAACATGCGCGAGGATGCCGATGTTCAAGGTCTTCACGAAGCGTCATGTCCTTCGGGTGAATGAGCATTCCCAGGCGGTTGGACATGAACGCAGCGCGCATCTCTCATCCTCTACGGTCGGGTGCGGTGACCCACCCAGTCGACCAGCGCGTACGCCGGTGGGCAACCGAATAACGCCGTCCGGTCGAACGGGTCAGTGGCCGCGGTAGAGGGCCTCGATGTCGGCGGCGTAGCGGGCGTGGACCGCCTCGCGCTTGATCTTCAACGTGGGGGTGAGTTCTCCATCGGCTTCGGTGAAATCCCGGGGCAGGATGCGGAATTCCTTGACGTGTTCCGCCTTGGACACCGTCCCGTTGGCGTGGTCGACCGCGGCCTGGATCTCCTGGCGCAGCCCGGCGTCGTCCCGCAGGTCCGCCACCTCTGCGCCCGGGTGGCCGTGGGCGGCCCGCCACCGCTGCCAGGTCTGTGGGTCGATGGTGACCAGCGCGGTCACGTACGGCCGGTCGTCGCCGACGAGCATGGACTGGCTCACCAACGGGTGCGCGCGGATCTGCTCCTCGATGGGGGCGGGGGCGATGTTCTTGCCCGCCGCCGTCACGATGATCTCCTTGAGGCGGCCGGTGATCCGCAGGTAGCCGTCGTCGTCGAGGCTGCCGAGGTCACCGGTGCGCAGCCAGCCGTCGTCGGTGAAGGTCGCTCGGGTGGCGTCGGGGTTGTTCCAGTAACCGGAGAACACCATCTCGCCGTGGACCTGGACCTCCCCGTTGTCGGCGATGCGGATCTCCGCCCCGGGCAGCGGGCGGCCGACGGTGCCGATCCGCATGGCCGAGGGCAGGTTCGCCGTCACCGCCGGAGACGTCTCGGTCAGCCCGTACCCCTCCACCACGGTGATGCCGGCGCCGCGGAAGAAGTGCCCCAGCCTGTCCTCCAGCGGCGCGCCGCCGACGATCGCCAGCCGGCACCGTCCGCCGAGGGCGGCGCGCAACGTCCGGTACGCCAGGACGTCGCACCCGGCGTGTGCCAGCCGCAACAGCATCCCCGGACCCCGCCGGGTGTCCATGGCCCGGCTGTACCGCACGGCGACGGTGTCCGCGACGGCGAACAGCCGTCCCCGGCTTTTGTCGTCGGCACGCTGGCGGGCCCTGGCGTACATCTTCTCCAGCACCCGCGGCACCGCGAGGATGAACGTCGGGCGGCACTTGCGCAGCTGGTCAAAGACCCTGCCCGGGTCGGCGCTGTGCACCATCGTCGACCGGGTGTGCACCACACCCACCTGGATCATTCGGGCGAACGCGTGCGCCAGCGGCAGGAACAACACCGTCGACGCGCCCGGGTGCAGCAGCTCCGGCAGCACCGCCGTCGCGTTGCTGACGTCGCAGTAGATGTTGCGGTGGGTCAGCGCGCAGCCCTTCGGCCGGCCCGTCGTGCCGCTGGTGTAGACGATCGTGGCCAGGTCCCCGCCCGACACCGCCCGCCGCCGCGCCTCAGCTTGACCGTCGTCGACGGTGCGGCCCTGGCCCGCCAGGGCGATCAGGCCCCCGGCGTCGATCTGCCACGTCTGGCGCAGCGCCGCTAGGTCGTCGCGCAGGCCGGCGAGCATCGCGTCGTGCTCGGCGGTCTCCACCACACACCCGACCGCACCCGAGTCCGACAGGATCCACCCCAACTGCTCCGCGCTGGAGGTGTCGTAGATGGGAACGGTGACCGCGCCTACGGACCACAGGGCGTAGTCGACGAGGGTCCACTCGTAGCGGGTGCGGCTCATCAACCCCACCCGGTCCCCGTGGCCGACGCCGGCGGCGATGAACCCGCGCGCGAGGGTGAGCACGTCGTCGCGGAACTGTTCGCAGGTCACCGGCAGCGCTCCGCCCTGCACGGACCGGCGCGCCGGCCACGACCGGGGAATGGGATCCGGGCGGACGAACTGCACCAGTTCAGGGTCCTGTCGGGCGTTGTTCCACACCATTTCGGCCAAGCCGGGCACCGGTGTGCCGGTGACCACCGCCTTGACCGTCACGTCCTGCACGACCGCTCCTCCGCTCGCCCGCACCGCCGCCCAGACGGCACCCGGTCATCATGACCTGACCAGCGGATCAACCGGCCGGGAACGGGGAAGTTCGGATCGCGGCACGGCGCGGACCGGTCAAGATTCGGCGGACCGGGTGCAGGGTAACGGGGACGGGTGTCTCCTACCGGTAACAACGACAGCGCTGCCGCCGTACCCGGACCGACCGCCGCCCCGACGGCGCGGAAACGGCGACGCAGGCGCGTACTGATTGTCCTGGCCGTGCTCGCGCTGCTCGCCGGCGCCGGTCTCACCGCCGGGACGTACTACGTCGACAGCGTGCCCACGCCCAGCGACCTGGAGTTGCCGGAGTCGACCACGGTCTACTTCGCCGACGGCCGTACGCCGATGGCGAAGCTCGGCGCGGAGAACCGCACGATCGTGCCCTACGACCAGATGAACGACGCCGCCAAGCAGGCGATCGTGGCGACCGAGGACCGGACGTTCTGGAAGAACAAGGGCATCGACTTCAGCGGCGTGCTGCGCGCAGCGTGGTCGAACGTCACCGGCGGCCAGCGCCAGGGCGCGTCGACGATCACCCAGCAGTACGCCCGGGTGGCCGCCGACCTCAAGGGCGTCTCCTACTCGCGCAAGCTCCGCGAGGCGGTCATCGCGTGGAAGCTCGACGACAAGTACAGCAAGGAGGAGATCCTCGGGTTCTACCTGAACACCGTGCCGTTCGGGCGGGGCTCGTACGGCATCGAGGCGGCCGCGCAGGCGTACTTCGGCAAGACGGTGCGCCGCGACGCGCCGGCGGCGAAGCAGCTGACCACGGCCGAGGCGATGGTGCTCTGTGGCATGGTGAAGCAGCCGGAGGCCGACCCGGACGACCCCGAGGGCCACCCCGGCTACGATCCGCGGCGCAGCCCGCTGGCCCGGCAGAACTCGATCGACCGGTGGAACTACATCCGCGACGGCATGGTGAAGCTGGGCTACCTGTCGGCGGACGAGGCGGCCAACCTGGCGTACCCGGACACGGTCAAGCCGCTCGATCCCAACGCAGGCCGATCCAACCTCGACCGGCCGACCGGCCTGGTGGTCAACCACGTGCTCAGCGAGCTGCGGCAGACCGAGCCGTTCCAGGGCAAACCCGCCGACTACCTCCGCAACGGCGGCTTCAAGATCGTCACCACCATCGACAAGCGGGTCCAGGACGCCGCCGACGCGGCCGCCGATATCCGGCGCGACACCGCCCCCGAGGCCGTCCGCGGGCAGCCGAAGAACTGGCAGGCCGCGCTGGTGGCGGTGGAACCCGGCACCGGCCGGGTGCTCGGCTACCACGGCGGCAGCGACGGCTCCGGCGCCGACTACGCCGGCTGGTACTACGACGAGAACGGCGAGGCCCGTGGCTTCGGCCAGCACCCGCCGGGGTCGTCGTTCAAGGTGTACGACCTGGCCACGGCGGTCCAGGAGAAGATCTCGGTGAAGCAGCACTTCGACTCCCCGGAGACCAAGGAGTTCCCCGCCTCCGGCCGGACGAAGGGCAGCCCCGCCGGCCCGATCCGCAACGCCGAGCGCGCGCCGTGCCAGCCGGACTGCGCGCTGTGGGAGGCCACCGTCGCCTCGCTGAACGTCACCTACTTCGAACTCACCGAGCAGCTCGGCACCGCCAAGGTGCTCGACATGGCCACCAGGGCCGGGGTCGACTCGATGTGGGCCAACGAGAAGGGCAACCCGCGGCCGAAGCGGGTCGAGCTGCGCGGCCACTCGGGCGAGGAGCTGGCGCGGCACTTCTCCACCGAGGTCGGCATCGGCCAGTACGGCATCACCGTGCAGGACCACGCCAACGGGATGGCGACCTTCGCGGCCGGCGGGAAGCGGGCCGACGCGCACTTCGTCCGCTCGGTGACCAAGGGCGACGAGAAGATCCTCGACGAACAGCTGGTGCAGACCGACATCGGGCTCGACCAGGAGGCGATCGACCAGCTCAACTGGACGCTGCGCCGGGTGAAGGCCGCCAAGCTGGACAACGACTGGGATTCGGCCGGCAAGACCGGCACCTGGCAGGCCGGTACGAGCACCACCCAGAACGTGCACACCTGGATGGTCGGCTACACCGGCGCGCTGGCCGCCGCGGTCTGGCTCGGCACCGTCGACGGCAAGCCGCTGAGGACCTCCGACGGCAGCTACGACGTCTACGGCTCCACCGGCCCCGGGCCGATCTGGCGGCAGTTCATGGAACAGGCCACGGCCGCCCTCAAACTCGACCCGGACAAGTACCGGTTCCGGGAGCCGGCGTTCCCGGACGACGCCCCGTCACCCACCGCCCCGGTGTCGCCGCAGCCGACCTCCGCGCAGCCGACGCCGACGGTGACCCGGCCGAGCGTCACCGCCAGCCCGACTCGAACGCGGAAGCCCACGCCGACGCCGACGCAATCGCCATCGCCCACGCCGAGCCCGTCGCGGAGCCCGAAGCCGTCGCGGAGCGTGGAGTCGTCGCCGACGCCGCCACCGAGGTGACGGGGCCAGCCGCCGCCCGGCACAGCCCCCGACAGGCCGGGCGGCGGTGGACCCGACGAACATGCTGAGCGAACGCAGGGTGATCATCTGCCGGGCCAGGACCGCCGGAGCCGCCGGTCGTACCTACTCGGCTCCGGTGAGTTCGGCGAGGTCGACGGCGCTGATGAGTTCAGCGAGTGCGGGCTCGGCGTCGAGGTTGAGGGGTTGCAGTTCCCCGGTGCGGGGCCGCTGGTTCAGCAGCAGTTCACTGCTGGTGCCGGTGACGACGGTAGCGGCGTCGGCCGCGTCCCAGCGCACTCCTGCCAGCGCCTGGCGGTCGATCCTGGCAGCGAGCAGGCACGACATCCGGGGCCGCCCGTAGCTGTCCATGCCGTCGTGCCGGAGGACCGCGACCCGGGCGGAGCGGAGGCCGGGTGCAACGGCGAAGGCTTCCCGGATCGTGACGAGCACCTGCCCGCACACGAACAATCGGTAGTAGGCGGCGCGATCGCGCTGGGGCAGCTTGCGCAGCGACAGATTCCCAGCTTGGGTGGTGGTGGGCATGCGCTCCGGCACGACCTGATCGATGCTCGGCACCAGCACGGCAAGGGAGACCTCCCCGTCGGCGACGCCGACAGCGGCGCTCGGAGCCTCGTTGTCCTCGAACGCTTCCTCCAGCGTCTCCAGGACCACCTCGGCGCCATTGGTGCACAGCTCGTGCCAGCGCTGGTCGAGGTACTGCTGCCAGGCTGCCTGCTGCTCGCAGCGGGTGGCCCACTGCCGCTGCACCTCGGCCTCTGCCCACCGAACGGCCTGCTGCTTGGCCTGTGCTCGCTTGCTGCGTTCGAACAGGCCGATCCCGGCCAGGGCGTGCTGCTCGTAGTGCTGGTAGATGCTGCCCCGATCGGGGGCCGCCGGTTGGGGCGCGATCGGTCGGGTGGCGACGGGGAAGTCCACCCGGTGCAGCTCGAGGATCCGCAGGAATGCCTGCGCCAGGTGGCGCGCCTCCTCGGCCCGCTGTGCCTGCACTGCCTGGCGCTGCTGGCTGGCCACCTGCCGCTGGTACGCGGCTGCGGAGGGAGGGCGGCCACCGGAGCGGTTGCCGTCCCGACCACCACCCAGGGAGGTGTAGAAGCCGACGGGTCCAACGCCGCTGGAGAATCCAGTCCGGCCCGCTCCGACGTGCACTCGGGCGACGCGCGGACCGACGCTGGTCCGGATGCCTCGCGACGACGCGCGGATGCGCACGCCGGGTGCCAGCTTGATCGAGAAGCCCATACCTGACCGTAGACCCCGGCACCTCGACCGTCCGTCAGCCTGTTATCCGAAGCCCGCTCCCCCGGGCCGGCATCTCTCACGCTCCACTCCGGGGGACGCCGAACGCCGCTTGCCACCCCACAGCGATGACTTCCACCGGACTTGATCTTTTGTGAACATGCCTGGCCGGATGAACGTATGGTGACGTGTCCTCGAAAGACCGATACGGGTGGCCGACCGGCGGGTGATGCGCGTTGGCCCTGTTCAGCACACTCAGGATGTGACGTACCAGTCCCCGCAGGACCCGTGGCACGAGCAGACGCAGCCTCCGCCGCCTCCTCCCCCGGCCGCGCCGCCGCCCGGCCACGATTGGAGAACCCCGCCGTATCCGACCGCTCAGTTGCCGGCGGCTGGCGGTGGCTGGAACCAGCAGCCGCAGAAGGCCAACAGCACTTTGAAGATCGTGCTGATCAGCGCCGTCACGCTCGTGCTGCTGTGCTGCGGAGGAGTGACCATCGCGGCGATCGTCTCGCCTCCGCAGCCCGGCTCCCAGGGGGAGAAGGATCCAGCCGCTGAGTCCATCCCGACGGTCCAGGCTGCGGATGATCCCTCTCCGAGCGCGAGCGAGCTGACATCGACGCCGCAGGCCCCGAGCACGCAGGCCGCAGCTGTTCCGGCAGCGACACCGCCGGCGGCTGCCGCGACACCGGCGGTGGAGACGCGCACTGTCACCGAGATGCAGAAGGTGGGGTTTCAGACCAGGACGGTCTACGACTCCTCGCTGCCGAAGGGCACCAGGAAGGTGACCACCCGCGGGGTCCCGGGCATCAGGACCCTCACCTACCAGGTCACCCTCGCCGACGGCGTTCAGACGGCAAGGAAGCTGGTCAAATCGGAGATCACGAAAGCCCCGGTCACGCAGGTCGTCAGGGTCGGCACCAAGGAGGCTCGGACGTGCGACCCGAACTACAGCGGCGCCTGCGTGCCTATCGCCAGCGATGTTGACTGTGCCGGTGGCAGTGGCAACGGGCCCGCGTACGTCGACGGACCGCTGCGGGTCGTCGGCCGGGACATCTACGACCTCGACCGCGACGGAGACGGCATCGGCTGCGACACCTGACGTTCTGCTTGCACCGCTGCCTCGCCCGGCTTCGACACCCGGGCACCATCCGCGCAGTCGACGCTTGCCGAGGCGAGCCGACGACGGGGCGGCAGAAGATTGGGTCGGGGGTTTATGCGGACGAAGCAGGAGCTGACCGCGGCCATCCGGCGGGACCTGAAGGCGAGCCGGAGGTGCGGCTGCGGCGGAACTCGGCCAAGTAATTTCAACAAGATCTGCTGGTGATAAACTTCCGGCATGGCGACGTCTTCCTGGCAGGCGGTGACCGCCCTCGTCGACCAGGTACGACGGGCTCTGTATGACTACGTCCGCAGTCAGGACCACCCGGTGACGCGGGAGGAGGCCGCCGAGGCACAGCACATCTCGCGCAACCTGGCGGCGTTCCACCTCGACAAGCTAGTCGGCGCCGGACTGCTGCAAGCCGGGTACGAGGCACCGACCGACCAGCCGCGCGGTCGCGGTAGAACGCCGAAGGTGTACGAGGCGGCGCCCGGCTGCATCACCCTGACCATCCCGGAGCGCCGCTACGACCTGATCGGCGAGATCCTTGCCCAGGCCGTTGCCGAGAATCCCCAGGATGCCCGGTCGGCCGCCCTGCGCCTGGCAGCGCAGCGGGGCGTAGCGATCGGTCGTGAGGTCGCCGATGGCGGGCCGGTCGCGGCCGTCCTGGCCGAACTCGGCTTCGAGCCGGCCGACGACCAAGAGCTGATCCGGCTGCGGAACTGCCCCTTTCACGAGCTCGCCGCTCAACAGACCGAGTTGGTGTGCGGCCTGAACCAGGCGTTCATCGCCGGCCTGCTCGACGGGCTGGGCCGAACGGACCTCCACGCGCGGCTCACCCCCAGCCCCGGCGCCTGCTGCGTACAGATCCGTCCGGCCTGACTCGCCCCGCCGCTTCGTTCGACGCTGACCGGCCCCTGTGCTCAACTCACAAGATCAACCAGCGGCACCCGCGGGTCGGAGAGCTTGGCCAGGTCGACGGCCCTGCCCCCGTGACCCGCACGCACCAATGTCTGGATCTGGTCGGTCACGTCCCACACATTGGCGTTCATCCCAGCCAGCACCCGGCCATCCTTGGCCCAGAACGCCATGAACTCCGGCGTCCTGCCGTCCACCACGGCCGGATCGCCGCGGAACACCACGCGGTCATAACCATCCGGGGCCACCCACCCCGAATATTCCATCCCCAGGTCGTACTGGTCGGAGAAGAAGTACGGCAACCGGGCGTACTCGACCTGCTGGCCCAGCATGGACCGCGCCGCGGCCGGGCCGCCGTTGAGCGCGTTTGCCCAATGCTCCACCCGGATGTGCCGGCCGAGCAGCGGGTGGTAGGCGTTGGCCACGTCGCCCGCGGCGTAGATGTGCGGGTCGGAGGTGAGCAGCCGCGCGTCGGTGACGATGCCGTTGTCCACCTTCAGGCCCGCTGCCTCGGCCAACTGCACGTTGGGTTGGATGCCCACGCCGACGACGACGGTGTCGGCCGCCAGTTCCGTGCCGTCGGTCAGCAGCACCGAGGACACTCGCCCGGCGCCCCGCAGCTGTCGGAGGCCGACGCCAAAGTGGAAGGTGACGTCGTTCCCGCGGTGCAGGTCGGCGAATACCCGGGCGACCGCGTCGCCGAGGACCCGCTGCAACGGCAGGTCGGCGATTTCCACCACGGTCACGGCGGCGCCGTGCTGGCGGGCGACGGCGGCGATCTCCAGACCGATCCAGCCGGCACCGATCACCACAAGGTGGGCCTGGTCGGTGAGGGCCCTGGCGATCCGATCGGAGTCCGCCAACGTGCGCAGATACAAGACCCCGTCCAGGTCGGCGCCGGGAACATCCAGGCGGCGGGGCGTCGAGCCGGCGGCCACCAGCAGCTTGTCGTATCCGAGCCGTTCGCCATCGTGCAGGACAACCTGGCGGACGTCGCGGTCGATGCCGGTGACCCGGGTCGCGGTACGCAACTCGACGTCGTTCGCCTCGTACCAGCCGGCATCGTGCACGTACACGTCGCGCCGCGGCGTGGCCCCCAGCAGCAGGCCCTTGGACAGCGGTGGCCGCTCGTAGGGCCGTTCGGGTTCGTCACCGAGCAGGATCACCGGGCCGTCGAAGCCCTCCTCACGCAGTGTCTGGGCGGCCTTGGCGCCGGCGAGGCCGGCTCCGACGATGACGAATGTGGGGCTGCTTTCCATGCCGCTCTCCAATTCGGGTCAGTGGACTCCAGTGAGGGAGAAGAACTCGGCCCTGGAGCGGGCGTCGTCGCGCAGGGCTCCGAGCAGGGTGGACGTCACGGTGGTGGCACCGGTGGCACGCACCCCCCGCAACGTCATGCACAGATGCTCCGCCTCGATGACCACACCGACGCCCTTGGGAGCCAGCTCGAGGGCCAGCCACTCCGCCACCTGCTTGGTCAACCGCTCCTGCACCTGCGGACGGTGAGCAAAGAGTTCCACGACGCGGGCGAGTTTGGACAGTCCGAGGATCCGATCGCCGGGCAGGTAGCCGACATGCGCGACACCGACGAACGGCAGGAGGTGGTGCTCGCACACCGACCGGATCGGGATGGACCGGGCCAGCACCAGTTCGTCGTAGCCCTCGTCGTTGGGGAAGGTGGTCAGGTCGAACGGGCGTGCGGTGAGCAGTTCGGCGTACGCCCGGGCCATCCGGCGGGGCGTGTCACGCAGGCTCTCGGAGTCCAGGTCGATGTCGAGTGCGGCCAGGAACCGGGCGGCGGCCTGTTCGGCGGCGACCAGGTCGGGTGCTGGTTGCTGATCAACGCGACGTGGGGCCGGTGCGATGGTCACGTCAGCTGCCCCCGGGTTCGGTGCGAAGGTTCCACGCCGCGTCCTCCGTTATCACCAATGGCCGTTGCTCTTAATCGCCATCCTGGACCTGTGGAGCCGGAATTTCAATAGCGCATGCTGACGAAATTAACGCCGCCGGGACAGCGGTGGGTCAACGGTCCGGGCTGTCGGCGGGGACGTCAGTGGGTCTTCGATCCGGCGAGCTCACCGAACCAACGCCCGGCGGACCGGAAGACATCCCGGACCACCAGTCCGGCGGCGGCCACGCCGTGCACGGCCACCGCGTCCACGTGCGCCCACCGGAACACCGGTCCGTGGCGCACCTCGCCGTCGACGGTGCGAAAGGCGAGGCAGGCCTGCCCCTGCCAGAGCCCGTGCCCGGGCGCCTCCAGTTCAACGAGGACACTGCCGCTGCCACCGTTCAGGGAACGGCACCGGCGCAGCAGGGCGACCGGGTCCCCGCCGATGCCGATGTTGCCGTCCATCAGCAGGACGGGCGCCCACCGTCCCTCGCCGGGCAGCGGCGAGAACACATCCCGCCGCACGGCCACCGCATCGCGGGCCCAGGTCAGCCGGCCCGCGGCGTCGCCCTCGGCGACCGGCGATGGGGATGGTTACGCTCGTCCGATGTTCCGGATCGCTTGCCGGACCGGGACGGCACTGGCGCTGCCGGCGGGAGACTGAGGAGCTGATCGTGCAGGCAACCACGGTCGTCAACCTGAAGGGCCACCGCGGCGACCCGGCCTACGCCGACGTGGTCTATGTCGGGCGGGCCATGTATCGCGGTGGCTGGCGCCTCCCGGCCTCTCCCCTGTCCAGCCCGTACCGTCCGGGGCCGGACGGCAGCCGCGACGAGGTCCTCGAGAAGTACCGCGCGTACCTGCTCGGCCGCCCGGACCTCCTCGCCCTCCTCCCCGAGCTGCGTGGGCGCAGGCTCGGTTGCTGGTGCGTGCCGGAGCGCTGTCACGCCGAGGTGATCGCGGAACTCGCGGACTCCCTGCCGCCGACGACCGCCTCACCGGCGGACAGCCGGTGAGGGGGACCTGCGTCACGTGACGGTGAGCTCGTCGGATGTCGGCCAGACGCCACCCGCCGGCATGTCGAGGCGCTCCCCCAACGCCTGCCGCCACTCGGGTGCGGTGAACGGCTCACCCCAGTAGTCCGTCACCGTGATGGCCTCACCGTCGCGCACCTCAGCGATCGAGACGTTGCGGTAGATCCGGCCGTCGCCGTAGTCGTTGCTCCACTCGACGATCAGGGTGTTTGCGCAGGAGTGTCGCCGGCCCACGCCGAGCCGAAGCCCGGCGAAGTGCGACTCCACCTCCGCGATCCGCGCCCGGCCGCGGATCAGTTCGCCGGACTGCGGCCATTGACGTACCGCATCCTCCGCCAGCGGTATGCCGAGGATGCGTTCAAGCCGGGTGCTCGCGTCGACGTCCATTACCGAAACTTTAGTAATGAATCGCCCACGCTCGGACAAGGATCTCGTGATTCGCGTCCGAGCTCCTGCGCCGGGACGCCCGGCGGCGGCGGACCCGGGGGCCGGTCAACCTCCGAGGCGGACGTCGATCTCCACCTCGACGTCGTCCCGGACCTTGAGCGCGCCGAGGAAGGCCGAGTAAGGCTTGATTCCGTACGCCGACTGGGTCACCACCGTCGTGGCGCCGTACCGATCGGGCGTCAGTTCGCGCACCTCGACGTCGATGGGGGCGGTGACCCCGTGCAGCGTGAGAGTTCCGCTGATCGTGGCGGTGCCGCCGTCGGTGACGACGCGGGTGGACTGGAAGGTGGCCGTCGGGTGGCGATCGACGTCCAGCGTCCGCCGGGCGTTGTTCTCGATCTCACCGCGGTCCTTGTCGGTGAGCGGCACCGCGCCGCCCTTTCCCTCGCGCACCGCCAGGGACCCCAAGTCGATGCGGGCGGTTGCGGTGGCATCCGGCGGCCCGGTCTCCGGCACGTCCAGTTCCACGGACCAGTCGGTCACCTCGATGGTCAGATCGTGGCCGACGGTCGAGCCGACACCCTTGCGGCCCGTGCGCAGCAACATGCGGCCGTTGTCCGGGCCGAACCGCGACCGGCCGGTTCTGATCACCACCCGTCCAGCGTAGGCGAGACGACCACTGCCCATGCGGCCAACGCGTCAGGAGCCTCGACTGGCACAGCGTCTGATTGATTGCATTTGAAGGTAGATGCGGTGTTGCAAACATGGCACAACCCGTATGGCCACCCAGGGAGATTTCGGAGCAACATGGACGCAAGGCCTTAGTGGGGTGGTCCACGTGTTCGATACGTGTAAGGACATTCGCAATTTCAGCCAGTTCCCGGCGGAAGCCCAGCGATCGGCGGACGCGGCGGCCAAGGAACGCGAGAAGCGCCTACGGAAGATCACCGAGAAGCGCAGCAGCACAGCCGCGAAACTGTCGGCCAAGGCAACTGACCGGCTGCGGCGCCTGCTGGGCGACGACAACTGGGCGGAACTGAGCGACCTGATGCGTCAGGAGCGGCTGACTTTTCGTGATCTTCTTCAGCCGCCCGAAGGCCTGGCGGCCAGCTACGACAAATTGAACAAGGCCAGGAAGCAGAAGGCCGACGCATTCCTGCGGAGTCGAGACATCAGGCGAGACGAGCTGGCTGCGATAGGGACGGAATACCACGAGGCGATCACCGACGTCTTCACGGCCGACGAAAACATCAGCGCCGGTTTTCACCTCTCGAAGAACCTCGACAAATGGTTGAGCCTGTCTCCGTTCCACGATCGCGCGCTGCCCTGGGGCATCTTTGATCCCGACGACAGCCAGGGCCCGCACCGGTGGGAGGTCTTCCGGCCGCCGTTCTTCGGGTTCAACTTCGGCTTCGTCCCGGTGCACAACGACAACTTCGTCGTGGATCGGATCCACACGCTGAACCCGTCGGTCGGAGACGTGGGCATCTCGATCACGATGGAGAACAGCGACGCCGGCGACTTCGACTACGCGTCCGGCGATGCCTTCAGCGCGGTGGCATTCGCCTTCGTCCCGCCAACGACAGGTCTGGTCGAGGTCCTCATCGATGCGCAATGCGTCGAGGCGACGCACCGCCTGGAGACAGAGGACGAATGGGGATGGTCGAACTCCCGCACCGGCCAGCAGAACTTCCTGATGCTCGACGTCCTGCATCCCAACGTAGCCGAGCCGTCGTATGCCCAGATGTCGGTCCTCGACGAGGAGACCGACGATGACGACAGCTTCCTGCAGGAGAAGTTGACCCGTGGCGCTCACTACTTCGCGCAACTGTTCAGCGCGGGACCGGTGCCGGCGGGTCAGTCCGTCGTCGTGTGCGCCGGGACCCGTTCGTTCGACAAGAGCGGCACGAACGACGTGTCCATCGACAGCACGTCCGACTTTCGGTGGTTCATCAGCTCGGTGGAGGTACGGATCTCGCCGTAGAAGACCGGGGCCGGCGGCGATGCCCTATCCCCCGGCCATCGCCCCGAGGATGATGAATGGTTCCTTGCCGGCGATCACCTCCTCGGGCAGTGGTGCGTCCGGCGAGTCGTTGGACAGGTCCTGCTCGCAGGCGTAGAAGCGGACGAACGCGCGGCGCTTGCCGCTGTGGCGGTCGCGGACGGTGCCGAGCAGCATCGGATACTGCGCCTCGAGGGTGTCCAGGATCAGGCGCTGGGTGACCGGACCGGCCACCTCGAGACGTACCTCACCGGTGACATGGGCCAGGTTCTTCAGGTGGGCCGGGAGGACGACCCGGATCACGGGAGCACCTGGACTTCCACGGAGAGCACCGCAGGCAGGTCCCGCACGATCGGCGCCCAGCTGTCGCCGCCGTCGGCCGAGTGGTAGACCTGGCCACCGGTGGTGCCGAAATAGATCCCGCAGGGGTCGAGCGTGTCGACCGCCATCGCGTCGCGCAGCACGTTGACGTAGCAGTGTGACTGCGGCAGACCGTTGGTCAGCGGCTCCCACTGCTCGCCGCCGCTGCGGCTGCGGTAGACGCGCAGCTTGCCCTCCGGCGGGAAGTGCTCGGAGTCGCTCTTGATCGGCACCACGTAGATGGTCTCCGGCTCATGCGCGTGCACCGCGATCGGGAATCCGAAGTCCGACGGCAGATCGCCGCTCACCTCGCGCCAGTTCGCGCCGGCATCGTCGCTGCGCATGACGTCCCAGTGCTTCTGCATGAAGAGGGTGTCCGGCCGGGACGGGTGCTGGGTGATGCGGTGCACGCAGTGGCCGACCTCGGCGTCCTGGTCGGGGATCTCCCCGGAGCGCAGGCCTTTGTTGATCGGCAGCCAGCTGGCGCCGCCGTCGTCGCTACGGAACGCGCCCGCAGCCGAGATGGCGACGTACATCCGGTCCTTGTTCACCGGGTCCAGGATGATCGTGTGCAGGCACATCCCGCCGGCGCCGGGCTGCCACGTCGGCCCGGTCGGGTGCGTACGCAGCGCGGTGAGTTCGTTCCACTTCAGACCGCCGTCGGTCGACAGGTAGAGCGCGGCGTCCTCCGCACCCGCGTACACGGTGTCGGGGTCGTCCCGGGACGGCTCCAGGTGCCAGATCCGCTTGAACTCCCACGGGCGCGGGGTGCCGTCGTACCACAGGTGATCGCCGGCCTCGCCCTCGTACGCGAAGTCGTTGCCGACCGTGTTCCAGCTCTTGCCGCCGTCGTCCGAGCGCTGGATCAGCTGCCCGAACCAGCCGCCCGACTGGGACGCGTAGAGCCGGTTCGGGTCAACCGGCGACCCGGTGAGATGGTAGATCTCCCAGCCGCCGAAATGGGGTCCGTCGACCGTCCAGTCGTCGCGCCTGCCGTCCGACGTCAACGTGAACGCGCCCTTGCGCGTGCCCACCAGCACCCGTACGCCGCTCATATCCTCATCCTTTCCACTCGTTTCCCTTGGGTAGACCGTCCACCAAGCCGATAATCATCGGTCTCCGTCAGTCGTACTCCCTGGCTACGACGAATCGACGTCGCCAGCCTGTCGGAGGGGCCGGATAGCGTCGCGAGCGTGACTGGCCCTGGAGACGTTCCGTCCGAGATCCTCGACCGGCTCCGGCCGGTCTGCCTCGGGCTGCCGGAGACCTACGAGGAGCCGGCGTGGGTGGGCACGCGGTGGCGGATCCGCAACCGCACGTTCGCCCACGTGCTCACGGCCGACCCCGGCCACCAGGCGGCCTACGCCCGCGCTGCCGCGACGGATCAGCCCATCTGCGTGCTGACGTTCCGATCGCCCGGCGACGAGATCGCCGGGCTGATCGCCAGCGGCCACCCGTTCTACGAGCCGGGTTGGGGCGCCGACGTCGTTGGCATGGTGCTCGACGACCGGGTCGACTGGGACGAGGTCGCCGAACTGCTCACGGAAAGCTATTGCGTCCTGGCGCCCAAGCGGCTGGCCGCCCTCGTCGACCGGCCGATCGATCTCGAGTAGTCGAACTCCGGGCGTCCGACGCCCACGAATCGCCAGCATCATCGATTACCGCCGTACGCTCTCCGCGTCACGCCACGCTGTCGACAACGGTGCTGGGCATCACGCTAGCCTTCGGCGTAGACGAGGTCCATGGTGTCAGCGTGTCCCGACCAGTGGAGTTCGAGGTGCCAGCAACCGGCCCGCGGCATGTCGATGATCGACGGGCCGGGGCCGCCGGCGACCTCCCGGTTCACCCGCGTGTCGGTTCCGTCCAACGTCGCGGTGATCGCCAGGGTGGCGGGCGACGCCGTGTCGGACGACGTCGCCGCAGGATCGGAGACCCAGAGGATCTTGTTGGTGGGCCCCTCGTCCCGGCCCAGCGCCAGCGGGTGACCGAACAGCACCGCGACGATCTCGCCCTTCGCGCCGAAGACGTGCGGGATCCGGGCCTCCCCACTGAACCCGGCGTCCGCCCAGTCCGGCAGGACACCCGTCTCGATCCGTGAGCCGCAGCCCGACGCAGTGCTCGCCGGGGGATTCGCCGGGGCCGTGGTGGCCGGAGCGCCGACCGGCGTGGCTGACCGCCCCGTGGTCGTGCATGCCGCCAGCAGGACCGCCGACCCCAGCAACACCCTGCCCCATGAACCCATCTCGCGCCCTCCGGACAAACGTCGTACCCGCTGACCCCGTTCGTGCCTCGCACCATTCAGGACACCGCTCGGGCCCTCGGGGTTCCCCACCCGACCTGCCGGCTCGACTGTCACCACGAAAGCGACCGCCGTCCCTCGCTCAATTCAGCGAGTTGGCGATCTCGATCGCCTCGCCCTTGGTCAGGTCGCCTTCGAGCCGGTAGCTCACGCCGGCCTCCTCCCAGATCAGGGTCGAGGCGGCGAGCCGCGCGCTCGCCACATGGACCGTGCCCGCACGATCCACGTAGGCCAGCGCGTGTGGGCCGCCGATCCAGACCGCGAAGCCTGCGTCGACCTGGACCCATTCCACTCCTGGCCCGGCGGCCTGCTTCTGGAAGACCGGGTCGAGGCGACCGTCGAAGGCATCGACGCGCAACGCACCCCCGCGGTAGAGCAGGGTGACCACCCGGTAGGAGGCGGTGCCGTCGGCGTCGGCGACCAGTACCTGCTCGGGCGGACCCAGCTTCGTCGGCAGGCGGATCGGGAAGCGGACCTTCCCCTGCGCCTCGTGGAGGGAGGCGGGCCGCTGCGACGGCAGCGGCGACGGACTGCCGGTGGGCGAGATCGGCGCCGACGACGTGTCGATGATGATTCCGGAGAAGCGCAGCAGCCCCGCCACGGCGTCGGCGAGGGCGGCCCGCCCCGGCGGCAGCACCGCGACGAGCAGGGCGACGAGCGCCACGGCGAGGTAGTAGCGCCACCGGCGTCGCCTTCGCGCGGGCGCGGCCAGTCGGGCGCGTACGCGGTCGGCAACGTCAGGGGCGGCGGGTGTGTCCAGCCACTCGGTGAGGTCACGCAACTCCCGTTCGAGGTCATCCACGGCGCACCTCCTCGCGGTCGAGCAGGACGCGGAGCTTCGCCAGCGCTCGGGACGTCCGCGACTTCACCGTGCCTCTGGGCCAGCCCAGCATCGTCACGGTCTCCTCCTCGCTGAGATCAAGGAGGAACCGGCACACGATCACCTCACGGTCCGTCACCGGCAGCAGCCGCAGGGCCCGCACCAGCGTGGCCCGTCGCTCGGCGGCGAGGACGCCGCCCACCGCGCCGTCCTCGGCGATCTGCGACTCTGGGTTCGCCGCCGCGGCCCGCAGGATGAGTCCGTCCCGCCGGCTGCGTGAGCGGTGCATGTTGCGGGTCTCGTTGGCGACGATCGCGAGAAGCCACGCGCGAAAGGACGACTCTCCCCGATAGCGGGACAGCTTGCGGTATGCCTTCACGAACGCCTCCTGGATGACGTCCTCCGCGTCCGAACCCGCGCCGAGCAGAACCGCCGTCCGGTAGGCGGACGCGGTGTGCCGGGCGACCAGGAGGTCATACGCCCCCAGGTCACCTGCCCGAGCGCCGGTGACGAGCTCTTCGTCGTCCAGTGGAAACCTCCAGTTGGATCACACACATGACACCGCCCGCACCGGATGGGTTCCAGGGACGGGGGTGGAACCTCGGCGGGTGTGGCGGTGTCCCCAAGGCATGCTGGCAACGACAAGGATCTCCCGTCGCACACTTCTGACCGTGCTCGTCGGTGCGGGCACCGCGGCGTTGGTCGGCTGCGATCGAGCTCGGCACCTGAGTCAGGCCCGTGGCGTCACGATCCCTGACCCACTGCTCGTCGAGGTCGACGACGGGCTTGGCCTACTGAGTGGTGCGGACCGGCAGACGATCCCGCGTTCTCTCGCCACCGCCGACGGGCGGGCGATCTACGCGACCGCACCCGAGGGCGCCGACACCGCCCTGTGGCGGATCGACACCGCCACGGGCGGCACCTCCACTCGGGTCAAGCTGCCCGGACGCTGGGTGCCGCAGGCCGTCTCCGCCAACGGTACGGTGGCGCTCACGTCGAACGAGGTGAATGCCACCAAGGGGCGCCCGGAGGGGCGGGACGTGACCCCCGTGCTGATCGCCGACGTCACCGGCGTCCAACACCGGCTGGAGTTGCGGGGCAACTTCGTACCGGAGACGTTCACCGCGGATCTCGCCGGGCTCTTCGTCCTCGAGTGGCTCCCGGCGACGGCGCCGGACCGCTACCGGGTCCGCGTCGTCGATCTCGCCACCGGGACACCCGGTCCGCTCCACACCCGTACCAAGGCGCCGGTGCCGCCCGGCGCCGAGGAGGAGATGCGCGGCGACGGACGCCAGGCCGTGCTCTCGCCGGATCGCACCACCCTCTACACGCTCTACACCCACCAGCCCGACCACCAGCACACCCGCAACCTCGTCAGCGGGCGGCCGGGCAACGTGCACGCATTCGTCCACACGCTGCACCTCAGCGAGCGATGGGCGTACTGCATCGACCTGCCACATCCGTTCGGTGAGGCGGCCGCGATCGGCCACGCCATGACGATCAGCCCCGACGGCGTTCGGCTCTTCGTCGCCGACGTCACGTCGGGCACCATCGCTGAGATCGACACCGAGGAGCTGAGCGTACGCCGGACAGACACGCAGCCCAGGGGCGTCGGGACCGCACACGCCGCCGCCGACAGCGACCGCCTCTTCATCGGCGCCGGCACGGTGGTACGGACGATGGATCTCACGCGCCCCGGCCGCGCGGCTGACTGGCGGGTCCGCGAACCCGTTTCCGGCCTCGTGCTGAGCCGCGACGGCAGACGCCTCTACGTGGGCCAGAACGATGGCGTGAGCTGGCACGATCCCGGCACCGGCACCGAACTGGGCCGCGTCGCTGTCCCCCGCCTCGTCGGCGTGCACGGTCTGGCCTGACGTGGGCAACCTGCGTCCGGGGGTGCCGAGTCGAGTCTGGCCCCTCACACCAGCACGTACGCACGTCGTGCGGGGTCAGGCCCCGCCCGCTTCCCCACTGCTTCGAGAAACCCGGCGTAGTTCACGAGTTCTCCCTCCCGGACCGTGCGTCGCGGCCCCACTCCTGAGGCGACGAGCGCCGCTTTACCCGAGCGCTGTCCGGCAAAACGGCGCCCGTGGAGGTCGCGCGACGCGGCCATGACTGCCTGGGGCCGACGGTGTTGGCACTCCTTGGCCCCTCCGAGAGACGATCCGAAAGGTCATCGGCGAAGAACTCGGGCCTGCGTGGCCGGTCGAACGGTGGCGAGGAACAGGGCCAGGGCGACGACCTGGATGCCGGCCACGGTGACGATCACGGCGGCGATCGAGTAGTCGTAGAGGGCCCCGGTGAGCAGCCCACCGACCAGGGTCGCCCCGCCCAACCCGGCGGCGAAGATGCCGTAAGCGGTGCCCCGCCGAGCGGCGGGGACGATGTCGGCGATGGCCGCACGCATCGTGGATTCCTGAATGCCGAGCACGGCGCCCCAGGCCAGGACCCCGGCGACCGCGGTCGCCGGGACGGTGGTGAAGGCAGCCAACGGGATCAGGGCGGTCAGCACCGGTACGGCGGCCAGTACCCGGACGCCGGCCCGGTCATACAGCCATCCGGACGCCAGCGCGGCGAACGCGTCGATGCCCATCGCGCCGGCGTACACGACCGGGATCACCGCCACCGGTACGACGTGCCGCGTGGCGAGGTGGAAGCTGAGCACCCCGAAGGTGGCGTAGCCGGCCGTCGTCACCGCCGTGAACGCCAGATAGGTCCAGAACACGCGGGGCAGCCGGCCGCCCGGCGGGGCGGCCGCCGCGCCGGGTCGAGGGCCCGGTTCGAAGCGACGCGGGTCGGGAACCCCGGCGCGTAGCCACAGCAGCAGGAGCATTCCCGCCACCGCGGGTACGGCCAAGGCCAGGAACGCGGGCCGGTAGTTGTGGGCGGTGGCGGCCAGTACGGCGGCGACCAGCAGCGGCCCCGCCACGCCGCCGGCCTGGTCAAGCGCCTCATGGACGGCGAAGCCCTTGCCGCGGCCGACTGCCGCAGCGGCGTGGGAGAGCATGACATCCCTCGCCGGGCCGCGGACCGCCTTGCCGGCGCGCTCCGCGATGAACAGCGCCGCAGCCAGCCACAGCGCGGTGGTCAGCCCGAGAGCGGGCACGGCGACCATGGTCACGGCGTAGCCGACCAGGACGAGCGGCCAGTAGGCCCGGGTACGGTCGGCGAGCGGTCCGGTACCCAGCCGCCCGACCAGGGCGAACGCCTCCCCGACGCCGGTGACCAGCCCGACGACGGTCGCGGACGCGCCGAAGGTGGCCAGGTAGGGGCCGATGACTGACCGGGCGCCCTCGTACACCACGTCTGACAGCAGGCTGACAACACCGAAGGCGGTCACGAACCGCCACGGCGTCCACCTGATTGTGGGCGCGGTGATTTTCACCCACGCAGTCTGGTCCACCGGCAAGGTGGCCGGGCCTGGATCACCCCGACTACCGCTTCCGTTCGCACCACCGCGACGGCCCGGCGAGGCCGGCCGGGCGACACGACACCTTGTCGCCAAGGATTGAATGATGGTTCAATTCTTGCGTGGCGTATCGGAGCACCGAGCGGGTGAAGGCTCGGCTGAACGCCTCCCGGGAGCGGCTCATCGCCGCGGCGCTGGGAATCATGGCCGAGCACGGGTACGCCGGCTGCTCGGTCGCCGCCGTCGCGGAGCGGGCGGGCGTGGCGACCGGCAGCGTCTACCGCCACTTCCCGACCAAGGCCGACCTGTTCGCCGAGGTGTTCCGCACGGCCTCCCAGCGCGAGGTGGACGCGGTCGCGCGCGCCGCAGCGCTGGAGACCTCCGCCGCCGAGCAGATGGCAGCCGTCGTCGAGACGTTCTCCGGCCGCGCGCTGCAGTCCCCACGGTTGGCGTATGCCCTGCTTGCCGAGCCGGTCGACCCGGCGGTCGACGCCGAGCGGCTCGTCTTCCGCCGCGCGTACGCCGAACTGATCGCCGGGTACGTCGCGGCGGGTGTGGCGAGCGGTGAACTACCCCCGCAAGATCCGGAGCTGACCGCGACCGCGCTGGTCGGCGCCCTGGCCGAGGCCATGGTCGGTCCGCTGGCCGCCGGGGTCGCCGGCCCGGAGACCATCCCCGCCCTGATCGCCTTCATCCACCGCGCGCTGGGAGTATCGCCGTGACGACACACGAGGTCTTCAACCAGGTTCCACCGCTCGCCGGCTATGACGCGGCGGACGACCCGGCACTGCTCGACGGGCTCGAGCGGGAGGGCGCCGGCTGGGCCACCGCCGAGCTGCACGAGCTCGGCCGGCTCGGTGGCAGCGAACAGGCCATCGAGTACGGGCGGCTGGCCAACGAGCATCCGCCGGTCCTTCGCACCCACGACCGCTACGGCCATCGGATCGACGAGGTGGAGTTCCACCCCGCCTGGCACGAGCTGATGCGCACCGCGGTCACGCACGGCCTGCACGCCGCACCGTGGGCGGACGACCGACCGGGCGCACACGTGGCCCGGGCCGCCAAGTTCTACACCTGGCGGCCCGACGCCGGCCACGGCTGCCCGATCTCGATGACCTATGCGGCAGTGCCGGCGCTGCGGCACAACCCGGAGCTGGCCGCCCGGTACGAGCCGCTGCTCACCGCCACGACGTACGACTTCGGGCTGCGTCCGCCGCTGGCCAAGCAGGGGCTGCTGGCGGGCATGTCGATGACGGAGAAGCAGGGCGGCTCGGACGTCCGCGCCAACACCACCACCGCCCGCCCTGAGCCGGACGGCACCTACCGGCTCGTCGGGCACAAGTGGTTCACGTCGGCGCCTATGTGCGACATCTTCCTCACGCTCGCCCAGGCGCCGGGCGGAATCACCTGCTTCCTCGTCCCGCGTGTCCTCCCCGACGGCACCCGCAACCCGATGCGGCTGATGCGCCTGAAGGACAAGCTCGGCAACCGGTCCAACGCCTCGGCGGAGGTCGAATACGAGCAGGCGGTCGCCTGGCGCGTCGGAGACGAGGGCAGTGGCGTGCGCACGATCATCGACATGGTCAACCTGACCCGCCTCGACTGCGTCATCGGCGCGGCGGCCGGGATGCGCCAAGGCGTGATCACCGCCGCCCACCACGCCACCCACCGGCAGACCTTCGGCCGGTACCTCATCGACCAGCCACTGATGCGCAACGTGCTCGCCGACCTCGCGATCGAGTCCGAGGCCGCCACCGTCCTCATGATGCGCCTCGCCGGAGCGACCGACCGATCCGCGCGCGGCGACGCCAGCGAGACCGCGTTCAAACGGCTCGCCCTCGCCGTCGGCAAGTACTGGGTCTGCAAGCGCTGGCCGGCACACGCCGCCGAGGCCCTCGAGTGCCTGGGCGGCAACGGCTACGTCGAGGAGTCGGGCATGCCGCGGTTGTTCCGCGAGTCGCCACTGAACTCGATCTGGGAGGGATCAGGCAACGTCGCCGCACTGGACGTACTGCGTGCCCTCGTCAAGGAACCCCAGGTCGTGGAGGCGTTCCAGGCCGAGCTGAGCGCCGCTGCCGGCGCCGACGCACGGCTCGACGCCGCAGTCCGCCAGGTGCGAGCCGACCTGTCCGACCCCGACGACCTCGAACTGCGGGCGCGGCGCGTCGTCGAGCGGCTCGCCCTGGTGCTGCAGGGCTCGCTGCTGGTACGGCACGGCCACCCCGCCGTCGCCGACGCCTTCTGCGCGTCCCGGCTCGGCGGCGACCACGGCCAGGCGTACGGCACCCTGCCGGCCGGCGTCGACTTCGCCGCGATCATCTCCCGCGCCACACCTAAGGTGGGCTGACCATGCCGACACACCTGAGCCTGGAAGATCACCTTGACGCTCTTGTCCGCAGCGGCGCCGCCCTGCGCTTGGCGGCCGCCGCAGCCGGGCTCGATGCGAAGGTCCCGACATGCCCGGGCTGGGATGTCATCGAGCTCGTGACCCATCAGGGCATGGTGCACAGATGGGCGTCGGCGAACCTGCGCGGCGACACCGATGACGTCACCTCAGCGTCACACGCCGAGGGCAAGGCTGCCGCCGATCCGCTCCGCTGGTACTCCAACGGCCTCGCCGCCCTGGTCGACACCTTGCGTGCGACGGCGGACGACGCCCACGCGATGGTGTTCCTCAAGGACGCCCCACCGCCGCGCCGATTCTGGGCACGGCGCCAGGCCCACGAGACGACCATCCACAGCGTCGACGCGATGTCGGCCGTCGATGGACGGTCGCCGAGAGCGGCGGACGTGGACATCGATCCGCTGCTGGCCGCCGACGGGATCGATGAGCTGCTGGCCGGTTTCATCACTCGAGGCAAGGGCCGGCTGCACTCGGCCGAGCCGTACACGGTGCTGGTCAGGACCGATGACACCGGCCACGCCTGGACGGTACGGATCAGCGACGGGCCAATCGTCACCACCCCGGGCGAGGCCAAGCGGTCGGACGTGGTGCTCTCCGGCACCGCGGTGCAGGTCTACCTGAGCCTCTGGAACCGCGCCAGCGAGATCGCAACCGAAGGCCGAGCCGACGTCGTCGACCAGTGGCGGTCACAGATCCAGATTCGCTGGAGCTGACATGAATGACCCGCCGGCTCTCGCGCTGCGGCGGCGGGAGGCGCCTGCGGGTCGGCCGTCACCAATTGATCAGCTGTTCTGTGGGAAGCCGAGGTTGACGCCGCCGTGGGACGGATCGAGCCACCTGCTGGTGACCACCTTGGTCCTGGTGAAGAAGCGCACCCCGTCCGGCCCGTAGGCGTGTGAGTCGCCGAACAGCGAGTTTTTCCAGCCCCCGAACGAGTAGTAGGAGACCGGGACCGGGATCGCCACGTTGACGCCGACCATGCCGATCTCGATCTCGCTCTGGTACCGCCGTGCGGCGCCGCCGTCATTGGTGAAGATGGCGGTGCCGTTGCCGTACGGGTTGGCGTTCACCAGTTCCACCGCCGCGTCGTAGCTGGGCACCCGCATCACCGAGAGCACCGGACCGAAGATTTCGTCCGTGTAGATGGACATGTCCTCGCCGACGTGATCGAAGAGCGTCGGCCCGAGCCAGAAGCCGGCGTCGTCACCGTCGATCGAATGACCACGTCCGTCGACCACCAGCTTCGCGCCCGCGGACCGGCCGGCGTCCAGATAGGACAGCACCTTGTCGCGGTGCGCCCCGCTGACCAGCGGTCCCATCTCGCAGCTTGGGCGGCGACCGTCGCCGACACGCAGTCCGGCTATCCGCTCGCTGATCTTGCCGACCAGCTCGTCACCGACCGGGTCCACCGCCACGACGACGGAGATCGCCATGCAGCGCTCACCGGCCGAGCCGAATCCGGCCGAGACGGCGGCGTCCGCAGCAAGGTCGAGGTCGGCGTCGGGCAGCACGACCATGTGGTTCTTCGCCCCGCCGAGCGCCTGCACCCGCTTACCGTGACGGGTGCCCGTCTCGTAGACGTAACGGGCGATCGGAGTGGAGCCGACGAACGAGACCGCCTTGACCTCCGGATGCTCGAGGATCCGGTCGACCGCCTCCTTGTCGCCGTGCACGACGTTGAACACGCCATCCGGTAGCCCGGCCTCGGCGAAGAGCTCCGCCAGGAAGTTCGACGCGGACGGGTCCTTCTCGCTCGGCTTCAGCACCACCGTGTTGCCGCACGCGATGGCGTTGGGCACGAACCACAGCGGCACCATCGCCGGGAAGTTGAACGGGGAGATCACCCCGACCACGCCGAGCGGCTGCTGGATGGAGTACACGTCCACCTTGGTGGAGGCGTTCTCGCTGAACCCGCCCTTGAGCAGCTGCGGGATGCCGCACGCGAACTCCACCGCCTCCAGCGCACGCTGTATCTCGCCCGCCGCGTCGGAGCGCACCTTCCCGTGCTCGGCGGTGACGATCTCGGCGAGGTCGGCCTTGCGGGCATTGAGCAGTTCGCGGAACGCGAACATCACGTTCGCGCGTTGGGTGAGGGAGGCGTGGCGCCAGCGGGCGAAGGCTTCGCGGGCGGCGTTGACCGCCTCGTCGACGTCCGAGGCGCGGGCGAAGTCGACCTGCCCGCTGACCTGACCGGTCGCCGGGTCGTACACGTCACCCGTGCGCTGGGAAATACCGGTCCAAGCCTTGCCGCCGATCCAATGGGTGATCCTCATGCCGGCACCGCCTCAATTGCCTCGGACAGAATGCCCAACGCCTCCTCGGCCTCGTCCTCGGTGAGCGTCATCGGCGGCGCCAGCCGGATCACGTTGCCGTACAGGCCGCCCTTGCCGACCAGCAGTCCGCGTCTGCGCGTCTCCTCCAACAGGGCGGTTGCGGCCGCGGGGTCGGGTTCGCCGGCCGGGCCGACGAGCTCGAGGGCGAGCATCAGACCCTTGCCGCGTACGTCGCCGACCACCGGATGCGTCGCGGCGACCGAGCGAAGGCCATGGATCAGCCGATTGCCCAGCTTCGCGGCGTTCGCCTGCAGGTCGTGGTCCAGCAGGTAGTTGAGGGTGGCCAGGGCCCCGGCGGTGGAGATCGGGTTGCCACCGAAGGTGGAGATCGAGTTGGCCTGCAGGCAGTCCACGAGTTCCGCGCGCGCCACGACACCGCCGATCGCCAGACCATTGCCGAGTCCTTTGGCGAAGGTCATCGCGTCCGGCACGACGTCGTGCGCCTGGATGCCCCAGAAGTGCTCGGCGGTACGACCCCAGCCGGTCTGGACCTCGTCGGAGACGAGCAGGATGCCGTACTCGTCGAGCACCTTCTTGAACTCGCGGAACAGGCCGTCCGGCGGGGAGGCGAACCCGCCCACACCCTGGATCGGCTCGACGATCATGCACGCCACGTCGCCGGCGGTCGCGGTCTCGATCACCTCCCGCAGGTCGGCGACACACGCCTTGACGTAGTCGGCGTCCGACAGGTCCTTGAAGGGGCTGCGGTACCGGTAGCCACCGTGCACCCAGCTCACCTTGATCGGGCTGAGCTCACTGGCCGACCAGCCGCGGATGCCGGTGATCGCGACGGTGGCGAACGCGCGCCCGTGGTAGGAGTTGCGCAGCGCGAGCACCTGCCCGCTGCGCCGGTACTGGGTGGCGAGCATCAACGCCGTCTCGTTCGCCTCCGTGCCGGAGTTCGTGAAGAACACCTTCGCGTCCGGGATCCCGGACAGCTGCGCGATCTTCTCGGCGAGCTCGACCTGCGACTCGATCAGGTACAGCGTCGAGGAGTGCAGCACGCCGGTGTCGATCTGCGAGCGGACCGCGTCGCTGATCTCGGCCACGTCGTAGCCGACCGAGTTGGTGAGGATGCCGCCGAAGAAGTCGAGGTAGGTGCGGCCCTCGCGATCGGTCACCCGGCGACCGTGCGCGCTGGCGATCTCGATCGGCTCCTCGTAGTAGAGGGCCAGCCACTTCGGCAGCACGGACCGGTGTCGATGCAGCAACTCCCGATGCGCCATCGCGTCCTCCGTATCTCGTACCTCAGCCGAGTGTCCCGAGAATTCGGTGTTCGCCGCCACCGACAACCTGTACGGGTCCGCATCGATGGCACTACGTTGTGTGCAACCGTCGAGGGAGGCCACATGTACCCCACGGTCGCCGAAGCCCTGGCGCTGCCCGTGATCCGGCGCGGCCGGCCACGGGTCGTCGCCGGGTCCGCCGGCCTGCAAGGACCCGTCCGATGGGTCCATGTGGCGGAGGTGGCCGACATCGCTCATCTGCTGCGCGGCGGCGAACTCGTGCTGACCACCGGCATCGCGCTGCCGGACGACGAGGCGGCACTGGCGACGTACGTGGACGACCTGGCCGCGGTCGGCGCGGCGGGGCTGGTGGTGGAGCTGGTCCGGCGCTGGAGCGACCACGTGCCCGGCGCGCTCTCGGCAGCGGCGGAACGACACCGGCTGCCACTGGTCACGCTGGCGCGGGAGACGCAGTTCGTGTCCGTCACGGAGGCGGTCGTGGCGTTGATCGTGGACGCGCAGCTCGCCGAGCTGCGGGCGGCCGAGCAGGTGCACGAGACGTTCACCGCGCTCACGGTCGCCGGTGCGGAGCCGGCCGAGGTGCTGCGCGAAGTCGCGAGGATATCCGGGCTGCCGGTCGTCCTGGAGACGCTGGGGCACGACGTGCTCGCGTACAACGCGGCCGGGCAGGATCCGATCGAGTTGCTGAGCGACTGGGGGCAGCGATCCCGGTCGGTGGCGGTCTCCCGACGAACCGCCTACGACGAGGAAGCCGGCTGGCTGATCACCGCGGTCGGCGCGCAGGGCGCCGACTGGGGACGGTTGGTTCTGCTCTCGCCGGGCCCTCCCCCGCACCGTCATGTGGTGGTCGCGGAGCGGGCCGCGTCGGCACTGGCGGTGCATCGGCTCCTGGCGCGGGATCGGGAGAGTCTGGAGCGGCAGACGCACCGGATGCTGCTCGCGCAACTGCTCGGCCAGGCGTTGCCACCTCCTGACCTGGCCGCCCGAGCGGCCGCGTTGGGCGTACCGCTGGAGCGGCGGCGGCTGGTCGGGGTGGCGATTCGGCCGGGGAGCATCACGCCGCGCGCGCCCGCACTGGCCACGCAGGAGGTGTTGCGGGACCTCGCGGAGGCGACCGCGGTGGCCGCGCGGCGGGTGAGTGTGCCGGCGTTGGTGGGCGTCGTGGACGACACGAGCGTGCGGGCGTTGCTGTCGTTGCCGGCGCAGGCGGGGATCGACGCGGTCCTGCGACGGTTGGCCAGAGAGGTGCACCGCTCGGCCGCAGGTGCCGTGGTGGTGGCGGTCGGGACGACGGTGTCGCAGGTGTCCGATGTGCGGCGCAGTCTGGGCGAGGCCGCGCACGTCGCCGGTGCCGCGCTGCGCTCCCCCAGCACCCAGCTCTACCACCGGCTGGACGACGTGCGACTGCGCGGCCTGCTGCACCTGCTGCGCGAGGACGAACGGGTCCGGGCGTTCGCCCATCGGGAGCTGGGGCCACTGTTGGCGCGGGATGACACCCAGGGCAGCCGGCTCATGGAGCTGCTGCGCTGCTTCTGCGAGCAGGGCGGTAACAAGTCGGCGGCGGCCGTGGCGGCGCACCTGTCGCGCACCGCGTACTACCAGCAGCTTGCGCGGATCGAGCAGGTGCTCGGGGTGTCGCTGGAGGATCCGGAGTCGATGCTGTCGCTGTACGTGGCGCTCCTCGTACGCGAGCTCGACGAGGGGTGATCTCCTCGCCGGGTTGACACCTCAGGGCGGCGCAACCGACACAGTGTGCCTTGATCAAGGCAAGCGTGAACAGTTTGACACTGCCCGCGGCGGCGTGGTGACACCCACGATTCCGAGAAGGAGATCGAGCTTATCCGCCCCACCCGCAGCACGCGCGCCGGTTGGCCGGCCACTGTTGCGGCAGCTAACAGCGAGGTGAGCGATGGCCGTTGAACCCCTCCCCCCCACCGAAACCACCGCGGTCGCGCCGGGCACCCAGATCACCCATCCGGACGGCCGAGTCGAGTTGCGAGACTTCTCCACGATCGCCGGCAGCCGGTACTTCAACGAAGAGCTCGCCCCGGTGCCGATCGAGAAGCGCACCTGGACCACGTACAACTTCGCGGCGCTGTGGATCGGCATGGCGCACAACATTCCCACCTATCTGCTCGCCGCCGGCCTCATTCAGCTCGGCATGAACTGGGTGCAGGCGTTCCTCACGATCACGCTGGGCAATCTGCTCGTCCTGATCCCGATGCTGTTGAACAGCCACGCGGGCACGAAGTACGGGATCCCCTTCCCGGTCTTCGCCCGGGCGTTCTACGGAGTCCGCGGCGCGAACCTCCCGGCCCTGCTCCGCGCCTTCATCGCCTGCGGCTGGTTCGGCATCCAGACCTGGATCGGCGGCGAGGCGATCTACGCGATCGCCGGCAAGCTGCTGGGTTCCTGGTGGGTCGACGCGGCGCAGGTCATGGACCACCCGTGGACGCTGTGGGCCTCGTTCTTCCTGTTCTGGGCGATCGAGATGGCGATCATCTGGCGGGGCATGGACACCCTGCGGCGCTTCGAGAACTGGGCCGCACCGTTCGTCATCGTGGTCGCCGTCGCCCTGCTGATCTGGGTGCTGGTCGAGGCGGGCGGGCTCGGCCCGATCCTGTCCGAGCCGTCGAAGCTGGGCTGGGGCGCCGACTTCTGGAAGCTGTTCGCACCGTCACTGATGGGGATGATCGCCTTCTGGGCGACGCTGTCGCTGAACATCCCCGACTTCACCCGGTTCGGCGGCAGTCAGCGGCAGCAGGCGTACGGGCAGGTTCTCGGGCTGCCCACCACGATGTCGTTCTTCGCCATCCTGTCGATCCTGATCACCTCGGGTACGGCGGTCATCTACGGCGATGCCATCTGGGACCCCATCCAACTCGCCGCGAAGTTCGAGAACCCACTGGTCGTCGCGCTCGGCCTGTTCACCGTCGTGGTGGCCACGCTGTCGGTGAACGTCGCGGCGAACACGGTCAGCCCGGCGTACGACTTCTCCAACGCCGCGCCGCGACTGATCAGCTTCCGGACCGGCGGCCTGATCACCGGCGTGCTCGGCATCCTGATCCAGCCCTGGCGCCTGGTGCAGGACCCCAACATCTACATCTTCGTCTGGCTCGGCTTCTACGGTGGCCTGCTCGGCGCGGTCGCCGGCGTACTCATCGCCGGGTACTGGATCCGCTACCGCACCAGGCTCCAACTGCCGGCCCTCTATCGCCCCGAGGGCAGGTACTGGTTCTCCGGCGGGTGGAACTGGGCCGCCATCGTCGCCACCGTCGTCGGCGCGGTCCTCGCGGTGGGTGGCGCCTACTCCGCACCCGGCAAGGGGCCGTTCCCGGAGGACGGGCTCATCCCGTTCCTCAAGCCGCTCTACGACTACAGCTGGGTGGTCGGGCTGATCGCCGGGTTCCTCGTCTACCTGGCGCTGTCGATGCCGCGCACCGCGCACGCGAAGGGGGAGAAATGAGCAACATCATCCGAGCCGGGCTGGTGCAGCAGAAGTGGACCGGCGACAAGGAGTCGATGATCGCAGGAGCGGTCGAGGCCATCCGCAGCGCCGCCTCGCAGGGCGCACAGGTGGTCTGCCTGCAGGAGTTGTTCTACGGCCCGTACTTCTGCCAGATCCAGGACGCGGACTACTACTCGTACACGGAGGCCATCCCGGACGGGCCGACGACGGCGCTGATGCGCGAGGTCGCCGAGCAGCACGGCGTGGTTTTGATCGTGCCGATGTATGAGCAGGAGCAGCCGGGGGTCTACTACAACACCGCGGCGGTGATCGACGCCGACGGCACGTACCTCGGCAAGCACCGGAAGAACCACATCCCGCAGGTGAAGGGGTTCTGGGAGAAGTTCTACTTCCGGCCGGGAAACCTCGGCTATCCGGTGTTCGACACCGCCGTGGGGCGCATCGGCGTCTACATCTGCTACGAGCGGCACTTCCCCGAGGGCTGGCGGGCGCTCGGCCTGGCCGGCGCGAAGATCGTTTTCAACCCGTCGGCGACCAGCCGCGGCCTGTCGGAGTATCTGTGGCGGCTGGAGCAGCCCGCGGCCGCGGTCGCCAACGAGTACTACGTCGGCGCGATCAACCGGGTCGGCGTGGAACCGTTGGGCGACAACGACTTCTACGGCCAGTCCTACTTCGTCGACCCGCGGGGGCAGCTCGTCGGCGACGCCGCGTCGGACACCGAGGATGAGGTCGTCGTCCGCGACCTCGACATGGACAAGCTGGCCGAGGTCCGCGACCTGTGGGCCTTCTACCGCGACCGCCGGCCGGAGACGTACGAGTCGCTGGTGAAGCCATGAGCATCGTCATCCGGAACGGAACAGTCGTCAACGCCACCGGCGCGTACCGGGCCGACGTGCTGGTGGAGGGCGAGCGGATCGCCGCGCTCGCCGCGCCGGACTCAGGTCTGGCCGAGCAGTGGCTGTCTGGTGCCGAGCGCGTGATCGACGCCGCCGGGAAGTACGTGGTGCCCGGCGGCATCGACGGCCACACCCACATGGAGATGCCGTTCGGCGGCACGTTCTCGGCGGACAATTTCGAGACCGGGACGATCGCCGCAGCCTGGGGCGGCACGACGACCATCGTCGACTTCGCCGTACAGGGCAAGGGCACGTCCGTGCTGTCCGCGCTCGACAAGTGGCACAGCAAGGCCGATGGCAACTGCGCGATCGACTACGGGTTCCACATGATCGTGTCGGACGTCAACGACACGTCACTGAAGGAGATGGAGTCCTGCATCGACGCGGGCGTGAACACCTTCAAGATGTTCATGGCCTATCCGGGGGTCTTCTACGCCACGGACGGGGAGATCCTGCGGGCGATGCAGAAGGCCCGGGACACCGGGTCGATGATCATGATGCACGCGGAGAACGGCATCGCCATCGACCAGCTCGTCGCGCAGGCGCTCGCCAGCCAGCGCACCGATCCGGTGCAGCACGGCCTGACCCGGCCGC
This sequence comes from Micromonospora sp. BS32, assembly GCF_059089345.1. Lineage (NCBI taxonomy): Bacteria > Bacillati > Actinomycetota > Actinomycetes > Micromonosporales > Micromonosporaceae > Micromonospora > Micromonospora sp. BS32. Next base: position 158,374 of record NZ_JBSSHR010000013.1, read on the forward strand.
CCGAGCTGGAGGGCGAGGCCACCTCGCGGGCGATCGCGCTGGCCAAGGTCACCGGCTCGCCGCTGTACATCGTGCACCTGTCCGCCGCGCACGCCCTGGACGCGGTCACCCAGGCCCGCGACACCGGGCAGAACGTGTTCGCCGAGACCTGCCCGCAGTACCTGTTCCTGTCGCTGGAGGATCTGGCCAAGCCCGACTTCGAGGGCGCGAAGTACGTCGCCTCTCCCCCGCTGCGCCCCAAGGAGCACCAGGCGGAACTGTGGCGGGGCCTGCGCACCAACGACCTGTCGCTGGTGTCCACCGACCACTGCCCCTTCTGCTTCAAGGACCAGAAGGAGCTGGGCCGGGGAGACTTCTCCAAGATCCCGAACGGGATGCCCGGCGTCGAGCACCGGATGGACCTGCTCTATCAGGGCGTCGTGAAAGGCGAGATCACCCTGCCGCGCTGGGTGGAGATCAGCTCGACCACGCCCGCCCGGATGTTCGGCCTCTACCCGCGCAAGGGCGTCATCGCGCCGGGCGCCGACGCGGACATCACGGTGTACGACCCGACGGCCCGCCAGACCATCTCGGCCCGCACGCACCACATGAACGTGGACTATTCCGCGTACGAGGGCATGGAGCTGACCGGAAAGGTCTCCACCGTGCTGTCCCGTGGTCGAGTCGTGGTCGACGACAACGCCTTCCACGGCGCGGCCGGGCACGGCAGGTTCCTCAAGCGCGATCTCAGTCAGTACCTGGTGTCAACTACCCGCCTATGAATGGGCAGGCTTGCAGGTCAGTCCCCCTACTGGAGGCAGGGTGACGCCGCGTGCGGACGGTTGACTGCGCCCCAACCCTCGACGCCGCGCTGGGCGATGTTGAGGGCCGCGTTGTGATCGGCGTGGGCAACGACCCCGCACGACCGACAGTGGAAGGTTTCCTGGTCCGGCCGGTTCCGCTTGTCGCGGTGCCCGCAGCCGTGGCAGGTCTGGGAGGTGTACCGCGGGTCGACCTGGACCAGCGGTACACCTGCTCGGCGGGCCTTGTAGTCCAGGAAGCTGCCGAGCTGGTGGAACGACCACGAGTGCAGTGTGACCCGTTGGGGCTTGCGGAGCCGGACCCGTTCGCGGATCCCCGTCAGTTCCTCGACGGCGATGCCGCGACCGGTGCGTACAGCCTCGGTCACGATGGTCTTGGCGATGCGGTGGTTGAGGTTCGCGGCGTGCCGCGCTTCCTTCTTGTTGCGCCGGGCCAGCAGCCGTCGGGCCGACTTGGTGTCCTTCTCCTGCAACCGCTTGCGCAGCCGCAGCTGCCGCCGGCGGTAGCCGTTGAGCCGGTCGCCGGCGTAGCGAGTGCCGTCGGAGTCGTAGGCGATGTTGGCGATGCCCATGTCCACGCCGAGGAAGCCGGACGGGTCGATCAGTTCAGGTTCGGGCACCTCGACGGTGGCGTACAGGAACCACATGCCGTCCCGGAAGATCAGGTCCGACTCGCCGGTCTTGCTGGTGGCGATCGCCTTGAGCTGGTCGGCGGACCCGGTATAGGCGACGCCCTTGAGCCGGCCGTGCGTGCTCCAGATGGACACGGTCCGGGCATCGGCCTGCCAGGACAGCATCCGGGCGTCATAGGGCTGGGCCGCGTTCCAGCGGAACCCGATCGGGTTGGTCTCGACGTTGCGGCGCCGCTTCGAGCCGGGCTTGCCGTAGTTGCCAGCCCGCAGGTTCGCCTTCAAGGTGGCGTAGGCGTCGGAGACCTTCTTGATCACGTGCTGGGCCGCCTGGGCACCCAGGGCGTAGTCGGCCTTGATCCCGGCGTAGACGTGCTTACGCAGGTCGTAGTTCCGGTACACCCCGGTCTCCCGGGCCACGGCCGCCACGTCGGACGCCGCTGTGTTGCACGCGCGCAGGGTCGCCTCCAACGCCGACGCCTGCCCGGGCGTCGGCAGCAACTTCACCTGCACGACCAGCTTCACACGACCACCGTAGCTTCGGCCTATGTCACCCAGACGGACCCCAGACCCGGATGTTCGCCGAGGTCGCTCAGTCGTCCACAACCTGCATGCCCACTTGGTCCTCACCACGAAGAACCGGCGGGGCGCGCTCACCGACCCCATCCTCACTCGCTGCCAGCAGATCATGGCCGACGTCTGCACCGACTTCCGCGGAGCTGCGCGAGTTCAACGACGAGGACGACCACGTCCACCTGCTCGTGCACTACCCGCCGGCCGTCGCACTGTCGAAACCTGTCAACAGCCTCAAAGGCGTATCGGCCCGCCGACTGCGCCAGGAGCACGAGCCGCACCTGCGCCGGTACCCGTGGGGCGCGCACCTGTGGTCCCCGTCGTACTTCGCCGGGTCCTGCCGCGGCGCACCACTCGCCGTGGTCAAGGCATACATCGAAAACCAGAAACATCCCGGTCCGCAACAGCGTTCCTCCGGCCCTGAAGGACCGGGGCTCCCGCCTAAGCAACTGTTGAAAAGGAGAAGCGGTGGACTTCGGTGTCGTACTTCAGACCGACCCGCCAGCTCGCGACGTCGTGGCCGGCCTCACCGCCGCCGAGGACAACGGGTTCCGCTACGGGTGGACGTTCGACTCCTGCGTGCTGTGGCAGGAGCCGTTCGTCATCTACTCGCAGGTCCTCGCCGCAACCAAGCACCTGATCGTCGGGCCGATGGTGACCAACCCGAGCACCCGCGACTGGTCGGTCACCGCGTCGCTCTTCGCCACGCTCAACGACATGTTCGGCAACCGCACGGTGTGCGGGATCGGCCGCGGCGACTCGGCCCGGCGGGTCATCGGCCAGCCGCCGGCGAGCCTGGCCACGCTGAAAGAAGCGATGCACGTGATCAAAGAGCTGGCCGAAGGCAACGAGGTCGAACACCACGGCACGCCGGTGCGCATCCCGTGGGTGCGCGACGGCAGGCTGGAGATCTGGATGGCCGCCTACGGCCCGAAAGCGCTGCGGCTGGTCGGCGAGCAGGCCGACGGCTTCATCCTGCAGACGGCCGATCCCGACATCGCCCGCTGGACGATCGGCTCGGTACGCGACGCGGCCACCGCAGCAGGTCGAGATCCCGACACCATCACGATGTGCGTGGCCGCGCCGGCCTACGTGGGCACAAACCTCGCGCACCAGCGGGATCAGCTGCGCTGGTTCGGCGGCATGGTCGGCAACCACGTGGCCGACCTGGTCGCCCGCTACGGCGACTCCGGGGTCGTGCCCAAGGCGCTCACCGACTACATCAGGGGCCGCGAGGGCTACGACTACGCACACCACGGCCGCGCCGGCAATCCGTCCACCGACTTCGTGCCCGATGAGATCGTCGACCGGTTCTGCCTCGTCGGCCCCGACTCAGCCCATGTCGACCGGCTGCAGGAGCTCAAGGAGATCGGGGTGCACAACTTCGCCCTCTACCTCATGCATGACGACAAGGGTAAGACCCTCTCCTCGTACGGCAAGAACATCATGACGCAGGTCTGATCCCTGGACGAACGCGAAGATGAGCGGCGCCGCTGCGACGGCGTAGAGGAGATAAGTGGCGATACTGACGGGCCGGGGTCGCGGGACGGCCACAGGCGGAACGGTTCCCATCAATGTCCTTTCAATCGGACGGGCACCAGGCACGAAGATCAGCATGGCGAGACAATGGACGGGCAGTGCACCGGTCGCTGCGCAGCAGCCGCAAAGCAGCCCAACCGAAGGCATGTGGTGTCCGGTCGCTACGCGGACAAGGAGAACACGCCGCCGTCCCTCGGTTGGCATCAGCTCAGGGTCTCACCCAGGGTCATTGCGTTGTCGGGTAACTGCTGGTCACGGCGGTGATGAGGTCGTGTGGGCGGCGGTTCGCGCGTCGGGTCGCGCGGGCGATGTTGGTGTCGCCGTTTGGCGCGGTGGTAGCCGATGGCGGTGTTACCTAGGGTCGCGATGACGGCGGTCCGACGGCAGAAGCGGATGTTTCGGTATCTGGCGGATCACAATGAGCCGGCCGGGTAAGGCAAAGCGGACAGGGGGCACCGGTGGAGCAATGTGCAGTCGTGGTCGGCGCCGGCTCGTTCAGATCAGATGACGGTGGTGCGATCCGGTTCCCACACCGGTGGACCCCTGCGGGCGTCTCGGTTGAGGCGGACTTCACCGGCGCCCACCTGTTGCACCTCGCTGCGGCTGGCTGCGTCCTGAACGACATATACCGGGAGGCAGGCGAGCTCGGCATTCGCATCGACGGGGTACGTGTATCGGCTGAGGGAGGTTTCGACACGCAGACGTGGGTATCGAGCGGCATCACCTACCAGGTCGAGCTGAGCTCACCCGCGTCCGTCGAGGAACTTGCCGTGCTGCTGGATCGTGTCGACGACGTCGCCGAGATCCCGCGGGCGCTTCGAGCCGGGACCACGGTACGCAGAAGCTGACTCGCCCCCGTGTCAGCGTCACCGCCTTCCAAAGCTGCGACGATAAGGTTTCTGATCAGATCAGCAGGGCGTCCGCGTCAGCCATCGCTCAGGGGCCGGTCTGACGGGCGAAACGCGGGTCGGAGGGATCGGCTGCGTCGCGGCGAGAGATTTCTCCGGGGCCGTGTCGATCCGCGGGCCGCTCGTTCGACGTGGGGGTGCGAGGGCCGAGAGGCGGCCCCGCCGGATGAGGAGAACGCGATGCCGCAGTACATGCTGATCATGCGGGGCACCGATGAGACGAACGCGGCCATGATGGCCAACGTCGACGAGATGATGGCCGCGACCCGCCTGTTCATCGAGGAGACGGCAAAGGCTGGCGTTTACGTCGCGGCCGAAGGGCTGGACGATCCGGGCCAGGGCGTCGTGGTGCACTTCAGCGACGAGGCCCCGGTGGTCACGGACGGGCCGTACGGAGAGACCAAGGAATTGTTCGGGGGCTTCTTCCTGCTCGATGTCGCCTCGAAACAGGAGGCGGTCGAGTGGGCCAAGCGGGTCCCGTCGGTCCCCGGGTCCAAGATCGAGATCCGGCGGGTCCCCGGGGAGGACGAGGTCCCGCAGGACAACGGGAAGTTCGTCAAGGAAGGGGCCTTGCGCGAGAGCAGCGGCCAGATCTGATGGGTACGGCCGACGTCGAGGCCGTCTGGCGGATCGAGTCGGCGCGGATCGTCGCCGCGCTGACCCGGTTCACCGGCGATTTCGGGCTGGCCGAGGATGCGGCCCAGGAGGCGGTGGCTGAGGCGCTGGTGTCGTGGCCGCTTGCCGCTCCGGCCAATCCGGCCGGCTGGCTGATGGCCACGGCCCGGCGGCGGGCGATCGACGCGATCCGCCGCCGGACCGCCCTGCAGGACCGGTACGCCCTGCTGGCGGCCGGCCCCGCGGTCGACGACGAAATCGACCTCGACAGGATCGACGACGACGTCCTGGCGCTGATGTTCGTCAGCTGTCACCCGGTGCTTTCCCGCGAGGCCCGGGTGGCGCTGACCTTGCGCGTGGTCGGCGGCCTGTCCAGCGAGGAGATCGCCCGCGCGTTCCTCGTGCCTGTGCCGACCGTGCAGGCCCGCATCACCCGGGCCAAGAAGACGATCGCGGCGGCCGGGGTGCCGTTCGAGCTGCCGCCGGCCGGCGAGCGCCGGGAGCGGCTGGGCGCCGTGCTCAGCGTCCTCTACGTGATCTTCACCGAGGGGTCGACGGCCACGTCGGGCGACCGGCTGCTGCGCCCCGACGTCGCGTACGAGGCGATCCGGCTGGCCCGCACGCTGGCCGCGCTGCAGCCGGACGAGCCGGAGGTGCACGGCCTGCTGGCGTTGTGCGAGCTGACGGCCGCGCGCTTCCCGGCCCGGACCGGCCCGGACGGTTCGCCGGTCCTGCTAGAGGACCAGGACCGGCGGCGGTGGGACTTCTCGGCGATTCGCCGTGGGCTGGCCGCGCTGGTCAAGGCATCGACTCGCGGCCTCGGCCCCTACGGCCTGCAGGCCGCGATCGCCGCCGCCCACGCGTCGGCGCCCTCGGTCGAGGCGACCGACTGGGACCGGATCGTGGTGCTCTACGAGGCGCTCGGCCGGGTCGCGCCCTCGCCGGTGGTCGAGCTCAATCGGGCCGTCGCCGTGGCCATGGCCTCGGGTCCGGCGCAAGCCCTCGCCATCGTGGACGAGCTGATCGCCTTGGGCCGGCTCCCCGGTTCGCATTTGGTTCCGACCGTACGCGGGGAGCTGCTGGCCCGCCTCGGCCGGCGACCGGAGGCGCGCGCCGAGCTGGAGCTGGCGGCCCGGCTGTGCGCCAACCAGCGCGAACGCTCGGTGCTGCTGCGCAAGGCGGCCGCGCTGGGCTGACTTCTCCAACTCGGCCAGCCGGGATTCGAGCGCGGCCCGGATGCCGTCGATCGCGTCGGCCCGACGGCCAGGCGCAGCGGGGGCTCCGCCATGCCGGCGCCCGCGACGATCGCGTCGGCCACGTCGGCCGAATCCCCGAACGCGGACGGCGGGAGCACGGCGAACCCGGTGAGAAGCTCGCCCACGGTCGGCGCGTGGACCTCGATCAGATCCCATAGGTCGTCGTCGACGACCCACGCCTCACTCGTGCTACACCGACCGAGACTGATCTTCACATCGTGGCGCTGATCAACATCTATTCAGCAGATCGTGTCAGAGACTTTAAGCATTGCGAGGTAGGTAAGCGCCGTACACACTCATCTCGGCAGTTCAGGACATCGCCGGGTGACCAACGCGAGCCCCGGACCCTGACGCCTTCGGGCAGCCGTCCGTGTCCGCCCGCGCCCCGGCTGGCTCATCGGCTGTTCCGGGCGAGCTTGCCGGTGATCGCGGTGGGGACAGGCCCGACTGTTGTGGTCACCGTCGGTTCTGCCGGTTGCGCCGTCCGAGAGCGACGGCAAGATCGTAGGCGTGCTGGCTGGGGCCGAGGTAGGCGACGCCTTTGCCGACGATCTCGAATGCGGTGCCGTGCGACGGTGTGGCGATCGGAACGGGAAGCCCGCCCTGCACGGTGACGCCCCGGTCGAAGCCCATGAGTTTCATCGCGATCTGGCCCTGGTCGTGGTACATGGTGACCACACCGTCGAAGTCGCCGTTCTTGGCCTTGATGAAGACCGTGTCACACGGATAGGGCCCGGTCGCCTCGATCCCCTGCGCCCGTGCGGCCTCGACCCCGGGGGTGATGTGCTCGATCTCCTCGCGGCCGAACTTGCCGTTCTCGCCGGCGTGCGGGTTGAGGGCGCAGACGGCGAGGCGGGGTGCGGGGATCCCTGATCCCTTGAGCACGTCGTCGAGGAGGCGGATGGCGGCGAGGACGGAGTCGGCGTTGATCCGCGCTGCGACGTCCTTGATCGGGATGTGTGAGGTTACCCGGGAGGTGACCAGTCCGGGTATGAAGTTGAGCTCGGAGGTGGTGCCCTGGTAGCCCAGGTTCCTGGCGAACCAGCGGAGTTCGTCCTCCTCGTGCATGCCGGCCAGATGCAGCGAGGCCTTGTTCAGCGGCGTGAACATGATCGCGTCGACCAAACCGGAGCGGTAGAGGTTGAGCGCCTTGAGCAGGTCGGCCATGACGCGTTCGCCGGCGGCCTTGCTGACGGTCCTGCGTTGCACGGGCGGGCCGGACAGGTCGCTGCCGACGAGGACGGCGTGGCCTGGAGTCGGTTCGTCGGCCACCGGAACGTCGACGCCGACCTCGGCCGCGACCGCCTTGAGTTCGGTGGCGTCAGCGAGGACGTAGACCTCGGCCTTGTGCAGGTTCTCGGGCGTGGCGAGGAGCCGGGCGGTGAGTTCGGGCCCGATGCCGGCGGGATCTCCCATGGTCAGGGCGATCCGGGGCAGAACCTCGGCGGCGGTGTGGGGCATGCGGTCCTCTCTCGGGGATGTCCGGTGCCAGGTGGAGCTGTTTCCTATAGGATCTACTGCTCGACCATGGCGCGTCAAGGAGTTCCTCCGGCTGCCCGGACCGGTCAGCCGTCGGCGAGCGAGCGTTCGCGTACGCCCATGAGGTGTGCCCGCATGGCGTTCTCGGCCCGCTCGTTGTCCCCCGAAGCGATCGCTTCCAGGATGTCGCCGTGCTCGGACACGGCCTGGTCCACGTCAGTGAGGCCGTGACCGAGCGACTGCCGCAGTCGATGCACCTGCGGCGAGAGGAACTCCGCCAACTGCAGCAGGTACTGGTTGCCGCAGTGGTTGAGGATCACCCGATGGAACGCCCAGTCCGCGGTGTAGTACCGGCGGATGACCGACCAGCTCTGCTCGTCGCTTCCGGCCCGTACGCGCTTGACGTAGTCGGCCGCGAGCACGTGGTCGGAGTGCGCGGCCTTCAGCTCCAGCAGCGCCGCGCCGGAAATCGGTACCACGCCCCGCACGGCGGCGATCTCGAGGATGGTGCGCGCGTCGACGAGCTCGGACATGCGCTCCGCCGACAGCGGCGGAGCCACCCGGTAGCCCTTGAGGGCGGCGCGGGTGACCAGGCCCGTGTGCTCCAGCTGCACCATCGCCTCTCGCACCGGCGTCGGCGAGACGCCGAGCTGCCGGGCGAGGGCGTCGATGCTCAGGGAGGCGCCCGGCTTGACCCGGCCCTCGAGGAGAAGTTCGAGGATCGCGTCGTAGACGCCATCCCGCAGGGCGCGCCGCTCGACGGGCCGACCCTGGTCCGGCCCGAGCTGGGCGCCATCGGAAGTCGTCGACGTTGTCATGGTGGTTGAGATCCTACCGTCCGAATCTCTGGACATAGCCCGCACGATCGTGGATCCTACAGGATCTATCCGGAACGATACGGAAACCACGCGGCAACCGCGTGGCAACGACCCGGCATCCGCGATCGGAGACAACGCATGGTTTGGACGGCGGAGCAGTGGCCCATCGGCGCTGCTCTAATCCAGTTCCCGGGGCGTAACGGCGATGGCGCCAACGTGGCGGACGCCGGCCCCATCGAATGGGCCAGGGTCTTCGCCGAGGTCACCGCCTGCGGGTTCGACCACGTCGACCTCACCGACACCTGGCTGCGTCCCGGCGACCTCACCGAGGGCCAGCGCGAGGACCTGGTCCGCACGCTCAAGGACGCAGACCTCGGGGTGAGCGCGATCTCGGTCGTCCGGCGCAGCATCCTCGACCCTGAGCACGGCGAGGCAAACGTCGACTACGCCCTGCGTACGGTCGAAGCCGCGGCGGGCATCGGCACGGGAGTCGTCTGCCTGGGGCTGCATCGGCCCCTGACCGCGCGGCAGCGGGCCGCGGAGTGGTTCTGGACCGAGCCCGGGGCCGACCAGCGGCGCGACGAGGCCAGCTTCGACCGTGCCGTCGAGCGCTTCTCCCGCATCGGGCGGCACGCGGCAGGTTTCGGCATCCAGCTCTCGCTCGAGATCTACGAGGACACCCTGCTGGGCACGGCGGACGACGCCGTCGCGCTGGTCCGCGCCATCGACCTGCCGAACGTCGGCCTGAACCCGGACATCGGCAACCTCATCCGGCTGCACCGGCCCATCGAGGACTGGGAACAGATGCACCTGAAGACCCTCCCCTACGCCAACTACTGGCACATCAAGAACTACTACCGCGACCATGATCCGGCGACCGGCGCGTACTTCACGGTCCCCGCCCCCGCCGAGTCCGGCCTCATCAGCTACCGGCGCGCCATCGAGATCGCCCTGCAGGCCGGCTTCCAGGGCCCCATCTGCGTGGAGCACTACGGGGGCGACGGGCTGAGCGTGTCGGCGCGCAACCGTGACTACCTGCGCGGGATCCTGCGGGCGAAACTCGGAGCCCGGCGATGACCCGGCTGGTCAACGCGGCCCCGAACTTCGCCGGGGAGGCGCTCGAAGGATTCGTCGCCGCCCACGGCGGTCACGTCCTCCCCGTGCACGGTGGGGTGGTACGCGCCTCGGCTACCCCGGCCGGCCAGGTCGCCGTCGTGCTCGGCGGCGGTTCCGGCCACTACCCCGCCTTCGCCGGCTGGGTCGGCCCCGGCTTCGCGCACGGTGCCGTCTGCGGCAACACCTTCGCGTCGCCGTCGGCGAGCCAGGTGTACTCGGTGGCCCGGGCCGCCGACGCCGGCGGCGGCGTCGTCCTCGGCTTCGGCAACTACGCGGGCGACGTCCTGCACTTCGGGCAGGCGGCGGAACGGCTGCGGGCCGAGGGCGTCGACGTCCGTACGCTCCCCGTCACGGACGACATCGCCTCGGCACCGCAGCAGAAGCGCGACCAACGCCGGGGGGTCGCGGGCGACCTGATCGTTTTCAAGGTCGCTTGCGCCGCGGCGGAGGAGGGGTTGGAGCTGGATGCGGTGGAGGCGATCGGCCGCCGCGCCAACGACGCCACCTTCTCGTTCGGGGTCGCCTTCGACGGTTGCACCCTTCCCGGTGCGGAGCGTGCCCTCTTCACCGTCGAACCGGGGCAGATGGCGATCGGGTTGGGCATCCACGGCGAACCGGGGATCGGCGAGCAGCCACTTCTCGGCGCCGACGAGCTGGCGGATCTGCTGGTCGGCGAGATCCTCGACGAGGCCGGAACCAGCCAACCGGGCGGCCGCGTGGCGGTGCTGGTCAACGGCCTCGGATCGGTCAAGTACGAGGAGCTGTTCATCGTCTACCGCCGGGTCGCCCAGCGACTGGGGAAGGCCGGCCTGACCGTGGTCCGACCGACGGTCGGAGAGCAGGTCACCAGCTTGAACATGTCCGGCCTTTCGCTGACCGTCACCTTCCTCGACGACGACCTCGAAAGGTACTGGACCGCCCCGGCGGACACCCCCGCCTTCCACCGCGGCCCGGTCCTCGACGAGCAGTCTCGCCGGGTCGTCGCGGCCGCCGTGCCCGGCCGGCGGATCCGGCCGGGGTCGACCGCCTCGCAGGCCTGTGCCGTTCGCGTCGCGCGGGCAATGGCCCACGTCCGGGATGTCATGGCTCAGCACGAGGCTCGCCTCGGTGAGATCGACGCCGTGGCGGGCGACGGAGATCACGGCATCGGCATGGCGCGCGGGAGTGTGGCCGCGGCGCAGGCAGCGGCGGAGGCGGTCAGCGGACGGGCGGGCGTGCGGGGGCTGCTGGTGCAGGCGGCCGAGGCCTGGTCCGAGCGGGCCGGCGGCACCTCCGGCGCCCTGTGGGGTGCCGGCCTCACCGCCGCCGCCCGCGCTCTGGACGACGAGAACCCCCCGACGCCCGGCGACATCGTCCGGGCCGGCAGAGCGGCCGTCGACACGGTGGTGCGGCTCGGCGGCGCCAAGCCCGGCGACAAGACACTGGTCGACGCCGCCATACCGTTCGTGCAGGTGCTAGAAGCCCGGAACGCAGCGGGAACCCGCTTCGCCGCCGCCTGGTCGGCCGCTGCGGAGGCGGCGACGGAGGCGGCCGAGGCCACCGCCGGCATCCCCGCGCGTCTGGGCCGCGCGCGGACCCACGGGGACCGCAGCATCGGCACGCCCGACGCGGGGGCGGTCTCCTTCGCCCTGATCGTCAGCGCTCTTGGCATCCACTTCCCCACCCATCAGCCCCGGGAGCAGGCATGACTCTTAGGATCGTCGTCGGCGCCGACAGCGCCGGCTTCAGCTACAAGGAGGCACTCAAGGCCGACCTGGCCGACAACCCGCGGGTGCGCGAGGTCGTCGACGTCGGGGTCGTCTCGGGCGAGGACACCGCCTACCCCCACGTAGCGGTGGCCGCCGCGCGGCTGATCGCCGAGGGAGCGGCCGACCGCGCCCTGCTCGTGTGCGGCACCGGACTGGGTGTGGCCATCGCCGCGAACAAGGTGCCCGGAGTCCGGGCCGTCACGGCGCACGACTCGTTCTCGGTCGAACGAGCGATCCTGTCCAACAACGCTCAGGTACTCACCTTCGGGCAGCGCGTCATCGGGCTCGAGTTGGCCCGCCGCCTCGCCCGGGAGTGGCTCACCTACTCCTTCGACCCCAGCTCCGCCTCCGCGGCCAAGGTCGCGGCCATCCGCTCGTACGAGGGTGACTGACCGTGGTCCTCTGGATCGGCACAAGCTGGAAGATGAACAAGACGCAGGCCGAGGCCATCGCGTTCGCCAGCCGGCTGGGGATCGCCGCCGCTGGCGGCGGATGGCCCGGTGTGCAGCCGTTCGTCGTTCCGCCGGCGACCGCGATCTCCGTGGTCCGCGACGCGTTGCGGCCGAACTTGCCGGTCGTCGTCGGCGCCCAGAACGCCCACTGGGAGGACGCCGGCGCGTGGACCGGCGAGGTGTCGGTGCCGCAGGTCGCCGATGCGGGCGCGACACTCGTCGAGATCGGGCACTCGGAACGGCGCGAGCACTTCGGCGAGACCGACCGGACCGTCAACCGGAAGGTACGGGCGACTCTTTGTCACGGCCTGACAGCGCTGGTCTGTGTGGGCGAGTCCGCCGAGGTGCGGGCGGCCGGGGGCGCACGCGAGCACGTGCTCTCGCAGGTGGCCGCCGCCCTGGACGGGGTGCCCGGCGGATCCCAGATCCTGCTCGCCTACGAACCCGTCTGGGCGATCGGCGAGAAGGGCCGGGAACCGGCCATCGACGAGATCGCAGAAGTCACCCAGGCCCTCGACGCGAAGTACGGCGCAGTGCTGACCGCCCTGCTGTACGGGGGGTCGGTCAGCACGGCGAACGCGCGGGACCTGCTGCACACCCCCGGCGTCACCGGGCTGTTCGTCGGGCGCAGCGCCTGGGACGTCAACGGATACCTGAACCTGCTACGCATCGCGGCGGACGTGGCCCAGGAGGCCGGCGAGGTGGCGGCGGCGACAGTTCCGCGCTGATCCCGCGCCGGGACCGTCGCCACGGCATCCCATTCGTCCACGAACACCAGGCTCGATCACCACCTCCACCACCAACGAAAGGGTCGTCATGAAGCGCAACAACGTCCTGCTCACCGCGGTCGCGGCCGCGTCGGTCCTCCTCCTGACAGCCTGCGACGCCGCCAACGGGCAGACGTCGGCCGGCGGCGACGCGGAGACCTTCAAGCCCAAGGGCAACGTCACCATGGTCGTCCCGTTCGGCGCGGGCGGCGGCAGCGACATGTCCGGCCGGTCCATCGCGGCCGGTCTGGAGGCAGTCGTCCCCGACTTGAAGATCAACACGGAGAACCGCGACGGCGGCTCGGGCGCGGTCGGCTACTCGTACTTCCTGAGCAAGACCGGTGACCCGAATTATCTGCTGCCCAGCGAGACCGCGCTGCTGGCCCTGCCGCTCAACACCAAGGTGGGCTTCGACTACACCAAGTTCACCCCGATCATGAAGGTCGGTGACGACTTCACCCTCGCCGTCGTACCGACCGGCTCGCCGTGGACGACGTGCGCGGACGTCGTGAACGCCAGCAAGGCCGGGCGCGTCGTCGCGGGCGTCTCCGGTGCGACCAGTCTGGACAACGTGGTCTTCACGCTGACCGAGCAGGCCACCGGCGCGAAGTTCGACCGGGTCCCGTTCGAGTCCGGCGAGGAGCTGGTCGCGGCGCTGCTGGGCAACCAGATCCAGGTCGCGTCCCTCAACCCCGGTGAGGTCGTCGAGCAGCTCAAGGCCGGGAAGCTCAAGGCGCTCTGCGCGTTCGCGGAGAAGCGGTACGAGTACCCCGAGTTGAAGGACATCCCGACCGCGAAGGAGCAGGGGGTCGACGTCGCGTACGCCCAGTTCCGTGGCTTGATCGCTCCGGGCGGGATCAGCGACGGCGCTAAGACGTTCTGGATCGACGCGAGTAAGAAATTCGTCGAGTCCGACAAGGCGAACCAGTACATCGCCAGCAACTACCTGCAGCCCAACGCCCTGTTCGGTGACGACTTCACGGCATACCTGAAGGAGAACAACGACATGCTCAGCAAGGCCTTGGGCAAGTGAGCACGCTGGTCCGAATCCGCGGCAACGGCGAGGCGACCGTGTACGCCGTGCTCGCCCTGGTCGGCCTCGCCGCCGCGGTGTCCGGCGCCTTCTACGGCGTGTTCGTCGACGGTGGCCGCGTCGGTCCCGGCTTCCTGCCGCTCGTCGCCGGCGGCCTGACGACGGTCCTCTGCGGTTGGCTCGCCCTGCGATGCGCGCACGGCGAGCGCAGCCACCCTCCGGGCGGGCCCGCGGAGGGCGTCGAGCCGCACCTTGCCGAGGACATCGACCCGGTGGACAAGGGTACGGACGACGACGTCGACATCAGCGGGCGCACCGGACGGGAGCGGATCCACAACCTCTGGAAGGTCTTCGGGCTGACCCTCGGCGCGATCCTGCTCGTGCCGGTGGTGGGTTTCCTCGCCGCGTTCGGTGCCCTGGTCTTCGTGATCTCCACCTGGATCGAACGGCAGCCGCTGCTGAAATCAGCCGTGATCGCGGCGGCCGCCACCGGCCTGATCTACGGCGTGTTCGGGCTGTTCCTCGAGATCCCCCTGCCCGGGGGGCTGCTCGGGCTGGGAACGGAAGGCTGAGCGGTGATCGACAACGTCATTCTCGGGTTCCAGACCGCGCTGACGCCCCAGAACCTGCTCTGGTGCTTCGTCGGGGTCCTCGCGGGCACCGTGATCGGGTTGCTGCCGGGGCTGGGCTCCACCACCGGCGTGGCGGTGCTGCTGCCGCTCACCCTGGACTTCGAGCCGGTGACCGCCCTCATCATGCTCGCCGGCATCTACTACGGGGCCCAGTACGGCGGAACCATCACCTCGGTGCTCCTCTCCACCCCCGGCGAGGCGTCGAGCGTCGTGACAACCCTCGACGGCTATCAGATGGCACGGCAAGGGAGGGCCGGCGCGGCGCTGTCCATCGCCGCCATCGGGTCCTTCGTGGCCGCCATCTTCTCCCTGGTCCTGCTGATGGTGCTCGCCCCGCCATTCGCGAACTTCGCGCTGAAGTTCGGCCCCGTCGAGAACCTGTCGATCATGATCCTCGGCCTGGCGACCATCGTCAGTTTCTCCGGCGAGTCCCGGACCCGCGGCTTCGCGATGGCCTCGGCCGGGCTGCTGCTGGCGACCGTCGGCATGGACGCCGCAACCGGCACGGCACGGTTCACCTTCGACAACGTCAACCTGCTCAGCGGGGTGCCGTTCGTCGAAGTCATGATCGGCCTGTTCGCCGTCGGCGAGGTCATGTACCAGATCCGAGTCGGTGCGGCCGCGCCGATCCGGACCCGCTTCCGGGAACTGCTCATCACCAGGAGCGAACTGCGGCGCAGTATCGGCCCGATCGGGCGCGGCAGCGTCCTGGGGTTCCTCCTCGGCTGCCTGCCCGGCTCCGGTTCAACCCTCGCCTCCTTCATCGCCTACGGCGTCGAGAAGCGGGTCTCCCGGAACCGGAGCCAGCTCGGTCAGGGAGCCATCGAAGGTGTGGCCTCGCCGGAGAGCGCCAACAACGCGGCGGCCAACGCGAACTTCGTGCCGACGCTCACCCTCGGCATCCCGGGCGGCGGTACGACGGCCGTCCTGCTGGGTGCGTTCACCATGTACGGCCTGCAGCCCGGCCCGCTGCTCTTCCAGAGCCAGCCGACGCTGGTGTGGGGGCTGCTGGTTTCCTTCTTCATCGGCAACGTGATGCTCCTGGTGCTCAACCTGCCGATGGCCCCGATCTTCGCCCAGATGCTGCGGATCCCGTACGCGTACCTCTACCCGATCATCTTGTTCACGAGCTTTGTCGGGGCGTACTCGATCGACAACAACATGTTCAGTGTCTGGATCGTTTTCGTCGCGGGCGTCGCCGGATACTTCATGAAGCTCTACGATCTGCCGATGGCACCCCTCGTCCTCGGCCTGGTCATCGGGCCCCTCTTCGAGAAGGCGCTGACCCAGACCTCCGCCCTCGGTGACGGTGACCTGCTGATCGTCCTCTCCCACCCCATCGCCCTCGTCGTGCTGGCCCTCGCCGTCCTGCTCGCGGCCGGCCCGTCGCTGGTGAGGTTGCTACCGCGCAGCACACCGGCCAGGGATCGCGAGCGCGCCGGCGTCTGACGTACCGTCCCGGGATCGCCAGGCAGCGATCCCGGGACGTACGCCGGGGTGCCACCCGCGCCCGAACAGCCCTGACAAGCCCGATGTCGTGCTCCCGTCACCCGAGGAGGCCGGGTCAGGCAGTACGCAGCCAGCCGAGGGTCTCCATGGTGGAGAGACTGGTCGCCTTGAGGCCAGCGTCGGAAACGGTCCAGAGGACTCCGTCGACCACCAGTGACCGGCGGATCGGCGCCAGATCCTCGGGACGCCCCGTGCCCAGCGTGTGGTCGACCGTGCCGACCTCGGTGAACCCGCCGTCGCCGACTCGCAGAGCCAGCGCCACGTTGCTCGGCAGGCCCGGGCTGCCCGCCACGCTCTGGTCGTTCACCGCACCAGGCTTGCTCACGGCGCCCGTGCCCTGGACGGTCAATGGGACCACGACCAGGCGTTCGGGCGGCCAGTAGAGGAACGCGTGCGGGTCGAACTCCGCCTCGGAGTGCCCCTGCTCGACGTGATACTGGGCGATCCGGGTCGGCCTGGCCGGATCGGAGACGTCGAAGAGCGAGAGCTGGGTGCCCTGGACACGGCCCTGGTCGGACGCCTCCTGCCCGACACCGAGCAGCCGTCCTTCGCCGGCCGGGTGCAGGTACGCCGAATACCCGTTGATCTTCAGGTCGCCGCTCACCTTCGGCGCCCCCGGATCACGCAGATCGACGGTGTAGAGCGGGTCGGTCTGCCGGAAGGTGACGACGTATCCGGTGCCGCCGACGAACCGTACCGCGTATATCCGTTCCCCCTTGCCCAGTCCGGTGACCTTGCCGACCTGGGTCAGCGCCGTGCCGTCGGCGCGCAGGACGTACACGCTGGACGTCGAGTTCGGCCTGTCGCCCCAGGTACGGCCACTGGTGGTGGCCACTCTCAGGTGCCCGTCCCACTCGGACATGGCGTACTGGTTGATGAGCCAGCCCGGTACGGACGCGGCGGCGACGTACCGCGGGGCACCCGCGCCCGAGATGTCGAACTGATAGATCTCGGTGGTCTCGTCCCTGGGATCGGGTGCGATGTTCCGCGCGGTCAGCATCGGCAGCACCCGCCAGCGCTGGTCGTTGGCCACGTACAGCCGGGGTCCGTTGCTGTAGACGGTGTCGCCGTCGGCGATCACGGTGACCGGGTCGCCAGCGCCGAGCGTAGCCGCACCGAGGTCGAAGCTGAGCACGGTCACCAGCGACGTGCCGGAGTAGGCGGCCGGCCGGCTCACCCGTTCGCAGCCGACCCGTCCCGCGCTGGTTCGCCCGCCGGAGGTGATCTCGTACCGGGGCAGCCAGTCGTCGGCGTTGGCCTTGTCGATGATCTCGCGGTTGGCGGCGGTGCGCTGCTCATCGGTGGCCCGTTCCCGGTACGGGAAGTTCAGCCGGGGCGCGGAGCGGACCACGACCCGGACCGTCGTGCCCACCTGGCGGGCGTCCACCAGATTGCCGTCGATCCGGTATTCGCCGATGATCTTCGGCTCGCCGGATAGGTCGACCATGATCAGCCGGGGCCCGACGATGCCGTCCGGCATCGGGGCGTCTGCCGGGGCGACGCGCGCGCCTCCCTCGGGGACGGCCGGTTTCGCCATCCCTGCCCACCCGTCGCGGCGCAGCACCAGCGCCCGGTCGCCCTGCAGCAGCAGGCCGTCTTCGGCCCCGCCGAACCCATCGGCACCCGGTGCCAGTTCCAGCTCTCCGGTCAGCCGGCGGGTGGCCGGGTCGACCACGTACAGCTTGCCGCGGCTCACGGTGACAATCCGCTTGCCGTCGGTCTTGACCAGGTCCGGTTCATCGGCCCGGCCTCGTGCGTGTTGGTGCCCGAGTAGCCCTTGGGCGCCGCATCCGCCGACCCCGCCGCGGCGGGCGCCCCAGCCTGTTCGGCCCGGCCGAAGGTACGGATGTCCCCGTTCGGCCCGAACCCCCAGGGCCCGACGTACGCCTTGGCAGCCGTCTTCAGCTGCCGCAGCGCCTCCGGGCAGGAGTCGAACGCGACGAGCCGGAACCCGCCGGCCGGCACTCCCCGGTCACGTGGCGGCACGGGGGCCGGCTCCGTCGTACAGCCGGTGACCAGCGCCAGGCCGGCGACCAGGGCCAGTCCCATGACGCGAGCTGGAGTCATGACTCGGGGGACGCCGGTGGCGGCCGTTGGATGGGGTACGTGGGCGCTGCTACCCGTCATGCCCCCTACGACGTGGCTGCCCCGGGCTGGGTTCCCAGCATGCAGACCCCGCCCCGCGTAATCGACCCGGGGGTGCGGGTGTCGGTCGCTCAGGCGGAGGCGCGACCCATCTCGGCGAGGATCCCCGTGCCCTGACCGAGCTCGATCAGATAGCCGTCCGGGTCGCGCAGGTAGCACCGAATCTCGACGCCATGATCCTTGGGCTCGGTCAGGAACTCCCCACCCCGTGACCGCCACTGCTCGTAGACGGCTCGGACGTCGGTGACCCGGATGTTCATGGCGCTGCTGAGCGTGTTCGGATCCGGCGGCGCCTGTGCTCGTACGCCCGGCTTGTCGTCGGTCGGACCACCTTCATCGTTGATCACGATGTAGCTGTTGTGGAAACGCAGGATCGCCGGCTGGCGTTCCCGCACCACCGTCGCTCCCAGCACCCGCTGGTAGAAGTCCCGTGAACGGTCCACATCCCGCACGATCAGCAGGTGCGTGAGCACCAGCCCAGCCTCGGGCTGGAAATAGTCGGGCGCCTCGCTCGCCATCACGCCTCCCCCGGGTCCCATCGGCAGGGCCTACCCGCGCGCGGCGCCGGCACACCCACCGGTTCGATCGCCCCGCACCACCCGCAACAACGAGCCACCACGACCAGTGTCGGCTGTTACCGTCGGGCCTGTGCTCGCCGACGAGATCCGGCATCGGGTCCGGTCGGCCAGGGTGGCCCGGCTGACCACCGTTCGAGCGGATGGGCGTCCACACCTGGTGCCCGTGTGCTTCGTCCTGCTCGACGATGTCGTCTACCACGCCGTGGACGAGAAGCCCAAGCGCCACCGGCGGTTACGCCGGCTGGAGAACATCCAGGCGACGGGGCATGCCTGCCTGCTGGTCGACGAGTACGACGAGGACTGGTCGCGGCTGTGGTGGGTCCGGCTGGACGGGCACGGCTGGTTGGTGGAGGACCGCGCGGAGGAGGCCGCGGCCCGCGCGGCGCTGGCCGACAAGTACCCGCAGTACGTCCAGCGGCCACCAGCCGGGCCGGTGATCGCGATCCGGGTGACGGGCTGGTCGGCGTGGTCTGCGGCGGACGGGGCAGCCGACCCGGCCGGGTGAGCGCCGGTCGGGGGTGTCAGCGGGTCGGAGCGAGGGCGTCGAGCACCTCGTCGGCCCGGCGCAGCGACGCCTGCGCGTCGGCGCGGGGTGAGCCGATCTCCGGATCGAAGTTGAGGTCGACGAACACTTCCGTGATGCCGGCTTCGGCAAGTCTGCCGAGATCCGACCGGATCTGCTCGAGCGTGCCGGTGAGCGGCTCGCGCTCGGGCGAGCCCATCGGGCGTACGCGGACCGCGCCACGGCAGACGAATCGCAGTGAGCGGGGATCGCGGCCACCCTCCGCAGCGGCGGCCTTGACGGTCGCGACCGCCTCGCCGATGCCCGTCAGGTCCGCCTGGCTGCCACTGACCCAGCCGTCGGCGAGCCGGCCGGCCCGGCGCAGCGCGGCAGGCGCCTGGCCACCGAGCAGAATCGGCGGGTGTGGCCGCTGCACGGGCTTCGGCTCCAGGCGCGTCGGCGGGACCTGGTAGAACTCGCCGCGATGCTCGGCGACGTCGTTCTGCCAGAGGGCGCGGAGAACGGCGAGGAACTCCTCGGCCCGACGGCCCCGCCGATGCTTGCTCACCCCCGTCGCCTGGTACTCCTCGTCCGCCCAGCCGAGGCCGAGTCCCACGTCGAGCCGTCCGCCGGCGAGGATGTCGAGAGTCGCGGTCTGCTTGGCCAGCAGCACCGGAGAGGTGAATGGCATGTTGAGCACCGCGACGCCGAGCCGGATCCGGGTGGTGTGGGCCGCCAGGAACGCCAGCGTGGTCAGCGGATCCTGGACGCTGTGGTAGGTCTCGCTCCAGCCGAGGTCGGCGGGCACCAGGAGCCGCTGGAACGTCCAGAGCGAGTGGTATCCGAGCTGCTCGGCGCGGCGGGCGACGTGGATCATGTGCTCCGGGGTGGCCCACGAGCCGGAGACGGGCGGGGCGAATCCAACCTCCACCCGGGCACCGTACCCAGCTCAGCCCGCGTCGGACACTGAAACGCCTGGGATGAAGACGCGGAGCAGGCAGTGCGTCAGGACACCGCCTCGATGATGCGCAGGTCGCGTTCGGCTCCGTCGTCGAGCGCCCGCAGCGCCTGCTGGTAGGCGGGGCTGTGGTAGGCGGCGACAGCGGCGTCGACGCTGTCGAACTCGATCAGCGTCGTCCGCTCCACGATGCCGGACTCGAACGCGTGAGCCGGTAGTCCGCGCGCCAGGAACCTGCCGCCCGCGGCGAGCATCGCCGGACCTGCAAGCTCGACGTAGGCGGCCAGCTTCTTCTCGTCGTTGATGGCACGAAAGGTGTTGATCCAGTAGGCCTTCGGCACTGTCGCTGTCTCCCGTTCATCGTGCTGTGGTACGAACCCGGCGGCGCCAGATCGTCGGCGCGGACGGGCGTTCAGGCCCCGACGTTGCGGCCCACCGGATGAAGCAGTTGCCGGATGTCCTTCGGCAGCTCGGATTCCAGGTTCTCGAGGTCTTCGGCGCTCACCGCCTCGCGCAGGGTCGTCAACACGGCGCGGGCGGCCTCAGCGGTACGCTCGCGATCCGTCTCCGCGCGGGCCCCCACCTCATTGAGGAACTGCACGAGGTCGAGCCGTTCGGCGAAGTCCACGTCCTTGTGCAGGTACCCTCGCAACTCCTCGGGGAGCTGGGTGGCCAGGTCCCGCGCCTCGCCGCCGCTGACCCCTTCCGCCAATGCCGTCAGCGTGGCTCCGACGACGTTCGCCGCCTCCGTCGCGGGCATTCCCGCCCGCTTCCCCACCGCTTCGAGAAACTCCGCGTAGTTCACGGGTTCTCCTCCCGGGTCCAGTCGGCAGGGGCGTACCCGCGTGGCGATGCGGGCACACCTGCTCCTGCCTCAGTTGTGCGTGCTACGAGCCGGGGCGCTGCCCGCCACCGGCACCCACCGGTTCGATCACCTGCCGGAACTCGTTCGGAAGCTGGGCCACCGCGTCCTCAAACTCGTCACGGGAGACAGCCTCGCGGAGCGTGGTGAGCACCGCGCCGACCCCGGCACCGGCGAGCGCACGGTCGACGGCCGGGCGGTCCGCCACCCGCCGCACGAACTCTTCGAGCCCGAACGCCTTGGCATGTTCCCCTCTCCCGCTGAGCGGTGGGGGTTTGCGCAGGTGATCGTCAAGCCCGTCGGGAAGCTGATAGGCAAGGTCCTCAGCCTGGCCGGCGCTGATCCGATCTGCCAATGTCTCCAACGTCGCGCGGGTAAGCGTCGCCGCCTGATCGGTCGACACCTTCGCCCGCGTGGCCACTGCG
This sequence comes from Micromonospora sp. BS32, assembly GCF_059089345.1. Classification (NCBI taxonomy): domain Bacteria; kingdom Bacillati; phylum Actinomycetota; class Actinomycetes; order Micromonosporales; family Micromonosporaceae; genus Micromonospora; species Micromonospora sp. BS32. The sequence continues at coordinate 179,718 of NZ_JBSSHR010000013.1, forward strand.
TTGATGAAATCCTCGTATTCCACCTGAATCTCCTCTCCGGCCCGATCGCCGTCGAACCGCCATTTACGAGCCCTGACCTCAATGCGCTGCGATTGGGTTCGTGCGCCGGTGCGACCGCCATGGGCGGGGACGCCCGTCGCCCAGAAAGTTCTGCTGCACCTCTCGGGTGCCGAGCGAACTGGTACCTCCACAGCCTCCTGGGACGGGGGGTGACCCTGCCTCATCCCCATCGGGCGAATCACCAGGGCGCGCTACGGCGACTCCTCGACATTCCGATGGATCTGCACGCTTCGCCCTACCCTCTTCAGTTGAGCCGGATGAACCTGGCGACGCTCGGCGTGCCCTGCGTGTCGAGCGCGAAGAGCAGATAGTCGCCGGGCAGCGCAACGCCCCTGTCGGCCGGGATCGGCAGCGTGTACGTCGTGCCGCTGACGCTCGTCGGCGTGAGCGGGATCCGCCGCTGGTCGGTGTTGACGGTGTGCGTGACGGCCGACGTGCGCACGAGCGCGAAGCGCGGGACCTGCGCGCCGGTGGTCACCGTGATCGTCGTACCGGGCCACGCCGTCGCGGGCGCGGCGGTGATCGTCGGCCGGGCCCGCGCGGAACCGTCGGGGTTCAGCAGATACGGCGGTGTGAAGATCTGGCCGTTCGGATGGTTGGTGGCGCACGAGCCGCAGAGCCCGCCGCCGCCCGAGAACACCCGGCCGTCGGGCAGCAGGAGCGCGACGCTGTGGTACGTGCGCGGCTCCACCTCCCGCGCCATCGTGGTGAACCGGCCGGTCGCCGGGTTCCACAGCTCCGGGCTGGACACGGCTCCGGTGTCGGTGAAGGCCTGCGGATGCTGCTGGCCGCCGAGTGCCAGCACGGTGCCGTCCGGCAGGACGACGCCGTTGCCGAACGACCGGGCGTACGCCATGTCGGCGACGCGCGTGGTGACGACCGGCTGTCCGCGCCCGGCCCTGATGTCCAGGGTGTACGCCCGCCGGGTGGCCTGGACGTTGGTGACGGTACCGGCGTCCTGGTACGCCGTGGCCCCGCCGAAGGTCAGGATCTTGCCGATGTCGTACATGACCGCATTGCCGTTCATCGCGTCGGCGCTGTCGGCGCGGTTGCCGGCGCCGACGATGGTGCCCGCCCCGCTCGTCGTGATCCAGTTCATCTGCTTGCTCGGGCCGGCGTGGAAGACCGCGCCGCCGGAGATGGCGAACAGCCAGGCGTGGTTGTCGGCGCGGTAGACACCGGCCGGGTCGGCGGTGAGGATCCGGGTGGCCGTGACGCCGGTCAGCTTCGCCCACGTGCCGCTGCTGCCGCTCGACGTGAAGACCTCGCCGTTCTTGTTGCCGGCGGCGTCGTACCAGGAACCGCCGAGCGTGAACACGCGCCCGTCGGAGAGCAGCGTGGTGCTCTGGTAGGCGCGCGGGATCTGCATCCGCGGCCCTGTCGTCCACGAGTTGAGCGCCGGGTTGTAGATGGTGGTCGCGCCGTCGGTGCTGCCGCCGTTGATGAGCACCCGGCCGTCGGCCAGGACGGCGAGCCCGCTGCAGAACATCTGGTGCTGGGTGTTGATGTTCGCCGGCGGGCTGACCACACCAGTAGCGAGATCCAGAATGGACACCACCGTCGTGGCACCGGTCTTGTCGAATGTCATGCCGCCGACTGCGGCGAAGGTGAGGACCTTGTTGTTGGGCAGCAATACGGCGGAGACGGGTACGGCGGGGAAGCCGATCGGCGCGTCCCACCTGCCGCCGACGCCCGCGGCCGGCGCCGAGCCGTGCACCTCGATCTCGGCCGCCGCCGACCACGGGCCGCGGTTGCCGGCTTCCGTGGTGGCGGTCAGCCGCACGTAGCGCGCGTCGACCTGGGCGAAGGCGACGGTCTTCGCGGTCTTGTCGTCGACCCACGTGGCGTTCGCCACCGGCGTGGCCCAGGCGCTGCCGTCGACGCTGACCGAAATGGAATAGCGGCCGATGTTGCCGTTGTTGGACGAGTCTGCGCGTGGCAGGTAGGTGAGGCCGCCGATTCTCTTCGTGGCCTTCATGTCGATGGTGAGGGTGTGCGGCAGCGGCGTGGCCGGCGAGTACTGGGAGTGCCACAGCGTCGTGGCGTTGCCGTCCAGCACGTTGCTTGCGGGATACCCCACGGCCTGGTCGCCGGCGCTCGCGGTCCAGCCTGCCCGCGGCAACGCCGCGGCCACGGCCGGGCCGCCGATCACCTTGATCTCGGCCGCCGCGGACCACGGGCCGCGGTTGCCCGCCTCGGACAGGGTGGTCAGCCGTACGTAGCGCGCGTTGACGGCGGCGAAGACGGCGGTCTTCAGCATCTTGGTGTCGCCCCACGTGCCGGTCGAGACCGGCGAGCCCCACGCGGTCCCGTTGCTGCTGACCGAGACGGAGTAGCGGCCCACGTTGCCGTTCGACGACGTGTCCTGCCGCGGCAGATACGTCAATCCCTGGATGCTGAGCGCGCTGCGCATATCGATCGTGATGGTGTGCGGCAACGGCGCTGCGGGAGTCGCGTAGCGCGAGTGCCAGATCGTCGTCGGCAGGCCGTCGAGCACGTTGCCGGCCGGGTAGGCCGATGCCTGATCGCTGGCCGTGGCGATCCAGCCCGTCGTGGGCAGGACCAGCTCCCGCTTGACGTACGACTCCCCGGGCGGTTCGCTCATCGCCATGGGGCCGGGCATCGACGGCCCGCCGGTCGGCGCCACGGCGGCGCGGTGGCCGGCGTGCGGGTCGACGACCGGGGACCCGCCGCCCGGTGCGGGTTGGGCCGGGTTGCCGGGATCGCGGGCGTAGCTGGGCATCGGCACGGCGAGCAGACCGATCAGGAGAACCACGATCGGGATCAGGCGACGTTCGAACGGGTGCCCAAAGAGACGCTTCGTCGGTCGGTCTGCCATCGGCGACACCCCCGTCACGCCGAGAACTCCTGGCCAGCGTGGTCAGGAGCCACTGGGTCAGTGCTCAGGCTCCCACCCGGCAGCGCCGAGGCGAATCAGCCGAAAGTGCCGAAGACGGCCACCATGGGGTAGTTCGGACCGCCTCATAAATGCGACTTGGGTCGATTTATGATGAGTATCCAGCGGATCGGCGTTCACGTGATCCGGGCAGCGAGCGGTAGCGTCGTCGGCATGATCCCGCGCCGTCGACGGGCTGCCGGCCTGCTCGCCGTCCTCGTACTGATGACCGGTGCGTGCGGGCAACCCGATCGCCGGCCCAGCGCGACGTCCGGGCCGTCGACTCCAGGCCGGACCGCTGCGGGCGGTGCCGACGACCTGGTCCGCGTCCCGGTGCGGGTGCCCGCCGGACTGACAGCCGCCCCGTACGACCTACCGCGCCACCTGAACCTGCCGGCGGGCTGGTCCGCCTCGGTGTACGTCCGGGCGGCCAAGCCGCGGTTCATGGCCCCGACCCCGGCCGGCGACCTGCTGCTGTCCCAGCCCGGCCGGGGAACCGTCCTGCTGATTCGCAAGGGCGCCGACGGCACCGGTCAGGCCAGGGAGTTCCTCACCGGCCTCAGCCGGCCGCACGACATCGTGTTCGCCGATGTCGCCGGTCGCAGATGGGTTTTCGTCGCCGAGGCGGACCGGGTGGTGCGCTACCCATACGGCACGGGGGACCGGCCGGGACCCGGCGAGGTGGTCGCCGACGGCCTACCCGACACCAGCACCCCCGAACTGCGCGGCCGGTACGCGCACGTGCTGAAGAACATCGCCGTCCGCGACGGGCGGCTGTACGTGTCGATCGCCTCCACCTGCAACGTCTGCGCCAGCGACACCCGGAGCGATCCGCAGCGCGGAGCGATCTACACGTACGACGCGGCCGGGCACAACGCCGATCGCCGGCTGTTCGCCCGTGGACTGCGCAACGCCGAAGGGCTCGCGTTCGCCCCCGACTCGGGTGACCTGTGGGCGGTGGTCAACAACCGCGACAGCCTGCCGGTGCCCGACGACCGGGACGTCGACGGCGACGGCCGCGGCGACCTCGGCCGCCGGGTCACGGCGTACGTGGATGACCACCCGCCGGAGCCCTTCACCCGGGTCCGGGAGGGCGGCTTCTACGGCTGGCCGTTCTGCAACCCGAACCCCGACCGGGGCGTGCGCAACATGCCGTACGACCGGGACTACGACCTCAACCGGGACGGGCGGGCGGCCGATTGTGCGACGGCCACGCCGATCGACGTGGGCATCCCGGCGCACTCGGCCCCGCTGGGCCTGACCTTCACGGGCGGTACGGCGGCACCGGACCTCGGCGCGGTGATCGCCCTGCACGGCTCGTGGAATCGCAGCCGGCCCACCGGATACAAAGTGATCCACTTCCCGTGGCGGCAGGGCCCGGGCGAGCAGCGTGACCTCGCCACCGGGTGGCTCGACGAGTCGACGGGCGATGCGTGGGGCCGGCCGGTCGACGTCGCAATCGACGCGGACGGCGCGCTGCTGGTCAGTGACGACGCGAGCGACGCGGTGATCCGGCTTGCGCCGCCCCGCCCCGCCGGCTAGGGCCTGTCTCAAAGTCCGGCTCATTTGATCTTATGGCAAGATCGCGGGATGCTACGACTAACCGACTTCATCATCGATTGCCCGGACACGATGAAGCTGGCAGCCTTCTACTCTGGGGTGATGGGGCTCCCGGTCAAGGAGGGCAGTAACGAGAACTGGGCCGGTATCCAGTTCGGCGAGATCGAACTGGCCTTCATCCAGGTGGAGGACTACCGCGCCCCGCAGTGGCCCGACAGCGAGCACCCCAAGCAGTTCCACCTCGACTTCGAAGTCGACGACATCGAGGCCGAACAGCGCCGCGTCCTGGCCCTCGGCGCGACCCTGCAGCGGGACTGCATCGGCCCCGACGGCTACGGCTTCCGCGTCTACGCCGACCCCATTGGCCACCCCTTCTGCCTCTGCCGCAACAAGGGTGTCATTTGGACCGATCAGGGCCTCATCTGGCCCAAGCGCGACTAGTAGCGCCGACGCCGATCCTGCGCGCGAACGCGGGGGGAAAATGCGGCACAGTGTCAGCCTTGACTTCCTCCCCTCGCTGACGGGAGGGGATTCTCACGGTCTCCCACGGGGCTTCCTGCTGCTTGGCCTGCCGCTGCGTGAGCGCCGCCAGGTCGTGGTCGACCTGCTCGCCCACGCCGGGCCGCAGGTGGCGCTGTGCCCGCAGACCGCATGCTCGACGAGGCCACGGACTGGTTGACGAACTGGATCGCCGTCGGGGTGGAAGGCGTCGTCGCGAAGCCGGCGAGCAGCCGCTACCACCCGCGACAGCGACGCGGGTGGTGAGTTAACTGCACCGGCCGGGAGCCGGAGCGGTTCACTTGTCGCCCCTGCTGCGGCAGGCCTGCCGGACCCGCCTTTCTGGGGCTACCGACGATAGGACCCACGCCATCAGTTGCGGACATGCATCCACAGCATCCGGATCTGCCGAGAACAGTGCACGCAAATATCGATGGGCAGTAGGGACGATCACGCGGCGGTCGAACGGGCCCGACTACGTTCTTCCGGCGACGGAACCCGACGCTGACTCTCCGCCGCGAGCCCGGATGTGAATCATGGAATGATGCCGTCGTGGGGCAAGAGGAGAGACACTCAGCGGTGGCCGCCCTGGTCAGGCTTGCAGCGAGTCGCGACTACCGCGATCGGGCGGATGCGGGCCGCGCCCTGGCGAGCTTCGCCGAGATGCCCGGAGCCCGGGAATCGCTGCTCGGACTCGTGCTCGATGCCGATGACACATTCGTCACGCGCGCGACGGCCGAAGCCTTGCTCCGGCGTCAGGATACGGCGGGCCTCGCGATCGTCGCCGAAGCGTTGGTCACGGCCGACTTCCAACGTTCCTCGTGGATCCACACCGCGGTTGTCGACGTGTTCGGGATTTTCGCCGCCGACCGGGATGGCGCCGTACGCACGTGTGACGCCTTGGGCCTGGATGCGAATGAACAGGTGCGCCAGGGGGCCGGCGAACTGCTCGACATGCTCAACAAGATCATTCCGATTCTTTACCCCCAGCCGGACCACTGAGCATCCAGCGGTCGCGTCGTGACCCCGTAATGCGCGGCACCGGTAGACATCGGCGAAGGCTCGCAACAGGCCGGAACGGCCAAGACTAGACCAGCGAACATCCGCTATGCCGCCGATCGTGCGCGCCAACCAACGGCGAACCGTCACGCTCGGTGGCTGGCCTGGCGTTCCCGGCCCACGTCTTGAACCGCCAATGAGGGTGCACCTGATCCTTGCGCTTTCCGATCTGGGGCGATGATCATACGTCCGTGCCGGTGAGTGCGGAAGCCACGGTGTAAGCGTCCGTCGTGCTGCCGATGTTAGGTTCTCCAGCATGACCGTGCAGATCACCGCCGGGCAGTTCCACACGGCCGACGGTGTGGAGGACTGGCGCTCCCTCTACCACGTGGTCTCGGCCTATTTCCGGACCGGCTCGCTGACCAAGGGCATCGCCTTCGTCGGTGAGATGGGCCGGCTCGTCGACGACGACGAGCAGCAGTACCTCCACGTCGACCTGCGCCACGCCGGCGTCACAGTGTCCCTGTCCCGGCGCGACATCGCGCTGGCCCGGCGGATCTCGGCCGCCGCCAAGGAACTGGACATCCCCGCCGACCCGACCGCCGTGCAACTTATCAACGTCACCCTCGACGTACTCGTCGGCGCGGACGTGCTGCCGTTCTGGCAGGCGGTGCTTGGTTATCGCCAAATCGAAGACGACTACCTGGCTGACCCGTCGCGCCGAGGCCCGGGCCTCGGGTTGCAGCAAATGGAAGCGGCGCGCCCACAACGCAACCGCATACATCTCGATGTCGCCGTCCCACACGACCAGGCCGAAGCCCGCATCGCCGCAGCCCTGGCTGCCGGCGGCCGCCTCATCTCCGACGAACATGCGCCGAAGTGGTGGGTCCTGGCCGACGCCGAAGGCAACGAGGCGTGCGTCGCCACCTGGATCGGCCGCGAATAGCAGATCCGGAGGCTCGCACGCCGAACGCCATGGACACACCGGACTACCTCAGCGGCTCTCAAACTCGCCGACGTCGATCATGCGAACACGTCCTCCGCCGGCGCCTGGTCGCATGGGCATCCGGATCTGCCGATGACCGGTCGGCGGGTCCTCAGGTGAGGCAGAACTCGTTGCCCTCGATGTCCTGCATGACCATGCACGCGTCGGTGCCGTCGTACAGCAGTCGCTCGCGTCTCGCGCCGAGTGGGACGAGCCGAGCGCACTCGGCCTCGAGGGCGGCCAGCCGCTCTTCGCCCTCAAGGTCATAGGCGACCCGCACGTCGAGGTGGACGCGGTTCTTGGCCACCTTGCCTTCGGGCACGCGCTGGAAGTACAGACGCGGGCCGACCCCCGAAGGATCGACGCAGGCGAACCACGAGCCCTGCTCATCGGGCGGCATCGAGTGCTGAAAGTCGTCCCACGTTCCGAAGCCCTCGAGAGGCGGCACGACGTACCCCAGCACCTCGCACCAGAACCGACCGACGCGCTCGGGTTCGATGCAGTCGAAGGTGACCTGGACCTGCTTGACCGATGGCATGGACCGACACCCTACCGCCGCCTGCTACCACCAGACTGGGTGGGGTATGCACTCCATGGCGCTGGCTGGCGTTGGGAGACTCAAGTGCACGCTCATGCCGCTGATCGGGCGTTGGCTGCTCGGCTGTTGCGCACAGTCAGCCGAGTTGAGTGCGTTGCGGGCGGGTGGACACCCGCCTGCCTTCCCGCTAGCGTGATCCAAGATCAAGGGGGTTCCCATGGGCGCGTCCGGGTGGCACTACTACGTCGCATATCAGCCGGATCTCCAAGTCGCGTTGGACGGACTACGGCGGCAGGTTTTCGAAACCGGCGACTACTGGTGGGCAGCGCCGTATGAGTACGGCAAGTCCGCCGCAGACTTCCCGAATCGGCCGCGGACGGAGGCGGAGCTATGGGCGGACGAGTCCGTCCAAGAGTCCGGTACGCACTCGATATTGGACATGTCTCGGGTATTGGCCGACGGCGAAGAGCCCGACTATGGGACGGTCCAGCCGGTCGTCGGGGCGGAGGCGCTCGAGCACCTGGGCGTCACCAAGCTGACCCGGTCACACGTCGAGGCGCTCAAACCGCTCGCCCCGCGAAGCTGGTTCGGCCGGTGCGCGGTCTTGCACGACACTGAAGGCAATCCCAGTGAAATCTACTTCTGGGGTTTCTCCGGCGACTAGATCGCAGCGGGTAGCCGGTTGCCGCCGGCGTCCGGACCAAGGTCAGGTGCGCACATCTGCCGCCGACCGTGCGCGCTGGTGGCGCCGTTGTAACGGCGTGTACGCGATCGAGAGCGGCCGCCGTTCTCGTCAGAGAAGTAACTCGTAGCGGCTGACAAGCGTTCGGGTGCCGCCGCGGGAGCGCTGACCGGGAGCGCCGCCGACTTCAACGTCACCGCGGTGGTGGAAGCCGGCGGCCTCGTAGTAGGCCCGCAAGCCGGGATTGGTGGCCACGCAGTCGAGCCGTAGCACGGCGGCGTCGTGGGCGCGTGCCCGATCCGCGGCCCAGGTCAGGATGGCGCTGCCGGTACCGGCAGCCCACCTTTCCACCGCCGTCCGGTGCAGGTAGCCGGCTCGACCCAAGCAGTCGCTCCATACGGGATCCGACCAGTCGAGCGTCACCGTGCCCGCCGTGCGACCGTTGGCACGTACCAGCCAGGTATCCCCGCGCTCAACGGCCGGTGTTATCCATTCGGTGACAAACCGGTCCGGCCATTGCTGGATGCCGGCGGCGGTGAGCCAGGCCGCGGCGTGGTCGAGCACCGCCAGGACGTCCGCCACGTCCGCGGCCGTCGCACGAACGAACTGCAGATCCCCGTGGATTCGGCTCGTCATGCCACCAGTTTCTCAGCGCCATGCCGGTTCGCTTGTCCCGACCCCGGGCCACGCCATCCGGAGGGCCGCTGCGGCATCCGCTTCTGGCACCCCTCTGTGTCAAGAGGCCGTGGCGAGGGTTGTTCTAGGCTGGGGTGTGGCGGGTCCGGGAAGTGACTTTTCCGAAGTGTCGATCTCGGGGTTCAGGTCGGCCGCGCTGGATTGCAGAG